>JBCCVT010000023.1:0-19140 GCA_039195015.1 Pseudomonadota bacterium
AACACCAGCATCTAGAGATTGTGATCGCTCCTGTCGGGGTCGGAGGTTGAGGCGTACAAGTTGGCTCGGACGACCTGCCCGTCCAACTGGCGCGTAACGAGACGGGTTTAGATGCAAGAGAGGCTGCTGAAGCAGGCAATCCACATCTTCGCCATTTGATGCGGCAATCCGCCCGTCTTGGCCGCGCGATTTTTGAGAATACGTGAGGACTGAAAACCCCGCGCTTCGCACGTCAAACGTTGCGATGGTAAGCGTTGCGCGCTCTTCAAAAATCGCTGTAACATCCTGCCGCAGTCAGTTGATTGGAAAACATAAAGTGCCATGTCTGACGTAGAAATGGAGGCAATCATGTTCGATACGAGCGACACACAAGCAGACCTCAACCGGCATATGGAGCCGCGTGATGTCCATGACCGGATTGCGCTTCGCACGGTGCGGCTCATGCGGATCTTCGCGGATCGGTTCTTTGCCAAGCGCTACGGCCACCGCGCGGTTGTTTTGGAAACCGTCGCCGCCGTGCCCGGCATGGTCGGAGGGTTGCTGCAGCACCTCAAGGCGCTGCGGCACATCCGTGACGATCAGGGCTGGATCCGCGAATTGCTGGATGAGGCCGAAAACGAACGGATGCATCTGATGACATTCGTCAAAATCGCCGAACCGACTGTATTCGAGCGAATACTGATCATGGTCGGGCAGGCGGTGTTCTTTAACTTCTACTTCTTTCTCTACCTGTTTGCGCCGCGCACGGCGCACCGGGTTGTGGGGTATCTCGAAGAAGAAGCGGTCGTCAGCTACACGCAATACCTGGCCGAAATTGATGAAGGCAGGCAGGCGAACGTGCCCGCGCCACGGCTCGCCATCGACTACTGGGGTCTCGGCCACGATGCGAAGCTCAGGGACGTTGTGATCGCCGTGCGCGCGGACGAGGCCGGGCATCGCGACAAGAACCACGACTTCGCTGATCAACTCGCGGGACGCGCCCAGGCGCGCGTATAAGAACGAGACTCGGCCATTCAAGGCGGCGCAGCTTTTTGGCGGTGCGCCGCCGAACCGGTCGGGCGAGATTGGACAGCTTTTGCCGATCCGCCGCGACAGCGTTTGGTTGTGCATCCCCTTGCCGAAGAGCCACCGGAAAATCAGCAAGGGCTGGCGCGAAATCGGCCTTGAAGCGCCGCCCCGGTGACAACCATCGTCCGCGATGACCACATGTCTCCTGTCCAAACGGACTTCATGCAAACACGACGTGGGAGACACTGTCATGCGATCCATCTTTCTGACCCTGGCGTCTGCGGCTTTTCTGACCGGACCCATTATGGCGTTCGCTCAAACCGAGCTCGACACCAATGGGGACGGCGTGCTGACCCTTGACGAGGTTCAGGCTGCATTCCCCGAAATCACGGTCGAAAACTTCGCGGCAATGGACGTCAATGCCGACGGCGCGCTGGATGGCGACGAGATCGTTGCTGCTCAGGAAGCCGGGCTGATGCCGGCGACCGAGGGCTAACGCGACAGTCGATCCTGTTGCGTGGGGCGCGCGCATAAAAAACGCGCTGGCCGTGGCTGCCGGCGCCAAGATCATCCACCGCTGAATGCAACCCTACAGGCTCAGCACAGGAATGATCCGCCCCAAACAGGCGCGCGCGCCCCGAATCTCCGCTGGCTGGGCCACCCGGCATCGACCCCAGGTGTGACCTTGCGTTCAGCTCAGCGGTGCGGCGGTCGGAGCCCGACCGACCGCCGCGTCTAGCCGCTTTTGTCATCTTGGCAGATGAATCGCGAACCGATCCCGGATCCTTGCATCTGTCGCGGGATCAAAAGACGCGCGCGAGCGCTCGGCCAGGATCGCCTCTTTGCGAGCGATGGCCTTCTCAATCAGATCCGGTTTGCCGAGCTCATCCCATTCTTTCGGAGACGATCGGTCCGCAAGGGCAGGGTAGACGTAATCTGTCTGCATCCGGCCGAGCGTCTGTTCGCTGCCAAGGAAGTGGCCCGGCCCATCAAGGCAGGTCGCGCGGATCGTTTCGACCGACACGCTGTCTTCGTCAACCTCGATCCCGCGCACACAGCGCAGGGCCTGACCGATCAGGTCATCGCCGAGGATGAGGCTTTCATGGCAGAAGCCCAGAAGCGACGCGTGCATGCCGGCGGCCTCATAGACCATGTTAAGTCCTGCGAGCCCTGCCATCACGTTCGACGTGGCCTGTTCCCAACCTGCCTGCATGTCCGGGAGCTTGGCATCGGCGATGCCCGCCGCCGCGCCTCCGGGCAGATCATAGTATTTCTGCATCTGTGCGCAGCCGGCCGTTAGCAGCGCCTGTTCGCCTGACCCGCCGGACATTGCCCCGGTGCGCAGATCGCTGACAAATGGCCAGGTGCCGAAAAGCGCCGGGCATCCCGGTTTTATCGCATTCACATAGACCAGTCCGGCAAGGCATTCCGCCATGGCCTGGACGATGGCACCCGCGATCGGCGCCGGGGCCGTGGCGCCGGCCTGCCCCGCGCTGAGCAGAAGGACGGGCATGCCGCCTTCGATGCAGCGCTCCATAACCTGGCAGCTTTCGGTGGCGAATTTCATCGGGGGCACGACGAAACAGTTGCTGTTTGACACGAAGGGCCGCGCGCGCCAGGCATCTTCACCGCCTGCGATCATGTGCAGCATCCCGAGCGCCTCATCCACGAAGTCCGGTTCCGTGAATGACGTGCCGATATGTTTGGTGGTTCCCGAACAGCAGGCATAGATGGTGTTCAGGTCCATTTCGCGGTTGTCGGTGATGTCGCGGGCGACCATCGGGCGCTGCAGGAAGTGGAGGTTGTCGAGCTGGTCGGTGATCCGCGCGGCGTCGTGCAGATCCTGCAGCGTGCTTTCGCGGTAGGCACGGGTCTGCACATCTACCATATGCACCGCGGCACCTGCGGTGCCGTAATGTACGCGATTGCCCGATAGCTCCAGATCATGCGCCGCGTCCCGTCCGTGCAAGGTGACTGAGCGGTTGGCCTTGGCGATCGTGTCTTCGACCAAGGCGCGGGGGAACCGGAGGCGGCCATCATCGCCCAGTTCGGCACCGGCACCCGTCATATGGGCGATGCCGGTCTCTGGCGCTTCGCTGAGGCCGACCTGTTCCAGCACGTCCAGCGCGGCCTGGTGAATCCGGTCCATGCCAGCCTCGGTCAGCGGACGGTAGGTCCCGCCCAAGAGGCCAGGCCGGACCGGACGCAGGTGATCGGGCAGGGCGGCCGCCCGGGCCGCGCGGCGCGCTGCGCGACCGCCGCTGCGCGCCGGGGCGGAAGAAGAAGGATTGTCTTTCATAAAGGGGTGTCCTTGCAGGGTCTGAACGTGATCGGATGGATTAGGTTCAGATCCGGATCGGACGTCCCCGCGCCGCACGCCCGCGCGCCGCACCAATGGTGCGGTCGACCAGAGTTATCTTGCTCAGGCAACCTTGCATTGTATCTCCTCCAGGATCCCCTTTGACACGGGGCAGGTTGTGATGCTGCGCCGTTTGCGACCTTTGTCGTTTTTTTTGATTCCGTCCGTACGTCGGGATTGGCGCGACAGCTTGGCGCGGTCGCTGGCGTGAACTGGCCGGACGCCGGGCGCGCATCGGCCAGTTCCCGCCGCTCTCAAAAGGCTCGCGAAGCTGTGTCCGAAGCACCGGTTGTTCCGCGGCGACGGGCACATAGGTGATTGTCGCAGAGCTTGTTCGGGCCGGGCTTTGACGTGCAAGAAGGAGACAAAACATGCGCGCATTGTTGGCAACCGCCGCCGCCGTTTTGATCGCCACACCAGCTTTGGCTGATGGCGACTGGACCGGTGGATATGTCGGTGGGCAGTTGGGATATTTGGACGTGGATGGCACCGGTGCCGCAGATGGCGATGACATTGCCTACGGTGTCCATGGCGGCTATGACTTTGATTTTGGTGAATTTGTTGTCGGTGGCGAGATCGAATGGGATTGGACCGACGTCGATCTGGGCGGTGCGGCTGACGTCGACAGTGTTGGCCGGCTCAAGGTCAAGGCGGGTTACGATCTGGGCAATGTGCTGCCCTACGTTACCGTCGGTGTGGCCGAGGTCGACACGTCGCTCGGCGATGATACCGGAGGCGTCTATGGTCTGGGCGTCGCGTATCGGTTGACCGACGAATGGACCATCAGCGGTGAAGCGCTCTACCACGACTTCAACAACATCGAAGGCACAGGTGTCGACGCAGAAGCGACGAGCGTGAACGTTCGGGCTTCATTTCGGTTCTGAATGTGCTAAGTTGACCCTACGTAATTTTTGTTGTTAGCCAGTGAACGCCGGGCCCTCGGGTCCGGCTTTTTCCTTTGAAGGGTGTCGCGAAAACACGATGTGCGGCGCGTTCCGAGGTGGCGAAAATCCCTTTGTTGCGGCCAAACAGGGCAAACCGGGCGAGTTTCCTGCTCGGGTCAAACGCGCGGTGCCAGCGTCGCCTGAAGCTTCTTCGTAAGACCTGCGCGCACGATGTCGTAAGACACTTCGATTCGGTGCCTGAGCTCGGCTTCCTCCGTGCCCCAGGGCAAATGAACCCAGCTTCGATGAAAGTAAGGAGCCTTCACGGCCACGCCGCTATCGATCAGCATCTGCGCGGTTTCGATATCGGCGGTTTTGACTGAAACGCCTGTATCGGAGATTCCAATGCAGGCGAACATCTTGTCGCATACTTTCCACGAGTCATGCCCGCCACCCCATGGGTCTGACCACTCTGCCCCCGGCATCTTTTCACAAATGGTATTCACGATCTTGCGGGTCATCAGGCGGAGTATGCCAACGCGCCTCGGCCAAGACAACGCTTGGAGCCACGCTCTGATCGTGTTATGCAACAATCATGACGAACCGGACCTGCATCATTACTTGCTGCATTTCCTGCTGAACCAATCCAGCGGGCCGGTCTGACGTTTTCTTCCTGACATTTCGTTGCTAAGCCCGCGCCCGACGCCTGTGCCAATTCCATGCGCCCTAGGAGCCTGAGCCATGACAGCGATCCACCTGCACAATACGCGAACCCGGCGGAAGGAGCTTTTCCAGCCGCTCGATGCGAGCAATGTGCGGCTCTATGTCTGCGGACCGACCGTCTACGAGCGGGCGCATCTGGGCAATGCGCGTCCCGTTCTGGTTTTCGACACGCTGTTTCGACTGCTGTGCCATGTCTACGGGCCTGCGCACGTGACCTATGTGCGCAACTTCACGGATGTCGAGGACAAGATCAACGCCCGCGCCGCCGAGACGGGACGCGCGATTTCCGACATCACGAACGAAACGATTGGTTGGTATCTCGAAGATATGGCCGCACTCGGCGCGCTTGAACCCACGCATATGCCACGCGCGACGGCCTTTATCGGCGAGATGGTGGCAATGATTTCCGACCTCGTCGCACGCAGTCACGCCTATGTGGCCGAGGGTCATGTGCTTTTCGCCGTCGACAGTTACGCCGACTACGGGAAGCTGTCTGGACGATCGGTGGATGACATGATCGCTGGCGCCCGGGTTGAGGTTGCGCCTTACAAGAGGAATCCGATGGATTTCGTCCTTTGGAAACCTTCGGATGACGACACGCCGGGTTGGGACAGCCCCTGGGGCCGTGGGCGTCCGGGTTGGCATATCGAATGCTCGGCCATGAGCCACGCGCTTCTGGGCGAGACCTTTGACATTCACGGCGGTGGCAATGATCTGATGTTCCCGCATCATGAAAACGAGATCGCACAAAGCCGCTGCGTCCACCCGGATGGCGATTTCGCCCGCGTCTGGATGCACAATGAGATGCTGCAGGTCGAAGGCAAGAAGATGTCCAAATCGCTGGGCAACTTCTTCACTGTGCGCGACCTTCTCGATCAGGGGTTCCCGGGCGAGGTGATCCGGTTCGTCATGCTGTCGACCCATTATCGGCGACCGATGGACTGGACTGCTGCGCGCGCGGCCGAGGCAGAGAGCACCCTGCGAAAGTGGCGGGCGCTGACCGATGGCGTCGAGGCAGGCGCGGTCTCGGCGACCGTGGTCGAGGCGATGGCCGATGATCTGAACACAGCGGGTGTCGTCGCCGAGCTTCACCGGTTGGCCGCAAACGGTAATGCGCCGGGCCTGAAAGCCTCGGCCGGCCTTCTCGGGCTCTTGACGTCCGAGATGGGCGGCTGGGCCGAAACGGTGGACACCGATCTCTCGGGGCTGGCCCATCGGCTCGCCGGTCTGCGCGCCACGGCCATGGAGAACAAGGATTTCTCGGCTGTTGATGCGCTCAAGGCCGCGCTGGTCGAGGCCGGGGTCGAGGTGCGGATGAGTAAGGCCGGGGTCGAACTGGTGCCCGGACCCGGCTTTGATGCCGCGCGCGTGGACAACCTCTGACACAGGCTCCGACTGTACCGACCAAGACAAAGCCAGGGATGGGCGCGGTGGAAAAACTCTATATCTACGACACGACGCTGAGGGATGGGCAGCAGACCCAGGGCGTTCAGTTCTCGGTTGCGGAAAAGCAGCAGATCGCCTGCGCGCTTGATGAGTTGGGCGTCGACTACATCGAAGGGGGTTGGCCCGGCGCCAACCCCACTGACAGCAGCTTCTTCGACAATGCGCCAAAGACACGGGCGCGGATGACGGCATTTGGCATGACCAAACGGTCCGGGCGTTCGGCGGCCAATGACGACGTTCTGGCCGCCGTGATGAATGCGGGCACGGATAGTGTCTGCCTGGTTGGCAAGACCCATGACTTCCACGTCACCCATGCGCTTGGCATCACGCTTGAGGAAAATGTCGAGAACATCCGCGCCTCGGTCGCACATATCGTGGCGGAGGGCCGGGAGGCCCTGCTCGACGCTGAGCACTTCTTCGACGGTTACAAGTCGAACCCCGAATACGCTCTGTCCTGTCTCAAGGCGGCAATGGAGGCGGGCGCGCGGTGGGTCGTGCTGTGCGACACCAATGGCGGCGCTTTGCCGGGCGAGGTGCAGCGCATCGTATCCGAGGTGATCACCTCAGGCATCCCCGGGTCGCATTTGGGCATTCACACGCATAACGACACGGAAAACGCGGTGGCCGCATCGCTTGCTGCGATCGATGCGGGGGCGCGACAGGTGCAGGGCACGCTGAATGGCTTGGGAGAGCGCTGCGGCAACGCCAATCTAACCTCGCTGATCCCGACGCTTTTGATGAAGGAACCTTACGCGAGCCAGTTCGAAACCGGTGTTTCGGTCGCGGCATTGGCCGGGCTTACGCGGGTCAGTCGGATGCTTGATGACATCCTCAACCGCGTGCCGCTGAAACAGGCGCCTTATGTAGGGGCGAGCGCGTTTGCGCATAAGGCGGGCTTGCATGCAAGCGCGATCCTGAAGGATCCGACCACCTACGAACACGTGCCGCCCGAAACCGTGGGCAATGCCCGGATCATCCCGATGTCGAACCAGGCGGGCCAGTCCAACTTGCGCAAACGTCTGGCCGAGGCAGGGCTTGAGGTTCCGCCGGGGGATCCGGCACTTGGCCGTATCCTGGACCGGATCAAGCGGCGCGAGGATGCGGGCTATTCCTACGACACCGCGCAGGCGAGCTTTGAGCTCCTCGCGCGTGCGGAACTGAACCGAATGCCGGGGCTTTTTGAGGTCAAGCGCTACAAAGTGACCGTCGAGCGGCGCAAGAACAAGCACAACAAGATGGTGTCTCTGTCCGAGGCGGTCGTCGTTGTGATGGTAGACGGCGAAAAGAAGCTGTCGGTGTCGGAAAGCTTCGATGAAACGGGCAGTGACCGGGGGCCGGTCAACGCGCTGTCAAAGGCCCTGTCGAAGGATCTGGGAAGGTATTCGGCACAGCTTGCTGACATGCGACTGGTTGATTTCAAGGTGCGCATAACCCAGGGCGGGACCGAAGCCGTGACCCGCGTCATTATCGACAGTGAGGACGGGCAGGGACGGCACTGGTCGACCGTTGGCGTTTCGGCCAATATCGTTGACGCTTCTTTTGAGGCACTGCTTGATGCCATACGATGGAAACTGATCCGGGACGGGGCGGCGGCATGAGTTGGGATCCGGACGCGTTTTTTACGCTCCACAGCGACCTGCCGCGCGAGGGTCCAGGCTTGCCCGAGGACGTGCATTGGGCGCTGTCCGTCGCGGGCGTGTCGGGATCGGTTTCTGTCTGTGATGCGGGTTGCGGTCCTGGCGCGGATCTGGAAACGCTTGCTGCGGCCTTGCCCCAAGCGCGTCTGGTCGGGATCGAGACGCACCCACCATTTATCGATGCCGCCCGGTCGCGGGTTGCACGCTTTGGCGATCGCGTGACGGCGGATGTTGGCGATATGAGTCGGCTCACCGGGCCGTTTGATCTGATTTGGAGCGCCGGCGCGCTCTATTTCCTTGGGGTCCAGGCCGGACTGCGGGCCTGGGCGAAGGCGCTCGCGCCGGGCGGCTACGTCGCTTTTTCTGAACCCGTTGCCGTGACCTGGCCGCTCTCTGCGTCGGCCGCAGCGTTTTGGGAGGAATACTCCGCGCTGACGGACCTGCCCGGGCTTGTCGCGCAGGTCGAGGCTGCCGGGTTCGAGGTCATGAATCACCGCCTGATCACGGGCGCTGCCTGGGCGGCTTACTATGATCCGATGCGGCATCGGGTGGCGGCTTTGCGGAAGAGCGCGGTCGATGATGCTCTTGCCCGTGTTCTTGATGAAGCTGACCGCGAGATCGCGCTTTGGGAAGAGGGCGGCGACGACATTGCCTATGCACTTCTGGTGACCCGCCCCGCATGACCCTGTCGCCGGATGTCATCGCCTGCGCACAGCTTGTTGAACGGGCCGATCCCGACCGCTTTGCCGCGACGATGGCTGCGCCGGTCTCCGTCCGCGCCGTGCTCTTTCCGCTTTATGCAATGAATGTCGAGGTCTCGCGCGCGCCTTGGGTGACGCAGGAGACGATGATCGCCGAGATGCGCCTGCAATGGTGGCGGGATGCGGTGGCGGAGATTGCAGCAGGTGGTGCGGTGCGACCACATGAGGTCGTGACCCCTCTGGCCCGTGCCATCCCGGCAGAGCTGGCACCTGTGCTGGATGAGTTGGTCGCTGTAAGGCGTTGGGATATATACAAAGAGCCGTTTGAAGATCAGGCGCATTTCGACGCATACCTAAACGCCAGCGCGGCAGGGCTGATCTGGCTTGCGGCGCGGGCACTGGGTCCGGCGGATGAAACTGTCGTTCGCGACTACGGCTATGCGGTCGGGGTCGCGGCATGGTTGCGTGCCGTGCCTGAACTGGAGGCGCGAGGGCGGATTCCGCTGCTTGACGGTACGCCGCAGGGTGTGCGGAACCTGGCGCAAGCGGGGCTGGATCGGCTCACCCGGGCGCGTCGAAACCGGCCGGCCGTGTCAAAATTCGCGCGATGCGCTTTGTTGGCGGGCTGGCAGACCGAGGCCCTTCTCAGTCAAGCCGTGAAGGAACCGGGTCGGGTTGCACACGGCGCTCTCGGCACCAGCCCGGCGCGGGCGCGCACCTCGTTGATCTGGCAAAGGGTGACCGGGCGCTTCTAGCTTGCGCTTGGATCCTGCGGCTTGAACATCAACCACAAGAGCGCGCCACCCGCCAGTACAAGGAACGGCCCCATGGCCATGTTCACCGCCGACCAGCCTTCAACCGGCGATCCGCCCGAGCAGTTCATCAACCCGCCCGAGGCCAACGAGGCCAGGGTCACGCCGCCAAAGACCAGAAGGTCATTCAGACCCTGCATCCGGCCACGTTCCTCGGGCGCATGGGCGCTGGCCAGCATCGTGGTTGCACCGATGAACCCAAAGTTCCAGCCGACACCCAGCAGGATCAGCGCGCCAAAAAAGTTCTCAAGCTGCACGCCCTGTAATGCCACGGCGCCCGCCGCTGCAAGGATCACCAGTCCGGCGGCGACGATGCGCTCCACGCCAAACCGGGCGATCAAGTGTCCGGTAAAGAATGACGGGGCAAACATGGCGAGCACATGGGCTGTCACCACATCGGCAGCATCGGAGTTTTCGAACCCGCAGCCCACGACCGCAAGAGGCGTCGAGGTCATCACAAGGTTCATGAGCGCATAGGACACCATGGCGCAGATCACCGCGACCGCTATGCGGGGAGTTGTGATCAACTGCAAGCGAGTGCGGCCCCGTGGTGCATCTTCGCTGGGTTTTTCGGGTGTGGGAATGTCGAGGAAAAGAAAGAGCAGCGCACCAATGACATTGACCACGATCACCGCGAAATAGGTGCCCAGGAATGGGATGACATAGGCATCCGCCGTCGCCTTCACCAGTTGCGGCCCGATCACCGCCGAGACGAGCCCCCCCGCCATCACATAGGAGATCGCCTTCGGCTGGAAGTCGTCCGAGGCCGTGTCGGTCGCTGCAAACCGGTAAAACCCTTGCGCGCTCATGTAGATCCCGGTGAGGAACGATCCCGCAAGGAAGAGTTCGAATGACTGGTGATAAAGGCCAAGCGCACCGACCGCACCACCTGCAGCTCCGCCCGCCGCACCGACGAAGAAACCCGCGCGTCGCCCAAACCGCTGCATCAGCGCCGAAATTGGCGTCGCCGACAGCATCGAGCCCAGAACGATCAGGGAAATCGGCAAGGTGGCAAGACAGGCATTGGCGGCCAGCGACTGCCCCGCAAGCCCGCCGATCGTAAAGATCATCGGCATCTGCGCGCCCAGAAATGCCTGCGCGAGCACCAGTACGGCCACGTTACGCCGAGCGCGGGATTGATCCTGAGCAGTGTCGAGCAGTGTCATGCGCCCACCGTTAGCGAAGCGTCGTGGCAGGTACAAGCTGGTTGCGGATCGCGATCAGGAACCTATGGTCGCTGCATGGCACGAGACATGACCGCAAACCGGCATATCCTGTTGCTCGCGGGTGCGGGCGAGGGACGCGACATTGCCGAGCGGTTGCAAGGCGATGCGCGGTTCCGCGTCACTGCGTCCGAGCATGTCCCCGACCGCACCCACGGGCCGTTGCCCGTGTCGGGGCGGACTGGGGGCTTTGGCGGCGCGCAAGGATTTCAAGACTATCTCGAAAGTGCGAACATCGATGCGGTGGTCGACGCCACGCATCCCTTTGCGCACCGGATGAGCGCGCGTACGGCCGCGCTTTGTGCGCAGTCTGGCATCGCCTATCTTCAGGTTTTGCGCGCGCCCTGGGTGCCGGGGCCGGGGGAGGTTTGGACCGAAGTTGCGGACGAGGCTGCCGCTGCCGCACTGATCCGCCCGGGCGAGCGGGTGTTCACCACAACGGGCCGCGCGGCGCTTGGAGGGTTTGCGAGACTCGCTCCCGATTGTCTCTGCGTACGTCAGATCCGGCCCGGGCAGTTACCTCAAGGCTTTGAGGGCGCGCATCAGATTTGCGATAGCGGACCATTTTCGGTCGAGGATGAATTGGAAACCTTTCGTCGGCTCTCGATCGATGTGCTGGTCGCGCGCAATACTGGCGGTGAGGTTAGCCGGACCAAGCTCGACGCGGCACGGATCCTGGGGCTGCGCGTGATCCTGATCGCACGACCGCCGCTTTTGGAAGTGGCGAGGGTCGGCACCAGCGATGCGGCGATGAAATGGCTGGAGATGCTGTGACGCTCGGCCGGATCATCGAAACCGATGCGTGCGTGGCCGAAGGGGCCGAGTGGCTTGCGGGGCGCGACCCGCGCATCGCCAAAGCGCTCGCCCAGACCGGTCCCTTGCCCTTGCGGTTGCGGCCGGACGGGTTTGCGCAGCTCCTGAGCGCGATTGTCAGCCAGCAAGTCAGCGTCGCCTCGGCCAATGCAATCTGGACGCGGATGAAGGCGGCGCGGCTGACCGGTCCGCGCAAGATCATGTGGGCGCGCGATGATGATCTGCGCGCGGTCGGCCTCAGTCGTCAAAAGATGCGCTATGCCCGGGCGCTGGCCGAGGCGCGGATCGACTATCCGGCGTTGCGCGATGCACCGACGGATCAGGTGATTGCGACTCTGACAGAGGTGCCGGGCATCGGGATCTGGACGGCTGAGATCTATGCGATGTTCTCGCTGGGGCGCGCGGATGTATTCGCGCCCGGGGACCTCGCCTTGCAGGAAGCCGCGCGGATCCTTTTCGAGCTTGACGACCGCCCGCGCGAACGCGATCTGCGCGCGATGGCCGAAGACTGGAGCCCGTGGCGGTCGGTTGCCGCGCGCATGCTCTGGGCCTATTACCGGGTGGCGAAGGACAGGGAAGGGATCAGATGACACGGGTTTTGAATGCCGGGCGCAAGGAGCCGGCGTCGGGTGACACGCGGTCCATCGTCGTGTTCGTGCACGGCTATGGCGCGAATGGCGCGGATCTGCTTGGGCTTGCGGACCCGTTGGCAGAGCATCTGCCTGACACGTTGTTCGTGGCGCCCGATGCGCCCGAAGAAGTGCCCGGCGCACCGTTCGGGTTCCAGTGGTTTCCGATCCCCTGGATCGACGGATCCTCCGAGGAAGAGGCAGCCCTGGGCATGGATCGGGCAGCCGAAGATCTGAACGCCTTTCTCGACGCGCTGATGGTCGATGAGGACGTGCTGCCTGAGCAAGTTGTGCTGTTTGGGTTTTCCCAGGGCACGATGATGAGCCTGCATGTTGCGCCGCGTCGCGAAGATCCGGTCTTGGGCATCGTGGCGTTTTCGGGTCGGCTTTTGCGGCCCGAAGTATTGGCCGATGAGGTGGTAAGCCGCATGCCCGTGCTACTGGTTCATGGGGATGAAGACGAGGTTGTGCCACCGCAATCGCTGCCGCAGGCGGCCGAGGCATTGCAGGAGGCCGGGTTTCAGGATGTGTATGCTCATGTGATGAAGGGCACGGGCCACGGGATCGCTCCGGATGGCCTGAGCGTTGCACTGGCATTTATGCGCGACAAGTTGAGCCTCTGACCGTGCATGTGCGTGCCATGACGGCCGAGGATGTTCCGGCGGCCCGCGCGATCCTGAACGAGATCATCGGGATCGGCGGTACGACTGCGTTCGAAGAGCCGTTCGATGATGCGCGTTTCGTTGGCTCGTTTCTTGGGTCGGATCTGATCGCCTGCCATGTGGCCGAAGACGAAACCGGTCGCGTGCTGGGCTTCCAGTGGATCGGGCGCAATCCGGACCTGCCGCCCAAATGTGCCGACATCGCCACTTTTGCGGCGCGAAATCCGGCGCGCCCGGGTGTTGGGCGGGCGCTCTTTCAGGCGACGCAAGCGGCTGCGCGGGGCTTGGGCTTTGGTCAGATCAACGCGACGATACTGGCCGACAATCAGCCGGGACTTGGTTACTATTCCAAGATGGGATTTAGCGACCACGCGGTGCATGCAGGAGTTGCGCAGCGGAACGGCGCGCCTGTGGACCGCGTGTCCAAGCGGTTCGATCTGAGCAGAGGCGAGGCGTCATGATCATTGTCACGGGTATCATCGAGATCACCGAAGCCGACATCGACGCCGCAAGGGTTGCTGTGGCGGCGACGGTGGCAGAAACGCTCAAGGAAGATGGATGCCATATCTATGAATTCAGCCAGGTCGTGGGCCAGGAACACCGGTTCCGCGTCTACGAGGAATGGGCCGATCTCGCGAGCCTAGAGGCGCATTTCGTATCCGGCCACATGGCGCGGTTTCGCGAGGCAATGTCCCAGATCAACGTGATCTCCCGCGCGATTTTGCGGTTCGAGGCGGGTCCGCGCGCGGAAATCTGACTTCGCGCCAATCGCCGGGCGCGAGGCCGTCAAGGCTCCAATCGCCGACCCGGGCGCGGATAAGTCGCAAGGTCGGGTGACCCACAGATGCGGTCATCCGGCGGACCTGTCGGTTGCGGCCTTCGGTGAGGGTTAGCGAGATCCAGCAATCGGGTATCGATTTGCGCAACCGGATCGGTCGGGTGCGGGGCCATAGACCGACCGGTTCGTCGATCCGCGTGGCCTCGGCAGGGCGGGTCGGGCCGTCCTTGAGCGTCACGCCCGCGCGCAGCCGTGCAAGCGCTTCGTCATCGGGGATGCCCTCGACCTGCACCCAGTAGGTCTTTGGGTTTTTGGAGCGCGGTTGTGTAATCCGGGCCTGGAGCCGCCCGTCATCGGTCAGGAGCAACAACCCTTCGCTGTCCCGATCAAGCCGTCCGGCCGGGTAGACGCCCGGGCAATCGATGAAATCCGACAGCGTCGGGCGCGTACTGCCTTGGGTTCCGCGGTCGGTGAACTGCGACAGCACGTCGAAAGGTTTGTTGAAGAGGATCAGCCGGGCCATGCCCGGGTTCTATCCGGGACGGCGACGCAGATGAAGGGGCTGGGGTCCGTGAGGGCGCAAGATACAGCAACGTTACGGTCCTTTTGAGCTGTGGATAACTGTCATGGACCTGTCACGGAATCGACGTATCCAACCTGCGACAAGTTGTAGAAATGGTGGTCTTGCCATGCGGCGACCACGATATATAGTCAAAGGCAAGCTGGGGCGGGTTCCCCGTCTTGGCGCCGGATAACAAGGCAGGCAGGGCGAGGACGGAGTCGATAATGGATGGCGAATTCAGGACGGAGTTTGTACGAGAACCGGCAGCGCTGAGGCATCACCCGGCCCTGGTGCTGAACGCGGATTATCGGCCGCTCTCGTACTATCCGCTGTCGCTTTGGCCATGGCAAGATGCGATCAAGGCGGCCTGGCTGGACCGGGTCGACATCATCGCCGAGTATGACGAGGTGGTCCGGAGCCCGAGTACCGAGATCCGAATACCTTCGGTGGTGGTCTTGAAGGACTATGTGAAACCCAGAAAGCGCGTGGCCTTCACGCGCTTTAATTTGTTTTTGCGGGACGAATTTCGCTGCCAGTATTGCGGGGCCAAGGGGGATCTGACCTTTGATCACGTGGTTCCGCGTGCGTCCGGCGGCGTGACCAGCTGGGAAAACGTGGTTGCCGCCTGCAGCCCCTGCAACCTGCGCAAAGGGTCGAAAACGCTGAAACGGGCAGGCATGTCGCTGCGCAAACCGCCGCGACAACCGGCGGCGGAGGAGCTGCGGAACTTGGGCCGAAAATTTCCTCCGAACCATTTGCATGAAAGCTGGATGGATTTCCTTTATTGGGATGCCGAGCTCGAGGCGTGAGCCGGGTCTGATCCAAAGGCGCGCCTGCGGCGCAAGTCTTTCACATGGTTGATGGAGCCGAGATCGTCGGGATCGGAGGTCAGTTCGGTTTGGCTCGTTGCAGCATCCCGAAGAGGTCGCGGGGATCGTCCGGATCGGCCAACAGGTCGAGCGCGTGGTAAAGGCCCGTGTCGCTGAGCTGATCGCGCACGTAGCGCAGCGCGCTGAAATCCTCGATCGCGAAGCCCACGCTGTCAAAAAGCGTGATCTGCCGATCCGAGATGCGCCCATGCGCAAGACCTGTGATCACCTGCCATAGCTCGGTCACCGGGTGGTCCGGCTCCAGTTGCTGGATTTCGCCTTCGATGCGGGTTTGCGGCGGGTATTCCACGAAGATGTCAGACCGGTGCAGGATTGCCGGGGCCAATTCGGTTTTGCCAGGGCAGTCGCCGCCGATCGCGTTGATATGCACGCCGCTGCCGACCATGTTGTCGGTCAGGATCGTTGCATACTGTTTGTCTGCTGTGCAGGTGGTCAGGATCTGAGCGCCTTCGATCGCGTCTTCGGGCGTTGCACAGGAGACCACAGTCAAACCCGATGCTGAGAGATTGCCGGCGCATTTGCGCGTTGCCTCCGGATCGATGTCGTAGAGCCGGACGGTGTCGATGCCGCAGATCGCGCGCATCGCAAGGCTCTGGAATTCGGCCTGTGCGCCATTGCCGATCATTGCCATGGTTTGCGCGCCTTTGGGTGCGAGGTGGCGCGCGACCATGGCCGAGGTCGCCGCGGTTCGGAGCGCGGTCAGCATGGTCATCTCGCTGAGCAGTACGGGGTATCCCGTGGCGACATCGGCCAGCAGGCCAAAGGCGGTCACGGTTTGCAGCCCTTCGCGCGTGTTCTTGGGGTGGCCGTTCACGTATTTGAACCCATAGACCTCACCATCCGAGGTGGGCATCAGTTCAATCACACCTTCGGTCGAATGGCTGGCCACGCGGGGGGTCTTGTCGAAAGAAGTCCATCGGCGAAAGTCGGCTTCGATATAGTCGGCGATCCCCCGCAGCATCTCGTCGAGGCCAACATGGTGCACCAGCTGCATTATGTGGTCGACGGAAACAAACGGGACAAGTGCCTTGTCAGAAGGTTCGGTCATCGGGATCTCCTGATCAGAAGGCACGGGTGGGGCGGTCAAAAACGCGCCGGCCAAGAGCTGAGGCCGCCAGATCGACCATCAACTGCGCGGTTCGGCCGCGTTCGTCGAGAAACGGGTTCAGTTCGACAAGGTCCATCGAGGTGAGGAGGCCGCTGTCGTGCAACATCTCCATCACCAGATGCGCCTCGCGCAGGGTGGCGCCGCCGGGGACCGTTGTGCCCACCGCCGGGGCGACCATCGGATCCAGAAAGTCGACATCGAGCGAGACGTGCAGCATCCCGTTGGCTGCCGCTACGCGGTCGAAGAATTCTGCCAGAGGGCGGGCGATCCCACTTTCGTCGATCTCGCGCATGTCGTGACGATGGATGGCGGTTTGCTCCAGCGCCTCGCGCTCCGGCCCATCGACGGACCGCAGCCCGAGAATGCAGATCTGGTCTTGTGGAATGCGCGCGGGCAGATCAGGGAACCCTTCAAACCCGACGCGCCCGGTGACATAGCCCAGCGGCGTGCCATGCAGGTTGCCGGACGCGGAGGTTTGTGGTGTGTGATAATCGCTATGCGCGTCGAGCCACAGCACGAATTGAGGGCGACCGACCGAGGCGGCATGAGCGGCCACTCCTGCAACGCTGCCAAGCGACAGGCTATGGTCTCCGCCGAGAAAGATGGGCAGTCCTTGAGCCATTGCATTGCGCCCAGCGGCGAGCAGTGTCTGCGTCCAGCCGATGGTCTGGTTCAATGCATGAATATGGGCATCTTGAGCATCCGGCGCATGGTCCGCCGGTGTCAGGTTGCCGCGATCGCTGGCGGTATGGCCAAGTGCGCTGAGAGCCTTGGCCAAACCGGCGGTGCGATAGGCGTCGGGTCCCATCAGGCAGCCGGTTCGTCGTTTGCCGCTGTCGACCGGCGCGCCAATGAGAATGCAGTTGGTGGGGGTCATGGGGGTGCTCCGCTGAGATCGTTCGCACATAGACATCGATTCCGGGCGGATAGAAGGGTATGAATTGGTCAATCTGGAGAGGTATTGACCAAAGTGGAAAGGAAAATGGACAAAACGGATGAACGGCTCATCGCGGCGCTGCGTCAGGATGCCCGGGCGTCGTTCTCGGATCTGGCCCATCGACTGGGGTTGTCGCGCACGACGGTGCGGTCGCGGATCGAGCGCCTCCAGCGGAGTGGCGATATCCTCGGGTTTTCGGTCGTGCTCAGACAGGATGCGGTGCGGGACCCGGTGCGCGGCCTGATGATGATCGGGATCGAAGGGCGCGGGACCGACAGGATTGTGCGCCAGTTACAAGGGTTGGGCGACATACGCGCCATCCACGCCACGAATGGGCGGTGGGATCTGATTGTCGAGTTGGGCACCGAAACGCTTGAAGCCCTCGATGCCGCTCTGGGCCGCATTCGAAAGCTGGACGGCGTGATGACCAGCGAGACGAACCTGCTCTTGTCGACGCGGAAATCGTCTTGATGGGGCATCGGGTCATCATTACTGCCTCTGGAGTACCGCGTCGCCCTCCCAAGGTGCTGGCGCTGGTTGGCTCACGCGGCCTTCGGAGAACGGCTTTGCCTCGCCGCGATCAGCCAGAACAGGACACAAAGAGCTGAGAGTATCGCGTTCCAGCTCGCCATCGACAGGCCGAGCATCGACCAGGCGACCTCATCGCATCGTACAAGCGGCGCTGCCATGATCTGCTCCATAAGATCTTCGGCGCTGAGGCCCGAGATGTCGGAGGTCGAGCAGCTGCTGGGACCCTGCCACCACTGCCGTTCCACCCCGGTGTGATAGATCCCGATCCCCGCTGTCGTGGCCGCGGCCAATGCGCCGAGACTGAGCAGCGCGCGACCCGGCAGAAGGAGGGCGGCGAGGCCAATCGCGATCGCGACCGCGTGCGGATATCTCTGCCAGATGCACATCTGGCAGGGCGCGAGGCCACCAAGATGCTGGAACGCAAAGGCTCCGATCAGCAATGCCGCTGACAGGCCGGTGGCCACAAGAACCCAAACCTGGCGTGTCATAGCAGGCGCAGGACGGCAAAGCCTCCGGCGAGCAAGGCTATGAACAGTGTGAACATCAGGCCGAGCCGTTTTTCGATGAAATCCCGGATCGGCGCGCCGTATTTCCAAAGCAGGCCCGCGACAATAAAGAACCGCAGCCCGCGCGCCAGAATAGATGTCGCGATAAAGGTGAAAAGCGGCATGCCGGTCCAGCCCGACATGATGGTGATCACCTTGTACGGAAAGGGTGTCACACCGGCCGTCAGAACCGCCCAGAAACCGAAATCGTTAAAGCGCGTGTTGAATTCGGCCATCGCATCGCCTTTGCCCATCGCCTCGAGGATAGGAGCACCGATGCTGTCATAGGCAAAAGCGCCAATCGCATAGCCCAGAAGGCCGCCGATCACGGAGGAGACCAGCGCAATGGTCGCGATCAGCCAGGCTCGGTCGGGGCGCGCCAGGATCATCGGGATCATCAGAACGTCGGGAGGGATTGGAAAGACCGAACTTTCAATGAAAGACACGCCCGCCAGCCACCACAAGGCTTGCGGGTGATCCGCGAGGCGCATCGTCGCGTCATACAAACGTCTGATCATCGGCACCCGTTCCTTATCCCGGGATCGGCAAACCATCTGGCGAGCGCGGGGTCAAGTGGGTGCAGCAATTCGGTCTGGACCTCGCCGCATCCGGGCGCTAAACGATGCGCCACGGTGCCCAAGTGGCGGAATGGTAGACGCAGGGGATTCAAAATCCCCCGCCTTCACGGGCGTGAGAGTTCGAGTCTCTCCTTGGGCACCAATGCGCCAGAAGATTTGCGAGAAACCCGGGTTATGCCACCCCGCCGGCTTTACCGGCAAGACCACATTTTCTGTTCATCCTGTCATCAGCATTGAGGCTCAACAAACTGCGCTTAGGCCGACCAAAGAAATGGATCACATCCGCATTGCCGAGAGTGAGGTGCCACAGGATG
>JBCCVT010000024.1:0-18785 GCA_039195015.1 Pseudomonadota bacterium
GTTGAAGGACGAGGTGCGTGATCCTGCGTGGTATGGCGCGCTTGAGGCGCAGATGGCACGCGCGGGGCACCGGATGCATCAGGGCCGTCAACGGGCCCTGAGCGAGGTGACCGAGGCGCAACGGGCGGCGGAGACATCCTTTCCCGTCGCCGAACTGGAACTTGTCCAAACCGATGGGGAGATGCCCGAGAGCGAGGCGGATCTGGCCGAGGCGCTTGCCGAAAGCCGGTTTCGTGACATGGCCGCGGGCCGTGCACTGGTCGGGCCGCATCGTGCGGATCTTTATGGTGTCTACGCGGCCAAGGGGACACCCGCCAGGGATTGCTCGACCGGTGAGCAAAAGGCCCTGTTGGTGTCGCTCATCCTCGCCAATGCGCGGGCGCTGATGGTTCGGATCGGCGCACCTCCGATCCTTTTGCTAGATGAGGTGGCTGCCCATCTGGATGCCGGGCGCCGGGCCGCGCTTTACGATGAGATCTGCGCGCTTGGTGCGCAGGCGTGGATGACCGGGACAGGCCCCGAGCTTTTTGAAGATCTGGGCGACCGGGCCGAGCGATACCACGTGACGGAGACCCAAGGCGTATCGGAGGTGGCGCGCGGATGACGGCGGAGCCATGGGACCTGGTGCTTTATTCCGGAGCGCTGCTGATCCTGTTCCTGACCCCGGGTCCGGTGTGGCTTGCCCTGGTCGCGCGTTCGGTGTCGGGTGGGTTTGCGGCGGCCTGGCCGCTGGCCTTGGGCGTGGCCGTGGGCGATGTGGTGTGGCCGTTTCTGGCCATCCTTGGGGTCAGCTGGGTTGTGTCGGAATTCGATGGTTTCCTGACGGTCCTTCGCTTTGTCGCCTGCGCCGTGTTCCTGGTCATGGGGATTGCCGTTCTCCGCAATGCCAAAGCCGAAATCACGACCAACAGCCGCCTGACGCGCCCCGGAGCCTGGGCCGGGTTTGCCGCGGGGGTCGCTGTGATCCTGGGCAATCCCAAGGCAATCCTGTTCTACATGGGCGTTTTGCCCGGCTTCTTTGATCTGAGCATGGTCACCGGAACTGACATCGTCGTCATTGTCGCGCTGTCCGTCATCGTGCCGCTTTTTGGCAACCTTGTCCTCGCCGGGTTCATCGACCGGATGCGCCTAGTTCTCGCCTCGCCGCGCGCGGTCTGGCGGATGAACGTATCGGCCGGTGTTCTGTTGATTGCCGTGGGACTGGCATTGCCCTTCACATGACGCAAAATCTTGGGCAAAGCCGTGACAATCCCCCCAAGGTCTCGTATAAAATCTTAAAAATACAAAGGATTTCCAGGATGTCCGACGACACCCAGACGCCTCAGGAATATGGTGCGGATTCCATCAAGGTTCTCAAGGGCTTAGAGGCTGTTCGAAAGCGGCCCGGCATGTATATCGGTGACACCGATGATGGGTCCGGTCTACACCACATGGTCTATGAGGTTGTTGACAACGGAATTGACGAGGCATTGGCCGGTCATGCCGACCATGTGACCGTCAAAATCCATGCCGATAACAGTGTATCGGTCAGCGACAATGGCCGTGGGATTCCGGTGGATATTCACCCTGAAGAAGGTGTCTCGGCGGCTGAGGTGATCATGACCCAGCTTCATGCCGGGGGGAAGTTCGACAGCAACTCGTACAAGGTGTCTGGGGGGTTGCACGGCGTGGGTGTGTCGGTCGTCAACGCGCTGAGCGACTGGCTCGAGCTGCGGATCTGGCGCAATGGCAAGGAACACTACGCCCGGTTCGAACATGGTGAAACCTCGGAGCATCTGAGTGTTATTGGGGATGCGGACGGAAAATCCGGCACCGAGGTGCGGTTTCTGGCCTCGACCAACACGTTCAGCAATCTCGACTACGTGTTTGACGTTCTGGAAAAGAGACTGCGGGAGCTGGCCTTTCTGAACTCCGGTGTACGCATCATCCTCATTGATGAACGCCCGGCCGAGCGGCTGGAAACGGAGCTGTTTTATGACGGCGGCGTCAAGGAATTTGTTCGCTATCTCGACCGTTCCAAAACCTCGGTCATGCCCGAGCCGATCTTTATCACCGGCGAACGGGACGAGATCGGCGTCGAGGTCGCGATGTGGTGGAATGACAGCTATCACGAGACGGTGCTGCCTTTTACCAACAACATTCCGCAGCGCGATGGCGGGACCCATGTCGCCGGGTTTCGCGGCGCGCTGACGCGCACCATCAACAACTATGCCCAGTCAAGCGGCATCGCCAAGCGCGAGAAGGTCAGCTTTACCGGCGATGATGCGCGCGAAGGGCTGACCTGCGTGCTGTCGGTGAAAGTACCCGATCCAAAGTTCAGCTCACAGACCAAGGACAAGCTTGTCAGCTCGGAAGTGCGCCCGGTGGTCGAGAGCCTGGTGAATGAAAAGCTGTCGGAATGGTTCGAGGAGAACCCCAACGCCGCAAAGGTGATCGTCGGCAAGATCATCGAAGCCGCACTGGCCCGCGAGGCCGCCCGCAAGGCCCGCGAACTGACCCGCCGCAAGACCGCGATGGATGTGAATTATCTGGCCGGCAAGCTCAAGGACTGTTCCGAGAAGGATCCGTCAAAGACCGAGCTTTTCCTTGTCGAGGGGGACAGCGCCGGTGGGTCGGCGCAGACCGGTCGTGACCGGCTGACTCAGGCCGTTTTGCCTCTGCGCGGCAAAATCCTGAACGTGGAACGTGCGCGGTTTGATCGCATGCTGTCGAGCCAGGAGATCGGGAACCTTGTCATGGCACTTGGCACCGGGATCGGGCGCGACGAATTCGACATCTCGAAACTGCGCTACCATAAGATCGTCATCATGACCGACGCGGACGTGGACGGCGCGCATATCCGGACGCTTTTGCTGACCTTCTTCTACCGGCAGATGCCGGAACTGATCGAAGGCGGGTATCTCTATATTGCGCAGCCCCCGCTCTACAAGGTCAGCCGGGGCAAGTCAGAAGTTTACCTCAAGGATCAGGCGGCGCTGGACGATTACCTGATCCAGCAAGGCGTCGAAAATGCCGTGCTGCGTCTGGGTTCCGGCGAGGAGATTGTCGGTGCCGATCTGGCGCGGGTGGTCGACGACGCGCGGCAGTTGAAGCGCGTACTTGATGCGTTCCCAACGCATTACCCGCGTCACATCCTTGAACAGGCGGCCATTGCCGGTGCATTCGTGCCCGGAGCGGTTGACGCCGATCTGCAGGGCGTGGCCGACCGCGTGGCCGCGCGTCTGGATCAGATTGCGTTGGAATATGAACGGGGATGGCGCGGACGGATCACTCAGGACAAAGGCATCCGTTTGGCTCGGATCCTGCGCGGGGTCGAGGAGGTTCGCACGCTTGACGGGCCGATGCTGCGATCCGGCGAGGCGCGCAAAACCGGCAGCTTTACCGAAGGCTTGCAGGAAGTCTACGGCTCGGCTGCGGCCCTGACCCGTCGCGAGCGGTCGCAGGTGATCTACGGACCGCTTGGTCTGCTTCAGGCGATCCTGGGTGAAGGCGAAAAGGGTCTGTCCCTCCAGCGTTACAAGGGGCTGGGCGAGATGAACCCCGATCAGCTGTGGGAGACGACGCTTGATCCCGATGCGCGAACGCTGTTGCAAGTGAAGGTCGACGACATGACCGAGGCCGACGATCTTTTCACCAAGCTGATGGGGGATGTGGTCGAACCGCGCCGCGAGTTCATTCAGAAAAACGCGCTCAGCGTCGAAAACCTCGATTTCTGACCGCGGGTTGGGATGCGCGCCCGGCTAGGTTTTTGACACCATCCCGAAATGCGCATCCTTGACGGCCTCCATTACGGCAAAGGAATTGGTGTTCAGGATGCCGGGCAGTTTGTTGACCTTTTCGTCCAGAACGACCCGGAACTCGGCCATGTCGCTGGTGCGCACAAGCAAGAGATAGTCGAACGAACCGGCGATCATCAGGCAGAGTTCGACTTCGTCGATCCGCCGCACGGCCTCGTTGAACTTGGCCAGAACGTTCTCGGTGGCCGAGGCGGCAAGAGCGACCTGAACGATGGTCAGATGCCCAAACCCAAGCTTGTGCTTGTCGGTGATCGCCCGATAGCCCTGAATGAAACCGCTGCGTTCCAGCCGTTTGACCCGCTCGGAACAGGGTGTGTTTGTGAGATTCACGCGCTGCGCGAGATCCACGATCGAGAGCCGTCCGTCTGATTCCAATTCGCTCAAGATCTTAACATCAATGCCGTCCAGTTCTCTTTTCATTGGGGATATTGCCTATTTTTTCGCCCGTAACCAGGAAGATATCCGGGTTATATACTATAAAAATGCCCATCCACTAGTGATTATCACTTATCTTTGTTCTGTGCTGCAATCTTGGTTAACGCCGAAAATACTGCGGCATGGCTCGGACGCCTTGGCGCCGGGCTCCAATGAAAAACCCAACAAGGAGCCCACGAATGGCCGTTAAGATAACTATCGGACTGGACGGGACAGAGACCGGGGAGCGCGCGCTCGCCTTTGCTCGGGATCTGGCGTCGCAAGTTGACGCCTGCGAGTTGATCGTCGCCTACGTCATCGAATGGTCCCCCTTTACCTTCCAAACCGCGGAAGAGAATGAGATGCGCCACAAGCGGCGCGAAGAAGAGATCGAGATTGCCACGTCCCGCGTGGTCGCCCCTGCCGTCAAGGTACTGACCGATGCCGGCTTTAGTGCGCGCGGTGTTGTTCAGCATGGCGATGTGGCCGAGACGCTGAACCGGATCACGGTCGATAATGGTGCGAGCCAGATCATCGTGGGCCGCGTCTCGAACGATGGCTTCACCAAACGGCTGTTCGGCAGCTCGACCCAGAACCTCGTGATGCACGCCGACGTGCCTGTCACGGTTGTTGGATAGGGAGAAATACATGAAACTCTCAACTCTTTCGATGGCAATCGCAGCGAGCGTCATGGCGCAGGTCGCGAGCGCACAAAGTATCGACGAACAGGTGAACCAGGCGTTCGCGAATGCCACCGGTCCTTTTGTCAGCTTTATCTTCGCGCCGATCCCCGGCACGAGCTTTCCCTGGATCGTGATGTGGCTGGTGATCGCGGCGTCGATCTTCACGGTCTATTTCGGCGCGGTGCAGTTCCGGTTCTTCGGGCATGCAATCCGGCTGGTGAAAGGCGACTATTCCGATCCCAAGGATGCGGGGGAGGTCAGCCACTTTCAGGCGCTCGCAACCGCGCTTTCGGGCACGGTTGGCCTGGGTAACATTGCTGGCGTTGCGGTGGCCGTGGGCATCGGCGGACCGGGTGCCACGTTCTGGATGATCCTCGCGGGTCTGCTTGGGATGGCGTCCAAATTCACCGAGTGTACGCTGGGCGTGAAGTACCGGAATGAATACGAGGACGGCACGGTTTCGGGCGGTCCGATGTACTACATCTCCAAAGGGTTCAAGGAATTGGGCCTTCCCGGAGGCAAGGTGCTCGCCATCCTGTTCTCGATCTTCTGTATCCTAGGTGCATTGGGTGGCGGGAACATGTTCCAGGCGAACCAGGCGCATGCGCAGATCTCGGGTATCCTGGGCGACTACCCGGGATGGATCACGGGCATCCTTTTTGCGGCTATCGTCTTTGCGGTGATCGTGGGCGGAATCAAATCCATCGCCAACGTGACCGAAAAGGTGGTTCCGTTCATGGGCATCCTTTATGTCGGTGCAGCCTTGATCATCCTGATTGCAAACGCGGACATGATCGGCTGGGCCTTTGGTCAGATCTTTGCAGGCGCGTTCACCGGTCTCGGCGTTGCGGGCGGTATGGTCGGCGCGCTGATCCAGGGCTTTAAGCGGGCGGCCTTCTCGAACGAAGCGGGTGTCGGTTCAGCCGCCATTGCGCACTCGGCCGTGAAGACCAAAGAGCCGATCACTGAAGGTTTTGTCTCGCTTCTGGAGCCCTTGATTGACACAGTTGTGATCTGCACCATGACCGCGCTGGTCATCATCATCTCGCAGCAGCTCCTGATCGATGAGGCGACGGGTCTCTACATGCTGAACGAGGGCGGAACCGCCATTGCGACGGTGGATGGCAATTCGGGCGTTGCGCTGACGTCGGCGGCGTTTGCCTCCTCCATCAGCTGGTTCCCGTACATTCTGGCGATTGCGGTGGTGCTCTTCGCCTTCTCGACGATGATCTCGTGGAGCTATTACGGCCTGAAAGCTTGGACCTACCTGTTCGGCGAAGGCAAAACGACCGAGCTTGTCTTCAAGATCATCTTTTGCATCTTTGTCGTCATCGGGGCGTCGGCCAGCCTTGGACCTGTCATCGACTTCTCGGATGCAGCGATCTTTGCGATGGCCGTGGTCAACATCCTTGCGCTCTACTTCCTCATGAAGGTCGTGCGTCAGGAGTTGAACAGTTATTCAACCCGCCTGACGGCAGGTGAGATCCCGGTGTTCAAGCACTGATCTTCGAACAGAGATTGCGCCGGCTCTGCATCGGGCCGGCGCGGTTTCAGTCTGCGATCCAGTGTTTGGTCCAGACTGCATTCTGGTCTCAAACTAGGGTCCAGAGACGCTTGGTCAGGATTTACGGGCAATGGCTTTTCGGGCGGCCTCGGCAATACCTTGCGCGGTGATCCCGTTTTGCTCAAAGAGCCAATCGACCGGGCCTGTTTTCTGAAATCCCTGAAAGCCCACGCGTTCGACTGGAATGGGGGTGTTTGCGGATGTCAGCTCGGCAACGGCACCGCCAAGCCCGCCGCGCACCAACGCTTCTTCGCAGGTGACGATGGCGCCCGTTTGGGCAGCGTTTTCGAGGATCGTGGCCTCATCAAGCGGGTTCAATGTATGGACGGAATAGACCTGTGCCGACTGCCCCGCGTGCGACAGGTCTTCGGCAGCGCAAAGCGCCAGATGCACGGTTGTTCCGGTCGCGAGGATGGTAACGTCGGACCCCTTGCGCAGCAGCCGTGCTTTGCCAACACTAAACTGTCGCTGGCCGTCCACATCCAGACCCAAGTCAGGGACTTTCATGCGGGACAGGCGCAGAAAAACCGGGCCGGTGTGGCCCGCTGCCCACCGAATAGCCATCTCGGTTTCCCAGGGGTCTGCCGGGGCAATGACGGTCAGCCGCTCCAGCGCGCGAAGCCAGGCGAAGTCCTCGATCGAATGATGCGTCGCGCCAAGTTCACCATAGGCCACGCCCGAGGACTGGCCTACCAGCTTAACGTTGTAATTCGAATACGCCACGTCCGCTTTGATCTGCTCGAGTGCGCGACCGCTCAGGAAACAGGATGCGGCAGAGACGAAGGGTATCCGCCCACCATTGGCGAGGCCCGCGCCGACACCGACCATATTCTGTTCGGCAATCCCGACGTTTATGAGCCGATCCCCAAAGGCTTTCTGAAACCCGCCAAGGTTTGACGACCCGACGGAGTCGTTCACAACCGCGACGATGCGGTCGTCGTCGCGGGCCAGCGCCTCAAGCGTCATGGCCCAGGCTTTGCGGCAATCAAAGAGACCTTCCTGTTTCGGCTGGTCGGTCATGCGGTGAGTTCTTTCATCGCCCGCGCGAATTCGTCGTCATCCGGTACCCCGTGGTGCCACTTGGCCCGGTCTTCCATGAATGACACACCCCGGCCCTTGATGGTGTTCGCGATGACGCAACGCGGCGGGCCATTGGACTCGGCACCAAGCACGTCAAGGAGACTGGCATGGGCGTGGCCGTCGATTTCGGTCACATCCCAGCCGAACGCGCGATACTTGTCGCCGAGCGGGTCAAGGCCAACGGTCTCTTCGGTGCGCGCACCTTGCTGCAGGCGATTTCGGTCGATGATCAGGGTCAGATTGGACAGGCGCCGATGCCCCGCAGTCATGGCGGCTTCCCAGTTGGAACCCTCTTGCTGTTCGCCATCCCCTGTCAGGACGTAAGTGCGGTAGTCCGCGCCCGAAAGCTGACCCGCGATTGCGATTCCGACCGCGATGGGAAACCCGTGACCCAGGGGACCCGTGTTGGCCTCGATCCCGGGCAGGTATTCGCGATTGGGGTGGCCATTCAGTCTTGATCCGGGACCCATATAGGTGTCGAGCCAGTTTTCCGGAAAGTAACCAGCGGCACAAAGCGCGGTGTAGAGCACACCGGTCGCATGCCCTTTCGACATCACAAATCGGTCGCGTCCGGGCCAGTCCGGTCGTTCGGGATCATAGCGCAAAACGCCGAAATAGAGTGTCGCCAGAATGTCGGTCGCGGAGAGGTCACCGCCGATATGTCCCAGTTTCTTTGCATGGACCATCTCCATCGCGCGACGTCGCATCCAGCGCGCCTTGGCGTCGATATCCAGAAGGCGGGAGTCGTTTGTTTTCGGCCGCGTCGCCATTTTATCCTCTCGTCGTGTTGCAGTTACCAGCAGCAGAACCCGCCATCGACCAGCAGATCGACCCCTGTGCAGTAGGACGCCGCATCCGAGAGCAGGAAAACCGCAGGGCCGACCATCTCATCAACCGAGGCCATGCGCTGCATGGGGGTTTGGCTTTCGAATTCCTTGGTCTGGTGCACCATCTCAGGCCGCGTGTTCATCGGCGTCGCGGTGTAGCCGGGCGAGATTGAATTCACACGGATCCCGCGATCCACCCATTCCATCGCCATCGACTTGGACATGTGGATCACCCCAGCTTTTGACGCGTTGTAGTGAACCTGGCTCAGCCCGCGATTAACGATGACGCCGGACATGGATGCGATGTTGACGATCGATCCACCCTGGCCATGGGCGAGCATCGCCCGCGCCTCGGCCTGACAAGAGAGCCAAACCCCTTTCATGTTGATGTCCATAAGGGTCTGATACTGGTCTTCGTCCATCTCTTCGCAAGCGTTTGCATTGGCGATACCTGCGGCATTCAAGGCGAGGCGCAATGGCCCGAGATCGCGTTCCGTTTGTGCCACCGCCTCGGCCAAGGCTTCGCTGCTGGTGACGTCGGACTGGATCTGCAGGCTCTTGCGTCCGGTTGGCGCAATCATCTCGGCAGTTTCGGACAAACCGTCATCCGTGCGGCGGTCCAGAAGGGCGACATCAGCACCGCATTGCGCGAGGCCAAGCGCGATCCGCTGGCCAATACCGCTCCCGGCGCCGGTGACCAAGGCGACACGATCAGACAGATTGAACAAAGCCGGAGCGTTCAGGGAAATGTCTGCCATGTCTGTTCCTTCTCATGTCGCTGTTCGTGGTCCTGTAGAAACCAATATGCGTCCCTTGCCGGTCGCTTGGTGCGCTCCAAATTCCCTGCCCGTATCGCATCGCCCGTCGATCCGGTTCGTTCCCTTTTGTGCTCGTGCCTAGGCCGTCGCCAATTCCATGACCGACACGTCATTTGCATCCGAATGATCCAGGATCCCTGTCTGCCGCCCCGCCGCCATGACCAGTATGCGGTTCGAGACACCGAGGACTTCTTCGAGGTCGGAACTCACCACGACGACGGCCACGCCTTCGGCGGCGAGCCCGTGGATGATCTCGTAAATCGACGATCGCGCGCCCACATCGATCCCGCGCGTCGGTTCGTCCAACAGAACAACGCGCGGGTTGCGGGCAAGCCATTTGGCGATGACAATTTTCTGCTGATTGCCACCTGACATTTCATTCGCGCGCTGTTGGCTCGTTCCCTTGACGCCGAATGTCGAAATTTGCCGCGCGGCGAAGGCCAGTACGTGCTGACGGATAATCCAGCCGGATCCGCTCACGTTATCGAGGTTCGAATAGGCGATGTTGTCGCCGATCGAATGTGGCAGGACCAGGCCTTGAAGTTTGCGATCCTCGGGCACAAGGATGATGCCGTTTTGAATGGCGTCGCCCGGGGATCCGATGCGCAACTCTTCACCGTCCAGACGGATTGTACCCGAACGGATGGGATCCGCGCCGGAGATCGCACGCACCAGCTCGGTTCGGCCCGAGCCGACCAGACCCGCT
This sequence comes from Pseudomonadota bacterium, assembly GCA_039195015.1. Lineage (GTDB taxonomy): Bacteria > Pseudomonadota > Alphaproteobacteria > Rhodobacterales > Rhodobacteraceae > JBCCVT01. The sequence goes on from JBCCVT010000024.1 coordinate 9,890, forward strand.
ATGCCAAAGATTTCGCCCGCGCGGACGGAAAAGCTGACATCGGTGAACGCGCCCGAGGGCGCGCTGAGGTTGTCGATCTGCAACACCGCGTCGTCGCAAGGAACTGACAAGGGCGGGAACATCTGTTCCATCTTGCGGCCCACCATTGCTTCGACAATCCGGCGAACCGAAATATCCGCGGTGGCAAATTCGCGGACCTTTTCGCCGTCGCGCAAGACGACGATCCGGTCGGCGATCTGCTTTATCTCTTCAAGCCGGTGCGAGATGTAGAGGATCCCGACCCCCTCGGCTTTGAGGCGTGCGATCTGCTCAAAAAGAAGCCGCGTCTCCTCCCCGCCAAGGGCCGCTGTCGGTTCGTCAAGGATCAAAAGCCTCGCGTTCAGGGTCAACGCCTTTGCGATCTCGATCAGTTGCTGGCTGGCCGTGGACAATCCAGCCACCAGCCGCCGAGGCGAGATGTCGAGCCCCAGACGCTCCAGCCCCAGATGCGCGCGCCGTTCCATCTCGCGACGGTCGATGCGGCCAAATTTCATCGGGTAGCGACCCAGAAAGACATTCTCTGCAATCGAGACATGCGGCAGGAGCATCAACTCCTGATGGATCATGCCGATGCCCGCATCCATTGCCTCTCTGGGGTTGGCGGGCGCGAATTGTGCGCCCTGCCATGTCATCTCGCCCGAACTCGCCCGGATCGAGCCCGAAATGATGTTTGAGGCCGTTGACTTCCCGGCCCCGTTTTCGCCCAGCAACGCCACAACCTCGCCCGGATGAATATCCAGATCCAGATTGTGCAATACCTCCGTCGGCCCAAAGGACTTGCAGATCTTCCGCAAACTCAGGATCGGAGAGTTTTGGTCCGGCGTCATGGCGTTGCAGGTCCTGTGCCTTATGGGTGCTTTTCGACGAATTGCTGCGCGTTATCGCAGGTGGTCAGCACCGCGTTGGGGATTTGCCGGATCGGCACGGATGCATCATTCGCCACCGCAATGGCCGAGTTCACGGCAAGCACGCCCATGGCCTGGGTGCTTTGCGTGGCCGTCACGACAAAGGGCGTGTCGCAGGCGGCCAGAGATTCAAGCGCCGCGACATCGCCGTCATACCCGCCAACGGTCACCTGATCGGACAGGCCGGCAACCTCAACCGCCTTGGCTGCGCCCATGGCAATCCCGTCCGCCTGACCAAAGATCATCTTCACGTCCGGATGCGCTTGGATCATGTTCTGCGCGATGGAAAAGCCTTCGTCCGGCGACCAGAAGTTGGTCCATTGCTGCGCAACCAGCTCGACGCCCGGGTTTTCGTCGATGGCCATCTTGCAGCCTTCGAACCGCTGAACCTCGGGTGTTGTGCCTTTCTGACCGTGGATGATGAACATCTTGCCCGATCCGCCGGCCAGTTCGATTACATGGGAACACACCTCGTAGGCCGAATTCACGTTTTCACCGTAGATGACCGTGTCTCCGGGCTCGCCATCAGGTTCCCGGTCAACATTGATGACGGGGATGCCCTCGGCCCGGGCCAGGCGTGTCGGGACTGCCGCCGCCGCAGCGCCCGCAGGGATGTAGATGAAGGCGTCAATGCCTTGCGTGATCAGGTCCTGCACCTGGCTGACTTGGGTCGCCGTGTCGCCCTTGGCGTCCACCGTGACGACTTCAATCCCAAGTTTGCCAGCATAGCCTTCGACGCCCAGCTTGATCTGGTTGAAAAAGTCGGCTTGCAGGTTTGGCACCGCCAGTCCGATCTTTGAGACGCCGAGCCCGTTGTCTTGGGCCGACGCCACACTCGCGACCGCCGTCAGCGCCGTTGCGGCAAGCAAAGTCTTAAGCACCGATTTCATGGTTATCCTCCTCCGAAATTTGGGGTCCGCAAAAATCGGACCCGGTCTGGCCCGGTGATCGGACCTGTATTGAATGGCCGTTCAAAGCTGTGCATCGACCCCAATCAATTCCTTCTGTGCTTGAATGTTTCCGCGGCGACCGCGAGCACGATGACAAGACCGATGATCACTGCCTGAAGGAACGGCGAAACGGCAAGCAGGTTCAGACCATTGCGCAACACGCCGATAATCAGCACGCCAATGATCGTGCCGCCGATGCCGCCGACGCCGCCGGACAGGCTGGTGCCACCGATCACGACGGCCGCAATCGCGTCGAGCTCGTAGGCGATGCCGATCGTTGGCTGAACGGCGTCAAGCCGTGCGGCGAGCAGTACGCCGCCAAGGCCCGACAGGGCGGCGCAGGCGGTGTAAACCAATATGGTTGCGCGTTTGACATTTATCCCGGCCAAGCGGGCAACTTCAGGATTGCCTCCGATTGCATAGAGGATCCGCCCGCCCTTTCGGAATTGCTGGAACAAGAGTGCCACGATGAAGACTACCAGCATCACGCCCACGGTGATCGTGAGGTAGCCGCCGTGGCGAATGATAGCTGCCATGTTGAACCAGGGGGGAAACCCGATGATCTGAGATCCGTTGGTGATCATGTTTGCCAGCCCGCGCGCAATGGACATCATCGCAAGGGTGGCGATGAAGGGCGGCACCTTAAACTCGGTGATAAGGAGTCCGGCGACCATTCCGGTCAGTGCGGCAGCCGCCAGCGCGCCCGAGATCGCAACATACATCGGATAGCCGGCTTCGACGTTCAGATAACCCAGCACCATCATCGACAGCGCCACCACCGAACCGACCGACAGATCAATCCCCGCAATCAGAATGACGAAGGTCATCCCCACAGCCATGATCCCAAGCACGGTTATCTGGTCGAGAATATTGAGAAAATTCCGCACCGAAAGAAAGGAGTCGGTTGAAACGGACAGAACGGCGCATAACAGGATCAGACCGATGAGTGGCCCTGTCGCGCCGCTCAGGGAAAACAGGTTTTGTACCCGCTCGCGCGCGTCGGCTTGCGTAGAAATGTTCGACATTCGCCCCCACAAGCGGATGTATGCATAATTATTCAATCTTGACGAAATATACTAGATACAATTTGATGAGACCTGTCAATAGTCCAGCAACGGGCGATGCGGCGTTGACAGCAACCGGGTGGAGTGATTGACGAGACAGACTCTGTTCGCCCAAGAGGGATAACTTGTGTCGCGCCTCAATGAATTGCGCATGATCGCACGGATCGCCCAGATGTATCACGTCGAGGGGTGGCGACAGACTGATATCGCAGCCCATCTGCACCTGTCACAGGCGACGGTCTCGCGCATGCTGAAACGTGCTGTTCAGGAAGAGATTGTGCGAACGACCGTTGTTGCGCCGTCCGGAACCTATGCCGATCTCGAAGCGTCATTGCGTCGCGACTACAACCTGCCCGAGGCGATCGTGGTCGAATGTGCCGAGGATCGCGATGGTGCGATCATGGCCCGCATTGGCGAGGCCGCGGCGCATTTCCTTGAGGCGACGTTGCAGAACGATGAGATCATCGGAGTCTCGAGCTGGTCGGAAACAATCCTCAAGATGGTGGAAAACATCCACCCGATGAAAACCGGCAAGGCGCGTTATGTTGTCCAGACGCTGGGCGGCATGGGCGATCCGACGGTCCAGATCCATGCCAACCAGCTGACCACGCGCTTGGCCCGGTTGACCGGTGCCGAAGCGCGCCTCCTCAGCACACCCGGTGTCGCATCGTCCCTGGCGGCGAAGGATGTTCTGTTGGACGATCCGTTCGTACGGGAAACGCAAGCCTTGTTTCCCAAGATAACGCTGGCAATTGTTGGGATCGGCGCGATGCAACCGTCAGACATGCTCGCCCGCTCTGGCAACGTGTTTTCGTCGCGCGAATTGGCCGAGATCGAAGAGGCGGGCGGGGTCGGAGACCTCAGCCTCCGGTTCTTCAACGCAGACGGAGAGATGGTTGTAACCCCGCTGAACGAACGCGTCATCGGAATGTCCATCGAAGAGCTGAAGAACATCCGTCGTGTTATCGCGCTTGCCGGTGGGCAGTCCAAAACCGGTGCGATCAAGGCCGCCTTGAACACAGGTGTCATCGACATCCTGATCACAGACAGATTCACCGCCGAACGGCTTGCAAACGCCTGATTGCCCTGATGCAGATGCCGCCGGTAGACGGTTGGCAGGTGCGCATATGCCCGGGACCGCACATACGTCCGCAAGTGGCGTCACTTGCCTGCTTTTTTGACCAAGTCCGTGGGAAAGAACGTCGACACCCAGTCGCTTGCCCAACTGCCATCCGCCTGCCGATTCACGAACACGGCATTCAGCAAGCATTGCGATGACGCAGGAAACGCATAGTCAAAGCGGCCTTGACCATCGGTTTCCATCTGGACAGTGGAAACCGGCCCGCCATCGGATGGCAGGCAGCACAGATATGCTGGCTGCCGCTTTGCCACGCGCCGACCGGAATAGAGGCGAAACCCGTCGCGCCCCAGAACCCATTCCTTTTCCAACCCGACCCGGCGGTCCGATCCGCCGGATCCGCCAAGTTCGAGCAGCGTTTTGGAGAATCGACGGTACGTTTCCGTCACAGACCCGTCCGCCATGACACTTGCACCGGCCGTGTTGACCCGACCGCCGAGCCCAATCGACGCGATATGGTTCCGGAACGACTGTTCGCTTCGGTAGAGATGCGCGCGCGGGAAGCTTTCGACCGCCAGGATGTGCAGGCCGTGTCCGACAGTGTGGAATCCGGATTTGTCCTCGGCCAATGGCTTTTGCCCGAAGGGTTGCGTTCCTGTTGGACCGGACCAGATCACTTGCGCGAAGGCGCGCGGTTCGAATGGGTAGGTCTTGCCCTCAAGCGCTTCGCCGATCATGACCACTGGCTGGACCCCCGTTGCCATCGGCGGATCTTGCCGCTGCAGGTCTATCCAGAATTCATGCGCTGCAGTCGGACCGGAGACCGCCCACAGGCAAACCGTTAGCGCCACTGCTCTAAACATCTTCCAATACTCCAATTGCGATGATGGGACCGGTTGGCGCGCCGATGGGCGAGCCGCCGGCAGGTTCGATACTCACGGCGAGCGTATCTCCGGCCGCGAGCTCGGTTCCGATCGGGAGCTGACCGTCCGCTGTGACCAAGCCGAGCGATACGGGCGCCATTCCGTCCGGGACGAGCCAAATCTGGTAGACCGACCCGTCGGGAACTGCGTCCGAGGCGGGCGTCACGTTCAGCAGGTCACGGTTCCGGTCGATGTTCACCGCGAAGGTGATTGTGTCGCCGTCAAGCGCGGCACGAAGGTCCGAACCAGTGACGGTGGCATCCTGCCAGATCAGAACGAACACTCCCATTGCGACCGCCGTCGCGGCCCCGGCGATCCAGCCCCAGCCAGCACGCGTCGATCGCGGCGCACCAAAGAGCCGCCGGTCGATCCGGGCCTTGACACCCATTGGCGGCACAAGGTGGCCATAGTCTTCGTTTAATCCGGCCAGGCGCACCTCCCAACGCGCGACGCGATCCGCAAACGCGGTATCCCGGAAGATGCGACGTTCCACTAATGGCCGCTCGGCGCGCGGCAGCACCCCAACCACGAATTCGGCGGCAAGGGCATCCTCCTCGTCTGGTGTATTTGGCGTTTGTCTCATAGAACCGATTGCTCCAGACAGTCGCGCAGGTGGATCAGGCTGCGGCGCAGCCAGGTCCGGATCGTATTGATCGGGGTGTCATACCGGTCGGCCAGATCCTGATAGGAGTAACCTTCCAGGTATGCGGATTTCACGGCATCGGCCCGGCGTTCTTCCAGTTCGTCCAGGCAGGTTTCGATCTGCGCGCGCTTCTCGGATGTGGCGGCCGCAGCTTCGGGTGTCGGCTGCCCATCAGGCACCCTTTCGGCCAGTTCAATCGGCGCACTGGGCGCCACCCGGGCGCGCAGCCGGTCGATGGCCAGGTTCCGCGTAATCGCGATCAGCCACGAGATCGCGCGCGCCTGACCGGGGCGGAAGCTTTGCGCACGCTGCCAGACCCGAATGAACGCCTCCTGCAGAACATCTTCGGCCTCCGCACGGTCCTTGGTGATCCGCATTGCCACGGCAAAGAGCTTGCCCGAGGTCTGCATGTAGAGCGTATCGAACGCGCTGCGGTCGTGAAGGGCGACGCGGGTGATGAGGTGATCAAGCGCAGCCTCGTGCGGTTCTGGTGAAAGCCGGGTCAATAGACACCTCCCAGTTCCAAGCGGATCGGTGCGGCGCCCGTGTCGCGATCCCGGGACTTGCGGCCCTTTGGTTGCAGATCACGCCGAGCGCGTTCCAAGGTCTTGAGCCGAGCCTCGTAAGTGGCCTTCAGCGATTGGTTCGACCGCAGCACGGTCGGTTTGAGAAACACGAACAGAGTGCGCCGGGTGCTGTTTCGGCTACGCGATTTGAAGAGGTTGCCGAGAACCGGAATACCCCCCGCGCCCGGCACTTTTTGCAGGGTGTTCAGATCGTCGCGGGTGATCAGCCCGCCCAGCACAATGGTCGACCCGCTTTGGGCAAGAATGCTCGTTTGGATCGACCGGCGATTGGTGATCAGATCCGCCGCGCCTTCGACATTGGCATTGACCAGAGAGGAGACCTCCTGGCTGATATCGAGCCGCACGGTATCGCCCGCATTGATGCGCGGCAGCACATTCATGGTCAGCCCAACATCCTGGCGTTCGATTGTCGTAAAGGGCTGGACGGTATTGCCATCGGTGCCAAATGTGCCGGTACGGAAGGGCACATTCTGTCCAACGACGATCGAGGCCGCCTGGTTGTCGAGCGTTGTCAGCGACGGGGTCGACAACAGGTTGGCCGCCGTCGTCTGATTCAGTGCCTGTACCAGAAGCCCGAAATCGCTGCCGCCCAGGGTAAAGCTGCCCCCGGTCGCGGCGAGCGCGGCGTTTGGTACGCCGAGCGCGGACAACAGTGTGCCAAGCGCCGCACCGCCATTGCTGAAGGATGTCGCCGCAAGCCCGCCCGGCGGTGCAAGGTCGTTGAGCCCCAACTGTACGCTTAGTCGCTGCGCGGTCTCACCTGAGATCTCCACAATTGCCGCTTCGATCAGCACCTGCGCCCGTTTCTGATCGATCTGCTGCAAGAGCGCACTGACCTCAGCGAGCTGCGTTTCGGTTCCGCGCGCAACGATGGCGTTTTGCGCAACGTCCGCGGCGATGGTCACATCGGGGGCCTGCGGTACCGCGGCGACTGCATTCAACCCGTTTTGCTGCAAGTCTTCGGCGATCGCATTCGTTGCCGTGTTTCCCGCAGAGGTCAGCGTCGCGGTCAGAATTCCGGCGACCTGTTCTGCTTCGCCATAGCGCAGCGGATAGACGCGCGTGGTCAACTCGACCTGCGGGTTCGACACTGGCGGTACGTCCATCGCGCGGGCAAGGTTTTCGACCTCGGCAATCTCGGCCTCGGTTCCGCGCACCAAAAGCGTGTTCGAACCCGGATCAACCGACAGCCGTGCTCCGGTTGGGTTCGGGCCCAACACCTCGGCAATCGCGGCACCGACAATGCCGGCCTGGGTGTTGCGGAACTGCAGAACGCGCGAGTTGCGGCCCTGATCCTGGTCGAGCCCTTCTGCCAGCGCCATCATACGCGCAACCTGTTCGGCGGTGTCGGTGACCAGCAGGGCGTTGGGATCTTCCAGCGACTCGAGCGCGCCGGACGTCGCCACCAGCGGGCGCAACACCCGCGCGGCTTCCGCTGCGGGAAGATTGCCGAGCCGGATCAATCGGGTGACAAAATCCTGACTGCCCGCCTCGTTCGCGATCACACCGCTTTTTGCAGATGCCCGCGCCGCATCAAGCGGCACGATTTGCCAGACGATGCCGCTTTGCACGGCATGAAAGCCGCGCACGCGCAGGATCGACTGAAAGAGCTCCCAAGCGCCGCCACGATCCAGTGGCTCGGCCGAAACGACAGTGATTTCGCCGCGCAACTCGGGATGCACAACCAGCGTGCGCCCGGTGATATCCGCGATCTGTTCGGTCAACAGCGAGATGTCGCTGTCGCGCAGATTGATGGTGAAACGCCCCTCCTGCGCGCGAGCGGATGGCAGGGCGGCGGCAAGCGTCAGAAGAACAGCGAGAGAGCGGAGCCACATCGCGGATCACCTCAGCGGAAAGGAAAAAGTGAGGAGGCGGCCGCCGCGCTCGACCTCAATCCGCGCCTGACCGGAGGCCGCGATCTGGTCATAGAACCGGCGGTCTTCCAGCGGATCACCCACGGCCTGGCCGTTGACCGACCGCACCAGATCGCCCGATTTCAACCCCGCCAGCTTGACGCCTACATCGTGTTCGTCAGCGATGACATAACCTTGATCGGTCGCGGTCAGGCCAATTTCGTCCAGAACGGTCTGCGGGTTCTTGCGAATGCGGTTGCGCCAGTAATCGATGTATTCCGAGGTTGTCTCGGGTGATTTCGGTTTCTGGTATCGCGCGGGCACGACGATGCCGCCACCAAGGCGGGCGATCAGACCCTCCCGTGACGTGGCCGTTGACGCGTCAGTGTCGGGTGATTTGGTCAACAAAGCCCCGTCGTCGAAATGCAAGGTCAGTGACTTTGACTGGCCGGTCAGCGTTACGTGGTCCGCGGCGACCTGCGACAACACGAAGACAGGTGTCACACTCTCCGCTTCGCGAAACAGCGCAGTGCGGCCATCAACATCCAGAAGGGCGGCGGACCGGGATCCGGTCGACACGAAAACCCCGCGCAATACCATGTTCGGAACCTCTGTGCCGGGGTCTGGTCCGTTCTTTTCGGGCTGGGCCACCTGCCCGAACGGAGCCTTTTGAAACAGCGGCGCAAGATCGGTTGGCGTCTCGTCCGGAATGTCCAACGCCGTCAACGGCGCCGCGGCCTCGATCACCACGATGCCCGCCAGATGCCGAAGAACCGGCGGTGCCGCATACGCGAGTGAGCCGGTTGCGAGCAGAACGATCGCCGCCCTCGGGGCGATTTCGCGCCAGATCTTCA
>JBCCVT010000025.1:0-18720 GCA_039195015.1 Pseudomonadota bacterium
CGCCAGCCGATCTTGGTCAGCAGCTTTTGCGCCGCCGGGACCGGCGCGGTGGTGAAGAGACCCGGGGCCTGGGCATGGCTTGCATGACCGACGATGCGCGCGCGAATGGTGAGGTCCTGCGCCTCGGCCGCGTCGGCGCTGGCGATCACCAGGGCCGCGGCGCCGTCCGAGATCGATGAGGCGTTTGCGGCCGTGACCGTGCCGCCGTCGCGAAAGGCCGGTTTCAAGGTCGGGATCTTGTCGGGGCGGGCCGATCGGGGCTGTTCGTCGGAGGCTTCCACTGTATCGCCACGCCGGGTGCGGACCGTGACAGGCGTGATTTCGTGGTCGAACGCCTGGGTGTCCTGCGCGGTCAGCGCACGCGACAGGGATGCCAGGGCATAGTCATCCTGCGCCTCGCGGGTGAACTGGTAGGCTTCGGCGCAGTCCTCGGCGAAGCTGCCCATGAGACGGCCCTTGTCATAGGCGTCCTCGAGCCCGTCGAGGAACATGTGATCGATCACCTGACCGTGGCCGATGCGCGCGCCACCGCGCATCTTGGGCAGCAGGTAGGGCGCGTTGGTCATGCTCTCCATCCCGCCGACGGCCATCACCGCGCGATCACCAAGGGCAATCTGGTCGAAGCCCAGCATCGCCGCTTTCATGCCGGACCCGCACATTTTGTTCAGTGTCGTGGCGGGCACGTCGTCAGAGAGACCGGCCGCGAACCCCGCCTGGCGCGCGGGCGCCTGACCCTGGCCTGCGGGCAGAACGCAGCCCATCAGCACCTCGTCAACCGTTGTCACGCCTGCGCCCTGCATCGCCGCCCGGATCGACGCGCCGCCCAGGTCAGGCGCTGAAACAGTGCCGAACATGCCCTGAAAGCCCCCCATCGCCGTACGCGACGCCCCGCAAATCACCACCTCGGCCATATCGGACCCTCCGCTCAATTGCGGGTCTTGCATACCGAATGGTAATCATTGGCGTCTAGCCTTCGTTTTGCATGCAGCAGAAGGGGAGCATGGCATGAGCCTGACCAGCTCGATCACCGATGAAACGCAGGTTGTAACCGTGAACGCCGATCGGATCGATGCGGCGCTGGCCATTCGGTTCAAGGACGACATGCGGACTGAGACCGAAGACGGGCCGTCCCGGGTGATACTGGACCTGTCGGCCGTGGATTTTGTTGATTCCAGCGGCCTTGGCGCGATCGTGGCGGCGATGAAGCAGCTGGGCAGCGGACGGTCGCTGGATCTTGCCGGATTGTCGCCGACGGTCGAGAAAGTGTTTCGGCTGACCCGCATGGATTCCGTGTTCGACCTCTACCCCTCGCTGGATGACGCGCTGGCCGGTATCGCGGATTAAGACCCAGATGACCGAAACCCCAGGGCATTGCGATCGGGAAGGTACGCACTGCCGAATAGCCCCGGACGGGGTTTTACTGTGCGATGTGCAACCGACAGAGCTTGGCGTGCGACGCGCGATGCAGGGCCTTATGGGTCATTTGGGTGGCGCATGTGATGACGATGCGTGGCGCGCGCGTGTCGAAATTGCCGTGACGGAATCGCTGAACAATATTGTCGAGCATGCCTTTGCCGACGGTGGAATGCCGATGGCCCGCCGTCTGATCCGGATCCGCTGCGACACCGCGCGGGATGTGATCCGGATCGAGATCGAGGACAATGGGTGCCCGCTGCCGGGCGGAAAGCTGCCTGCCGGGTTGGCGGCGGATCTGGACGTCCCCGTGGAGGACCTGCCCGAGGGCGGCTTTGGCTGGGTCCTGATCCGGTCGCTGGCAAATACGATTTGCTACTGCCGGACCTCAGGGTGGAACCAGCTCAAGATGGTGTTCGAGGAACATCCAACCGCGCCGAATCAATGAGCGTGTGATCGGGCGTCTTTGTGGCGCGTTGCTGTGTTGGCGCCTGGCGGATGATCGGCGCGAGGACGTCACGGCGATGGCTGCCGTTTGCTTGCCGGTGTTGCGGTCGAATCGTCTGCGCGAAAAACTCACCGGACGCGATGGCCGGGCGAATTCGCTGAGTGGCGTCTGGATTGATGGACGCCGTTGCTTTGAGATGCGGCGGGTGACATGTGACACACTTTCGTGTCTGCGCACCGGCCAAAGCTTGGAAGTTTCCACACAAGGTTTGGCGGAGTGATTGGGGCCGCCTGTCCTTTGCCGGCAGTTTGACAGCGGCGCGTGGCGGCGCTGTCTTGGCCAAGGTTTGCGCACCATGTTCGGCATCGGCCTTGGCATTGACGGATGTGCTGCGTTCGCCACATCCCGTGTCCCAGTCAAAAGGCCGGGTTTTACCGCACCGAACCCGGGTGCCCGGGCCCCGGTTTCAAAAGTCGCAAAAGCGTCACAATCGTTCCGCAATGCCGCCGCAGCGCTCGGTCAAACATGTACCTGTAGCTGCATAAGGCTTCCCTCGGCGCCGCGTTAATCAGCCCCCACCCAGTGCGCGGCGTCGAGGACTTTCCCCCTGATATCGGCAACTTGACTTGGCTTCGGACGGATCGTGACCTAGCTTGCCGCGAGGACGAAGGGGATACATCCATGCGAGATTTTCACCTGCCCGGGCGATCGCCGGTTCTGGCGACCTCAGGAATGGTTGCGACGTCGCATCCGCTGGCGGCGCAGACCGCGATCGACATTCTCAAACGCGGCGGAAATGCGATGGATGCAGCCATCGCGGGCGCCATCCTGTTGGGTCTGTGCGAGCCGCAGATGACCGGGATCGGCGGGGATTGCTTTGTGCTCTACGCACGCCCCGGCTCGGGCGACGTCCAGGCGTGGAACGGGTCGGGTCGCGCACCGCAGGCAACCGATGCCGAGACCTTGCGCGCGGACGGCCTTGAAGCCATCCCGCTTGGCAGCGCCCATGCGGTGACCATCCCCGGAGCGATCGACGCGTTTTGCCAGCTGTCAGAGCGCGAGGGTAAACTGGGGTTGGATACGCTTTTGGCGCCGGCCATCCATTATGCAGAACATGGTGTTCCGGTAGCGCCGCGTGTGGCTTTTGACTGGGCGCAGGATGCCGGGACGCTTCAGGGTGCGGCGCGCAATGCCTATCTGGTGCAGGGGCGTCCTCCGGTCGTGGGCGAGGTATTCCGGGCGCCGGGACAGGCCGAGGTCCTGCGCCGGATTGCGCGCTCGGGGCGCGACGCGTTCTATTCCGGCGAGGTCGCCGAGGACATGGTCGCGGCCTTGAAGGCCATGGGCGGGATCCATGAGGTCGCGGATTTCGCAGCGATGAGGTCCGAGGCAACCCGCCCGATCGACGGGACGTACAAATCCGTCGGGCTTTGTGAGCATCCACCCAATGGTCAGGGCGCGACGGCGCTGCTGATGTTGAATATCCTGAGCCATTTCGACCTCGCCGCAATGGACCCGTTTGGGGCGGACCGCGCGCATATCGAGGCCGAGGCCGCGAAACTGGCCTATGACGCGCGAAACCGGTTCCTGGCCGACCCCGACCACGTAACACGGCTGGAGCACATGCTGGCGGAAGAGACCGCGCGGGATCTGGCGGCGCTGATCGACCCGAACCGGGCGATGCCCTCGGCTGCGGCATTGAGCGAGGCGGTCCACAAGGACACAATCTACATCACGGTGGTGGATCGGGACCGGATGGCGGTGTCACTGATCTATTCGATCTTCCACGGGTTCGGCTCGGGCATCGCGTCCGAACGGTTCGGCATCCTGCTGCAAAACCGCGGCGCGGGGTTCACGCTCGCGCCCGGTCACCCGAACGAGCTTGGGCCAGGAAAACGTCCGATGCATACGATCATTCCCGCGATGCTCACCCAGGATGGGACGGTCACGATGCCGTTCGGGGTGATGGGCGGGGCCTACCAACCGAACGGGCATGCGCGGGTGGTGTCGAACATGGTGGATTACGGGATGGATCCGCAAAGCGCGCTGGACGCGCCGCGCGCCTTTTCCGATGCCGGCGTGATGAAGGTCGAGCGTGGCTATTCGGACGCGGTGCGTCAGGCGCTTGTCGACAAGGGACATGCGGTAGAGATCCCCGACACCGCGATCGGGGGCGCTCAGGCGATCCGGATCCATGAGAGCGGCGTCCTGGAAGGCGCCAGCGATCCGCGCAAGGACGGGTGCGCTCTGGGCTTTTGAAGCGACGGGCGCTCGTCGATCCCGGCGGTCTCTTCTCGCGCGCGCGAAGACGGACCAACGGGACGGATGAGCGCCCCGGTGCCCTGCTGATCAATTCAGTTGGAAATGGAGCGGATAGGAGCCGTCGGTGAGCGGCCCGAACATATCGTCGATATCGGGATGATCCACCGGTTCGCCCGAGTAATCCGCGATCAGGTTCTGTTCTGAGACATAGGCCACATAGTAGGTCTGATCATTTTCCGCGAGCAGGTGGTAGAACGGCTGCTCTTTCGCCGGGCGGCTGTCCTCGGGGATGGCTTCGTACCACTCCTCGGTATTGGAAAACTCGGGGTCCACATCAAAAATCACGCCGCGGAATGGGTGGATTCTGTGACGAACAATTTGACCCAAATGATATTTTGCGCGTGTCGTATACATGGTTCCGGACCTTGGTGGTCGTAAATAGCCGCTTTCTATGACACTTGTCTATGCACGCGGGCGCGAGATTGGGAAACAGTCTGTGAGCACCCGCAGTACAGTAGTTAACACATCGTAAAGCCCCTGTAGATCATGGAGTTGCGCAAATTTTCGGCAATTTCGTGCGATCCGGACCGGCATGTCGCCGCAGGGTAATGGTCTGTTTGTGATTTCCTAACTCAAATGGATTGGCTATGATGATAGCATAAAAACATAACAGGCATGAAGCAAATGAGCAGGAAACTTGGCGCACTGTGTGTGCTGTTTTTGGTTGCTGCGTGCAGCACCGCCAAATCTCCGCCGCGCAATCTGGACAATGCGTGCAGCATAGCGTCGCAGCGTCCCGAGTACATGAGGGCCTTCAAGCAGACCGAACGCCGCTGGGGCGTGCCGGTGCATGTGCAGATGGCGACGATGTACCAGGAAAGCAAGTTCGACAGCAACGCGCGCACCCCGCATCGCTATGCAATGGGCATCATCCCGATGGGCCGGCAGAGCAGCGCCTTTGGGTATGCTCAGGCATTGGACGGGACCTGGGACGAATACCGCCAGTCAACCGGAAAACGGCGTGCCAAGCGGAACGATATCCGCGACGCAACCGATTTCATGGGCTGGTACATGACCAAATCGCGCAACCGAAACGGCATCCCGCTGAGTGATGCGCGCAACCAGTATCTGGCCTATCACGAAGGGCATGCGGGCTATGCGCGCGGCAGCTACAACAGCAAAAGCTGGCTGTTGCGGGTGTCAGAGCGTGTCGACCAGCGGTCGGACATGTACGCCACACAGCTGTCATCCTGCCGTCGCGCAAGGTGACAGGTCAGAGGCTGACACACGGTAAAGGCCAAGGCGAGCTGCGCCTTGGCCTTTTTCGATTTGATAGTGCACCGACCCCGGCGCGCTAGCGATCGTCGCGGGCGCTTTTTTGCGAAAAGAGCCGGTTGGAGAGCGATACGCCGGTTTCGAGCGCGCCGAGGATTACCGTCGTCTGAGATCCCGCATTGTCGTAGACCACCCATTTTCGCAGCTCGACCGGGCTGTCGGTGAACATCATCTCGAGCCGTCCCGCATCGGGATTTTTCGGATCCTGCGCGGTCACCACTGTCGCGGTGCCGTCAAATGTGTGACCGACCACCATATTGGCCTGCGACAGGTTGACCTGACGGGCGAGGATGATTGACAGCGGCGTGCGGTCGAGCGGGTAGGTCTCGGGCGGCAGGTTCGACTTGGAATCGAGGATCTGCACCGCGCCTGCGCTGGCAAGCACCACCGATGATTCCGGCGGGTCGTATTCAAAGCGCATCTTGCCCGGGCGCTTGATCAGAACCTTGCCCGTCGACAGGGTTCCATCATCATTGATCTGCGTGAACGTCGTGCGCACAGTCCCGAGACCGTTCAGATAGCCCGAGATTTCCGAAAGCGACAGCTTGTCAGCCGCGAACGCGGGCTGGGCAAGCAGGGCAGCCAGAGCGAAAAACAGGTGTTTCATCACCTTGACGTAGGCATCGGGCCGGAAATGTGAACCCATGACCTTGCGCACATCCCGCTGAGACCGGCGGATCACTGCTGTTCGGGGACCAGGATTTCGCGTTTGCCAACATGGTTGGCCGGCGTCACGAGGCCCTGCTCCTCCATCTGTTCGACAAGGCGTGCGGCCTTGTTGTAGCCGATGGCCAGTTTCCGCTGGATGTAGGAGGTCGAACATTTGCGATCCTTGATCACAACGGCAACGGCCTGATCATAAAGCGCGTCTTCGCCGGTGGTGTTGCCGCCAGCGTTCAGGCCCAGCACGGTATCGATGTCTTCGGCCTTTTCGTCATCGGGGCCTTCGACCACGCCACCGATGTACTCGGGCGGACCAAAGGCCTTGAGGTGGTTGACGATCTCTTCGACCTCTTCATCGCTGACGAACGGCCCGTGGCAGCGCGTGATCTTGGCCCCGCCTGCCATGTAGAGCATATCACCCATGCCAAGCAGCTGTTCGGCGCCCATCTCGCCGAGGATCGTCCGGCTGTCGACCTTGGATGTGACCTGGAACGAGATCCGGGTGGGGAAGTTCGCCTTGATCGTGCCGGTGATCACATCGACCGAAGGGCGCTGCGTGGCCATGATCAGGTGGATGCCGCTGGCGCGCGCCATTTGTGCAAGGCGCTGGATGCAGGCCTCGATCTCTTTGCCGGCGACCATCATCAGGTCGGCCATCTCGTCGACGATGACAACGATATAGGGCAGTTTGACGGGCGTGATCTCTTCGGTCTCGAACACCGGATCACCGGTTTCGTCGTCAAAACCGGTCTGCACCGTGCGCGAGAAGGTTTCGCCCTTGGCGAGCGCCTCGCGGACGCGGCCATTATAGCCTTCGATGTTGCGGACGCCCATCTTGGACATCTTGCGATAGCGGTCCTCCATTTCGCCGACGACCCATTTCAGCGCGACCACAGCCTTTTTCGGGTCGGTCACGACCGGCGACAGCAGATGCGGGATCCCGTCATAGACGCTGAGTTCCAGCATCTTGGGGTCGATCATGATCAACCGGCAGTCTTCCGGCGTGAGCTTGTAGAGCAGCGACAGGATCATGGTGTTGATCGCCACCGATTTCCCCGACCCGGTTGTCCCCGCGATCAGCAGGTGGGGCATCTTGGCGAGGTTCGCCACCACGGCATCGCCGCCGATATCCTTGCCGAGCGCGAGCGGCAGGCTCATATTCGTGTCGCCGAAATCGCGGGCGGCGAGGATTTCGCGCAGCACGACCTTTTCGCGATTCTCGTTGGGCAGTTCGATCCCGATCACTGACCGGCCGGGCACGGTGCTGACCCGGGCCGAAAGCGCCGCCATCGACCGGGCAATGTCGTCCGCAAGTCCGATCACGCGGCTGGCTTTGAGGCCGGGCGCGGGTTCAAGTTCGTACATCGTGACCACCGGGCCGGGACGGACGCTGACGATTTCCCCGCGCACGCCGTAGTCGTCGAGCACGGTTTCAAGCATCCGCGCATTCTCCTCAAGCGCTTCGTCGCTGAGGTGATGGCGCGCGATGTCGCGCGGGTTCGCCAAGAGGTTCAGGGGCGGCAGTTCAAAGCTGACCCCCGGATCGTCGAAAGCGAGCGCGGGCTGCGCCTCGGCCCGCGCGCGGCGCGATGGTTCGGGCGCCTTGCGCACGGGGTTTTGAACCACCTTGCGGGGCTCGATCACCGGCGGCGCCATGGCGGGGGTCATTGCTTCGACCGGTTCATCGTCGAAGGGCACAAAGCTGCCGGCGTCGACCTCGTCGATTCCGGGCAAATCGGGCATCTCGGGCGTCAGCGCTTCCTCGGCGATGCGGTAGTCCTGCGCGGTGACCGGCGGTTCGGGGGGCAGACCGTCATGAATGCCGCTATGGGCCGGCGCCACCGGTTGCATCGGCGTGAAAATCAGCGGGTCAGGTCCCCGGCCCCGCCCTTTGGTGAGCGGCTTGTCCGCCGGCGGCGGCGCTTCGACATCACCCCGTCGACTGCGGATCACATCGGCGATCTTGGCGCGGATGCGGTCGTCGCCCGGCATCGCGTCGATATCCACGTCGGATACGGTTTCGATCAGTTCCGGTTCGGGCATCGGATCGGTCCGACGGATCAGGGAGGGCATGCGCGCCAAGAGGCCGGGGCGCTGTTCGGCCGGTTCGTCATCGACGAATTCGACCATCTCGTCGGTTTGCGCGGCAAGACCGGGCGCATCGATCCAGTCCGCGTCCGCAGCACCGGCACGGCGGTCGGCAACGCGCGCGGCGCGTGCCGCATGCAGCGCCCGGGCGGATTGCGCGGCCTGCGAAGCGCCACGGCCAAGGGCGGACGCGATCCAGCCATAGGTGACGATCAGCCCGACGAATGCAAAGCGCACCGCGCGCCACAGTTCCGCCCGCGTGAAGCCCAACACAAAGGCACCCAGCGCCAGCATCCCAAGCGCCATAAGCACCGACATCGTCTTGATCAGCAGGGCAGATCCGATCGGGAGCAATGTCAGAAAGGCTCCGATCGCCGTATAGCCGAGCAAGCCGCCAAGCCCGAAATCATGCGCGGCGGTCCAGGCCTGACCGGGCACCAGCGTCGCTGCATAGACCGAGGCACAAGCCACCGCGATCGGCGCGAAGATCAGGCGCGACATGGCGCGTTCCTCGCCCCAATGCACGGCAAAGCGCAGCCCCCAGACCAGCAGAATGGCCGAAATGCTGAGGCTGCCCCAACCAAGCACCATCATCACAACGGCCGCAATCGACGCGCCTGTCCGGCCCATCCAGTTCTGCACCGGCGCATCGGTCGATACCATCCAGTTCGGATCATCGGGCGTGTAGGACAGCAGGAGCATACCGACCGCCAGACCCAGCGCGATCAACGCCAGGCCCAAAAGCTCTTTCCCGCGTTTTTCGATCGCTGCCTGCATATTACTGTCCAGCAGTGGATCGCGGCTGCGCGAATGATATGCCATACTCTATCCCTCGGTCCTCAAATCATGTGAACAGGCAGTCGCGGAGCCGTTCAAGCCCGCGCCGCGTGTCGTCTTTTGGGGCCACCAGTGCGACCCGGATGTATCCGTCCCCGGGCGTGCCCGCGTCGCCCTGCGCCAGGTATGCGCCGGGCAGCACGCGCACATCGGTGTCTTGCCAAAGCTTCAGCGTCGCCGCCTCGCCATCCCCGACGGGTAGCCACAGAAAGAACCCGGCCTGCGGCGCCGCGTACCCCTGGATCCCGCCGAGAATGTCATCGGCGATCGCGTATTTCTCGGCATAGAGGCGCCGGTTTTCGATGACATGCGCCTCGTCCGCCCAGACGGCAGCGGCGGCGGCCTGCAAGGGTGCGGGCAGCGGCGCGCCAGCGTAGCTGCGCAGCTGTTTCAGATGCGCGATGGTTTTCGGCCCACTGGCGACAAAACCCGACCGCAGACCCGGCAGGTTCGACCGTTTCGAAAGCGAATGAAACGCAACGATGCGTTCGGGATCGGCGCCGAGATCGTCCGCCACTTCGAGGATGCCGACAGGCGGCGTATCGCGGTAGATCTCGCAATAACATTCATCGGCGAAGATGCGGAAATCGTGACGTTCGGCGAGCCGGATCAGGTCGGCCCAATAGTCCCGCGTGGCCACCGCCCCCTGCGGGTTCGCGGGCGAGCAGATATAGGCAATGGTGGTGCGGTCCAGCACGTCCGCCGGCAGACCGGCGTAGTCCGGCAAGTGCCCCGTCTCGGCCGTGGCAGGCACAAAAGCCGGGTCCGACCCCACCGACAGCGCAGCCACCATATAGACCTGATAGAACGGGTTTGGCGACAGGATCACCGGACGCTTGCCGTTCTTCCGTTCGGGACCAAGTGCCATCGCGGAATTGTAGAGCCCCTCGCGCGTTCCATTCAGCGCCATGACCCGCGTCGCCGGGTCCAGTGTCACGCCGTAGCGCCGCAGCACCCAATCGGTGATCGCGCTGCGCAGCGTGTCGGTGCCTTCGTTCTGCGGATAGTTGTTGAAGCCTTCGGCGTTGCGGGTGATCACATCCGTGACCCAGTCGGGAAAGGCGTGTTTGGGCTCACCAATGGTCATCTGGATCACGTCGCCACCAGGCGCGTGATGATCCAAAAGCGCGCGCAGGCGCGGGAACGCATAGGCCGGAAGGTTCGAAAACCGTTCGGGAAATTCCATAACTCTGCCTCAAGGTCGGGATCATTGGCGCCCCGGTTACGAGGAAAGTACAAGTCCAAGGGTGCTGCGTCCAGCCAAAGCACGTACTGAATCATTGCGATTCAAGGATTTGTGGTTTTTTGGCATGGGTCGCCAATATGAGCGTTGCAGCATCGCCCGGCACCCGGGCATTGGTGTTGTCGCGGGTGGTTCCGGGGCGGTTTGCACTGCGCGGGTCGAGCGAACGTTAGAGGAACATGTTCAGGACAGGGCGCGTTCGACCGCCGCACCGAGACGCAGAAGGGTTTCCTCGGTCTCCGGCGGCGTCATCAGCGTGATCCCGCAGGCCGGCACGCCCGTCGGCAGGCTGAGCGCGGCGAGCCCCATCAGATTGCCGATGCGCGTATTGCGCAACGCCAGCAGGTTTTCCGTGACATAGTACTTGTGGTCCGAGATCAGCCGTTCGAGGTCCGGCGGCAGGATCGGTGACGTCGGGCAGAGCACCGCATCATACCCGGCCGTCGCCTGATCATAGGCCGCGCGGCAGCTTTCCAGCTTGGCCCAGGCGGCCACGTAATCCGGCGCCGAAAAATCGCGCCCGATGCGGAACCGCTGGAGGATCTCACCATACATCTTGTCCGGATCCGCCTCGATCACATCGCGCCAGAGCCCATAGCCTTCGGTCGGGTAAAGCGCGCCGGTCAGGGTCATCGCCTCGGCCAGCTCGGGCACGTCGATCGTTTCGATCACAGCACCGGCCGCCCGCATCCGGTCCAGCGCGCTGCGATAGGCGGCCTCGGGCGCCTCGCGGATATCGTCCATCGCAATCGTGGTGAGGGCGGCAAAGCGCTTGCCCTGCAGGGTCGCGCCGCGCAGGTCTGGCCCTGCCCCGCCCTCCAACGCGCCGAGCATGAGGGCGGCATCCTCGACCGACCGGGCGAGCGGACCGATCGTGTCGAATTTCAGGCAGAGCGGCACAACGCCTTCCAGCGTGATCCGTCCATGCGTCGTCTTCAGCCCGACCAGATCGTTCCAGGCCGATGGCAGCCGCACCGACCCTCCGGTATCCGACCCGACGCTGCTGGCCGCGAGCCCAAAGGCGACCGAGGCCGCCGCACCGGATGAGGACCCGCCCGGAACCGCGTTTTCGTCATGCCGGTTCGGCGGTGTACCGGTGCTCGGATTATAGCCGAGCCCGGAAAAGGCCAACTCGCTCATATGCGTCTTGCCCAGGCACACCGTGCCCATGGCCGATGCGTTCTGCAAAACCACGGCATCGCTGTCCGGCACGCGGTCCTTCAAAAGGGCCGAGCCCGCCTCGGTCACGATCCCGGCCGTGTCAAACAGATCCTTCCAGCTGATCGGCACCCCGTCGAGCTGTGACAGGCGATGCCCCGTGACGGCCCGGGCCTGCGCGGCCTGCGCTTCGGCGCGCGCGCGGTCATGGGTCACGCGCGCATAGATCCGGTCGCGCAAGGGGTGCCCGTCGATCGCGGTCAGATAGGTCTCGGTCAACTCGACCGGGTCGATCTCTCCCGCGGCGATCCCGCGACCCAGATCCGCAGCCGTCCATGTCAGCCAGTCTTGCATCAATGCGTCCCCCGCCGTTTCGGTGACGGTAGCGACAGCACCGCGCATGGACAATCCCGAAGCCGCGGTCATAGTGCCCGTCATGACAATGGATTGCGACATCCTGATCGTCGGAGGCGGCCTCAACGGCCCGGCCCTGGCGCTGGCGCTCGCCGATACCGGCCACGCGGTGACGGTGATCGATGCGCTGCCGGTCGAGACCCGGGCGATGCCCGATTTTGACGGGCGCGCCTATGCCTTGGCGCTGGCTTCGGGACGGCTGCTCGGCACAATCGGCATCTGGCCGCAGGTGGCGGAGGCCGCACAGCCTATTCTCGACATCAAGGTCAGCGACGGGCATGCCGGATCTGGCGCATCTCCGTTTTTTCTGCATTTCGACCATGCCGAGATCGAAGAAGGCCCGATGGGCCATTTGGTCGAAGATCGCCATCTCCGGCGCGCCTTTCTCGACGCGATGGCCGAGCATCCCGCGATCACCCAGATCAACGGGCACAAGGTGGTGGCCCAGGCCGCCGCGCAGGGTGCGCCCGGGATCACGGTCACGCTGGATGACGGTCGGGTGCTCAGCGGGCGTCTGCTCGTGGGTTCGGACGGGCGCGGCAGTGGCACGGCGACCCGGGCCGGCATCCGCCGCACCGGCTGGACCTATGACCAGACCGCGCTGGTCTGCGCCGTCGCGCATGAAAAACCGCATCACGGGATCGCGCACCAGTTCTTCATGCCCGCAGGCCCGCTCGCCATCCTGCCGCTGACCGGCAACCGCAGCTCGATCGTCTGGACCGAACGCCGCGCGCTTGCCGCGCAGATCCAGGCCATGGCGGATGACGATTACCTCGACGCGCTGAGACCGCGTTTTGGTGACTTCCTCGGGCCGATCACGCTGGCGGGGCAGCGCTTCACCTACCCGCTTGGCCTGTCACTGGCGCAAAGCTTCGTCGACCACCGCGTCGCGCTGATCGGCGATGCGGCGCATGGCGTGCACCCGATTGCTGGCCAGGGCCTGAATGCGGGCCTGCGCGATGTGGCGGCACTGGCCGAAGTCATCACCCTGGCAAACCGCCGCGGCGAAGATATCGGCGCGCGCAACGTACTTGCCCGTTACCAGCAATGGCGACGTTTTGACACCACCACGCTGGCCATGGCGACGGATGGGTTCAACCGTTTGTTTTCAAACGACAACACAATCCTGCGCGCAGGCCGGGACATCGGCCTCGGCCTCGTCGCCAAGTTCCCGCGCCTGCGTCGGGCCTTCATCCGCGAAGCCGCCGGCCTCACCGGCGATCTGCCCAAACTCATGCAAGGCCGACCAATCTGACGCTTCAGGCCCGGCCACCGCGCTGCCGAAACGGCTCGGAGATCCCGCTTCTTTCTGGTCAAAGACACACCGGGGGAGTCGCGCATCGCGCGACGGGGGCAGAGCCCCCGTATGGTCGGATCGCCGCAGGCGATCCGATCCGAGCCAGAACCGGAGACGCGGTAAAGACCTCAGTCCGTCTGTCTGGCCTCGTCGACCAACATCACCGGTATCCCGTTGCGGATCGGGAATGCCAGATGCGCCGTGGGCGACACCAGTTCCTGCCGCGCCGCATCATAGTCAAGCCGTCCATGACTGACCGGGCAGATCAGTGCTTCCAGCATGCGGCGGTCAAAGATCGGATGCTGGTCGGTCACTGGATGATTTCCTCATTCGCGCCACCGCGCAGGAAAAACTCGATCAGCGTTACAAGCGTCTCGCGCCGCGTGGTCAGCGACGGCGCCTCCAGCAGCGCTTGCTTGTCTTCGGGTTCAAAATCCAACAGCATCGACAGCGAGTTGATCAGCAGCTCGTCATCCGCGTCTTTCAGAGACTCCCAGTCGGTGCTCAACCCGCGCGAGTCGAAGAACCGGCCAAGCAGCGACATGAACGGGTCGCGCCGGAACGCGGTATCGGTCTCGCAGGCCCCCATATCCCGTTCGAACCCATCCCAACGCACATCGCAGCGGCGATAGGGGCTGAACCCAGTCACCTCGCGCAGCACCCGGAACCGCGACACGCCGCTCAGCGTGATCAGGTACCGGCCATCCTCGGTCTCGGAAAACTGGGTGATCCGCCCCGCGCAGCCAATCCGATGCAGCGGTTTCGGCTCCTCGTCGCGCACCGCGTTGGGCTGAATCATGCCGATCAGCCGCTGCGGCGTTTTCAGCGCGTCCTCCAGCATCTGGAGGTAGCGTGGTTCGAAAATGTGCAACGGCAACCGCGCCCGCGGCAGGAGCAACGCGCCCGGCAGTGGGAAAACCGCAATCGTATCCGGCAGATCAGCTGGCTGGATCATGTTTAACACGTAGGATGCCGCGCGTGTCAGGCAAATATCATCGAGCTCAGCTTGCGGCGCCCGGTCAGCACAATCGGATCGTTCGGCTTGAGCGAGTCAAAAATCGTGAACAGCTGCGCCTTTGCCGCCCCGTCATTCCAGTCGCGGTCGCGCCGGAAGAGCTCCAGAAGCTGCTCGACGGCGGCGTCGACCTGCCCGCCCGCGTGCAGCGCCTGCGCCAGATCGAAACGCGCCTGATGGTTGTCCGGATCCGCCTCGACCACGGCGGTCAATTCACCCACCGGCCCCGCATCGGCAGCCTGCCGGGCAAGTTCGAGCTGGGCATGCGCGGCCTCAAGCTCGGGCGTTTGCGAAATCTCGGCCGGTGCGCCGTTCAGGATCGCCTCGGCCTGATCAAGATCGTCGAGCGCGATATGCGCGCGCACCAGACCGCCATAAGCGCCTGCGTGATTGGGATCCTCGCCGAGGATCGCCGCAAAGGTCTGCGCCGCATCAACCGCGGCCCCTTCGCCCAACATCTCTTCGGCGGATGCCACCGCATCATCGAGACTGGCGCCCGGCGCCTCACCGCCCGAGGCAGCGATCACGCGGTCGATGAACGCCTTGATCTCGGACCCAGGCAGTGCGCCCTGAAACCCGTCGACCGGCTGGCCCTGGTAAAAGGCATAGACGGTCGGGATCGACTGGATACGCAGCTGCCCGGCCAGCATCTGCGCTTCGTCCACGTTGATCTTGACCATCTTCACCGCGCCCTTGGCAGCGGTCACGGCCTCTTCGAGCAAGGGCCCGAGCGTCTTGCACGGGCCACACCAGGGCGCCCAGAAATCGACGATGACCGGCACCTGTTGCGAGGTTTCGACCACGTCCTGCATGAAAGCGGCTTCGCTGCTGTCCTTGATCAGATCCTCAGCAGGTGTGGGTCCGGCCGTGTTCAGAATGTCCATCGGTCTTGTTCTCCGCGTCAAGCTTGCCCCCTATATGCAATCACGACGGCCGGAAACCAAGAGCGAAACAGCGAGGTGGACACGCCAATGACACGCGCAAACCGGGACATATTCGCCGCGTCCGAACGATTGATGTCAATGGACGAAGCCGCCTGGGCACGGCACGCCAATCCGTTGAGCGTCTATTCCCGGTTCACGGCCCTGCCGCTTTTGACCCTCGCGATCTGGAGCCGCGACTGGCTCGGGATCTGGTGTCTTGTGCCGATCGCGCTGTCGCTGCTCTGGATCTGGTGGAACCCGCGTGCGTTCGGGCCACCTGCGGACACGCAAAGCTGGGCCGCGCGGGGCACTCTCGGCGAGCGGGTGTTTCTGAACCGGCACGCAGAGCCGATCCCGGCCCATCACAGCGCCTGGGCCTACGGACTGACCATGGTCTCCGCCGTCGGTCTGATCCCCTGGGTCTACGGTCTCTGGTCGCTGGATCTCTTCGCGACCCTTCTGGGCCTAGTTGTGATCATCGGCGGAAAGACGTGGTTTGTGGATCGCATGGTCTGGCTTTACCAGGATATGAAGGACAGCAATCCAGACTATGCCGGCTGGTCCCGGTGACCGGCGCTGAAACGCATTCCGACAGAGGACAAATGATGGCGAAACAGGTGATCATGCCGCCCGGTCTGCGCGCGGCGGCCGAGGCACTGAACATGTCCCCCGCCGTCACGGCGGGCGGGCTGATCTTTCTGACCGGCGCCACGGGCGGCGACAGCAAGGGCCAGATGACTACGGACCCGGAGACCCAGATGCGCAACTGCTTTGACAAGATCAACGCGGTTCTGGCCGCCGCCGATCTGACGATGGACGCGGTGGTCGAGATGACCAGCTATCACGTCGGTCTGCGCGACCATTTCGACCTTTTCGACCGGGTGCGGCTGTCCTGTTTCAGCGCGCCCTACCCGGCCTGGACCGCGGTCGAGGTCGCCGGGCTGCGTCGCACCGGGGCAATCGTCGAGATCCGGACCATCGCCGCGCTCTGACATGCTGCCGGATACGGCAGCCCGTCAGAGGTCGAAGGTCGCGAAAACCGGCGCGTGGTCACTGGGTTGTTCCCATCCACGTGCATCGCGGAGGATGCGGCTGCTGTGCCCGGCCGTCGCGATGTCGGATGTCGCCCAGATGTGGTCAAGCCGCCGGCCCTTGTCTGCCGCCGACCAGTCCTTGGCGCGGTAAGACCACCAGCTGTAGAGCTGGCCATCGGGGATGTCCTGGCGGGTGATGTCGACCCATTGACCGGCGTCCTGAACCTCGGCCAGGTGATCCACCTCGATCGGCGTATGGCTTACCACCTTGAGAAGCTGCTTGTGCGACCAGACGTCGTCTTCGCGCGGGGCGATATTGAGGTCGCCCACCAAAATAGCCCGTTCTGGCCGGTCGCCATGGAACCAGTCGCGCATCCCGGTCAGGTAGTCGAGCTTCTGGCCGAATTTTTCGTTGACCGCGCGGTCGGGCACGTCTCCGCCCGCAGGCACGTAGAAATTGTGCACGACGACGCCGTTTTCGAGCCGACCTGCCACGTATCGCGCATGACCGAGATCGGCGAAATCGCGATCGCCCATGTCCTCGATCGGTTGCTTGGACAGAATCGCGACGCCGTTATAGCCCTTTTGCCCACGCGCGATGATATGCGTGTAGCCCAATGCGGCAAATCCATCTGACGGGATCTTGTCGACCGGGCTTTTGCATTCCTGCAGGCACAGAACATCGGGTGTTTCCTCGCGCAACAGCTTCTCGACAAGCTCGGCGCGGAGACGGACGGAGTTGATGTTCCAGGTGGCAAGAGTAAAGGGCATCGGATCGCTCGCATGTTGTCGTCGTGCGGCGCGATACTGCCGCCGACAGCGGGAAGTGACCAGAGGCAATGCACCTGACGCATCGGCAAAGAAAAATGGCCGGGCAATGCGCCCGGCCAAGTCCAACAGGGAGGTTGCATGTCTTACCCGGACATGCGCGGGTTACGAAAGTCCTACCTTCGCGTGGTTAACGTTAACTTAATTTAACGGCGAAATTGAGACTTTGATCTGCATCATTTGGCCTTGATCACGCGACCAGCCGATATCCGCCTGATTCCGTGACCAACAAACGGGCATTCGAGGGGTCAGGTTCGATCTTTTGCCGCAGGCGATAGATATGCGTCTCGAGCGTATGAGTGGTCACACCGGCATTGTAGCCCCAGACCTCGTGCAGCAGCACGTCGCGCGGAACCACACCGTCATTTGACCGGTAGAGGAACTTGAGGATGTTCGTCTCTTTCTCGGTCAGGCGAATCTTGCGTTCATCCTCGGTGATCAGCAGCTTCATCGACGGTTTGAACGTATAGGGCCCAAGCGCAAAGACCGCGTCTTCGGATTGTTCGTGCTGGCGAAGCTGCGCGCGGATGCGGGCCAGAAGGACCGGGAACTTGAACGGTTTGGTGACATAGTCGTTCGCGCCGGCGTCGAGACCCAGGATCGTGTCGGCATCGCCGTCATGGCCGGTCAGCATCAGGATCGGCGACTTCACCCCCTGCTTGCGCATCAGCCGGCAAAGCTCGCGCCCATCGGTGTCGGGCAGACCGACATCCAGAATGATCAGGTCATAAAGTGCTTCCTTGACGCGATCCATCGCGGCGGCGCCATCGCCGGCTTCGAACACGTCGAAATCCTCGGTCATGACAAGCTGCTCGCTCAGCGCCTCGCGCAGATCCTCGTCGTCATCCACCAACAGAATTTTCTTGAGCTGGGCCATTTAGGGTCCTCCTGTCGTCTCAGCGACAGATGGATCACGATGGGCAACGCGGCAAGATATGCTGCAAGGCTTTCACGGCGAAGTGTCCCGACCGCGGGAAATGTTTCACATTCCTACAAAAGGGCTTAGGTAGGGGCAGAGGTTTTGGCAGGACGCGCAGGATGAGCCTGGTCCCCGATATCACCGAGATGATGGCCCGCGCCCGTGCTGACCTGCGCATGGGCCTGCCCGTGGTGCTGTGCGATCAGCGAAGTGCGGTTCTGGCAGCGGCGGCCGAGACGCTGACGGCGGATCGGATGGCTGATTTGCGGGCGTTGTCAGATCAGGCCGTTCTGGCGATCACGGCACGCCGGGCCGAGACGCTGAAGGCGCGCGCCTATGACGGCGATGTGGCCCGGGTGATCCTGCCAGGCGATGCGTCGTTGGGGTGGCTGCAGGCAGTGTCCGATCCGACCGATGATCTGCAGAACCCGATGAAGGGACCGATGGTGTCGGCGCGCGACGGCTCGGCCGATCTGCATCGGCTGGCGATCGCGCTGGCCAAGTCGGCGCGGTTGCTGCCGGCCGTGCTGGTCGTTCCGGTCGCAGATGGCCCTGTTGCCGCCGAGGACTATCAGCTCACCCGGATCGATTTTGAAGAGGCGCGCGCGCATCTGGGCGAACGCAGCCCGCTGCATCAGGTGGTTCACGCGCGCCTGCCGATCTCGGCCGCCGAGGCTGGCCGTCTGCATATTTACCGTCCCGAGGATGGGGGCGAGGAGCACTATGCCATCGAAATAGGCCGCCCCGACCGCGCCAAGCCGGTGCTCGCGCGGCTGCATTCGGCCTGTTTCACCGGAGACGTTCTGGGCAGTCTCAAATGCGATTGCGGACCTCAGCTGCACG
>JBCCVT010000026.1:0-18098 GCA_039195015.1 Pseudomonadota bacterium
ATATAGTCGTTGCTCACGTTCTCACTCCGAACTGTTTGGCGACTGCTCTAGCATCGACCGATCCGCGCGGCAATGCGGCATGGCAGTTGCGCAAGACGTGTGAGCCTGCCAGACAGCACAGGAAAAATGCGGCGCCGAAAAAAGGGAAGGTTATGGGATCGACCGCGCAAAAACTGACCGTCACGGCCACATCCGCTGACAGGCGTTGTGAAAAGGATATGTTTTGCCGGGACATGACCGTTGCAGCCTCTGCCGCCGTGGCAGAGGGTCGGTTGGCCAATCGCGTGTTTGACCGGTGGCCTTGCCGCGACACCCGGCCCCACGTGGCTGTAGACGGCCCGTCTGACAGCCAGGTTCGGGCGGCGCAAAAATACATAAAATGCGCATCAAACGTGTCCGTGCGGGCAACGGTCGTGCAACGCCGACCGCGCAATTCCCAAGGTATAAGGGAATGCTGAGGTGAAACGTGCGTGGCAAAGGATGTTGTCGGGCCGCCGCCTGGACCTGCTTGACCCCACCCCGATGGATATCGAGATCGAGGACATCGCGCATGGTCTCGCATTCGTCGCGCGGTGGAACGGTCAGACCATCGGCGACTTTGCCTACACCGTCGCGGAACACTCTCTCTTGGTCGAGACACTCTTTTCCCGGCTGAACCCCTCGGCGCCGGTGAAATGGCAATTGGCCGCGCTTTTGCACGATGCGCCGGAATATGTGATCGGCGACATGATTTCGCCGGTCAAGGCGGCGGTCGGCCCCGGATACGGAGCGCTGGATGACCGTCTTGCCGCCGCCATTCACCTGCGATTTGGCTTGCCCGCCGCCATCCCGAAATCGGTCAAGCAGCAGATCAAACGTGCCGACAAAATCAGTGCGTGGATGGAAGCAACCCAGATCGCGGGGTTCAGCGAGAGTGAGGCCAGCAAGTTCTTTGGTCGCCCAAAACCCGGGCTGACTGATGGCCTGACCATCACGCTGCGCCCACCTACCGATGTGCGGGCGGAGTTTACCGCCCGCCACGCAGCCTTGATGGCGCATCTTTAGAAGGCGCCACGCAACATGCTGGCACGCAGGATCGCAGCCTAACCAAGGCCATCATGGTCGTTTTAGAGGCGGGAAAAGGCTCTAAACCGCCGGATTTTCAGCTTGCGACACCATCTGGCACCGACTGCACAACACTGTGCCATCCCTGCCCGGTTGCAACAACGCAGCTGATGCCGTCAGGGCGGGTCACCAGAACCGTGAAGCTGCCCGAGGCCGACGTCCAGACTTCAAGAAGTTGTTGGGCATTTTGCAGCCCGCCAGCCGTCAGCATTTCGCTGTACCGATCTTCGAGCTTTTCGATGATCGCATCGCGGGGCTGGCATGTATTGGCCTGGGCGAAAACCGGCGGGGCCAGCGCTGCTGCGCCAAAGACAACTGCCGCCGACAAAAGACGTTTAAACATGGGATCCTCCATAGATCGCGGCGTCCCACCAGTCCGGCCACGACGCCCGGTTTGCTGTGTCGTATGGAGTATATATGGTGTCTTTTAGCGCATCTTGCCACAAACGCTGCGACACTATGACGTGTAAGCTCGTGACAAGCCGCTGATTTATCGAGGGCTGCGCTTGGCCAGAATACGCTGCAAAGTGCGGCGATGCATGTTCAAACGGCGCGCTGTTTCGCTCACATTCCGATCACAGAGCTCATAGACCCGCTGGATATGCTCCCAGCGCACACGATCCGCGCTCATCGGGTTTTCCGGGGGCGGAGGCAGCTCATCATCCTTGGTCAGCAGAGCATTTGTGATATCCGTCGCATCAGCTGGTTTCGACAAGTAATCCGTCGCACCGATCTTGACAGCCGCCACGGCCGTTGCAATCGCGCCATAGCCGGTGAGGACCACAACACGGCTGTCGGGGCGTTTGTCGCGCAGCACTTCGACCACATCCAGACCATTGCCGTCATCCAGCCGCAAATCGACCACCGCATAGGCCGGAGGCCGCGCGGTCGCAATTGCGCGGCCAGCCGCAACGGAAGAGGCCGTTTCAATCTCGAACCCACGTTTTTCCATGGCCTTGGCGAGACGCCGCAGAAACGGTTCGTCGTCATCCACCAAAAGCAGAGATCTGTCGGGTCCGATATCTAGCATGGCTGCTTCGGCCATTTGCGTCCTCCTGAGTGTCCAACACAGCACCTAGGTCAGCAAAGTATTGCCGTCACGCAAAAAACGTCAAACCGTGCTTAATTCTTAAGCGTTGTCGATGAAACAACTCACTTGATCGGCCATGTCCTGAGCGGTGATGTCCCGCCGGAAGAATTCGACAAAGCCATGCTCGGGCAAAACGAGGTAGCTAAAGGTCGAATGGTCTACCAGGTAGAAATCGTCCTCGGCAGGATGCGCCTTGTAGTAAGTCTTGTAGGCCTGGCTCGCGGCCTTCACCTGTTCCGCGGATCCGGTCAGCCCGATCATTCGTTCATGCAGGTTGTATGCGAAATCCCCCACGACCTCGGGCGTGTCCCGTTCGGGATCGATTGAAATGAACACGGGCGTCACGGACTGACCCTTTTCGCCAAGCAGATCGACCGCCTCGGCGTTGCGCGAGGTATCCAGGGGACAGACATCGGGGCAGAACGTGTAGCCGAAATAGAGGATCGACGGCTCGGTCAGCACATCCTGATCCGTCACCGTCTCGCCCGACGCATTCACCAGCTCGAACGGCCCGCCGATCGCGCCAGCACCACCTGCCACCTGACTTGCCCGGCATTGCGCGAACTGATCATCCGAGGATCCGGTCTGCGCGGCCAGCCACATGCCACCCAAAGCTGCCAAAATCACTGCAACTGCTGCAATTGCGATGAAACGCGTGTTCACGAGCTTCTCCCTGCCAGTTGGTTGATCAAACTGGTGTGGACACCTATCAAGATGTGCACCCGTTGCAACTCACATAGTGATGAGATGTCTGATTCCAAGATCGGCCTGTTCCCGGAACAAGAACGCAGCAACTGGATCCGCCTGCGCACGCTGATTCTGCTGCGATGGGCCGCGATCATCGGCCAGGTGACCGCGATCACCGTGGCTCAGCAGATGTACAATCTGCAGCTCGAGCTGGGGCTCTGTTATCTGGCGATTGGCGTGTCGGTGATCGGCAACCTGATCGCCATCTTTGTCTTCCCCGAAAACAAGCGTCTGTCAGAAAGCGAAAACTTTCTGATGGTGCTCTTCGACCTCCTCCAGTTGTCGTTCCTACTTTACCTGACCGGGGGGTTGAACAACCCCTTCGCCATCCTTCTGCTTGCGCCCGTCACCGTGTCGGCAAGTGTGTTGACGCTGCGATCGACACTGGTGATCGGAGGGGCTGCGATCGTCCTCGTGACGCTCTTGGCCGAGTTTCACATCCCGCTGCGGACCCAAGAAGGCTTTATCCTGCGCATTCCGGACATTTTCGTCTTTGGCAACTGGATCGCCATCATCATCGCGGCGCTCTTCATGGGTGTCTATTCCAGGCGGATCAGCCTTGAACGTCTGTCCATGGCCGATGCCTTGACCGCGACGCAAATGGCCCTGGCGCGGGAACAGAAACTGACCGATCTGGGCGGCGTTGTAGCGGCCGCCGCGCACGAGCTCGGCACGCCGCTTGCGACGATCAAACTCACGAGTTCGGAGCTTTTTGAAGAACTGCACGACCGCGAAGACCTGCGCGAAGATGCCGCGCTCATCCGGGAACAGGCTGACCGGTGTCGCGATATCCTGCTCGACATGGGTCGGGCGGGTAAAGACGACCTGCACCTGCGCCGCGCACCGCTGTCGACGG
Organism: Pseudomonadota bacterium; assembly: GCA_039195015.1. Taxonomy (GTDB): domain Bacteria; phylum Pseudomonadota; class Alphaproteobacteria; order Rhodobacterales; family Rhodobacteraceae; genus JBCCVT01. The sequence goes on from JBCCVT010000026.1 coordinate 3,798, forward strand.
TTATCCACGAAGCCGCCGAGCCACATATGCAAAGAGGCAAGGTCATTCATTTCGAGGAAGGCCCCGGCCATGGCGGCGATGTCCAGCAACCGTCCATCCTGCGCAAGCCCGAGATCATCCATGGCCTGCGCAACCTGATTCAGAACGCGGTGGATTTCGCGCGTTCGACCGTCTGGGTCGAAGCGGTCTGGACCGAGGACATGATATCCGTGCGCATTCTGGATGACGGTCGCGGCTACCCGTCGCACATGATCGGCCGCATCGGAGACCCCTTCATGCGCCGGCGCAGGGTCGATTCCGGCAAAAGGGCGCGGCCGGAATACGAAGGCATGGGGCTGGGTCTCTTCATCGCCAAGACGCTTCTGGAACGAACCGGCGCCGAGCTCAGCTTTGCAAATGGCTCTGATCCTTACCAGACAATCTCCACGATCAAGGAACGCCGGGGCGCCATTGTCGAGGTCGTCTGGCCGCGTGAAAAGATCGACGCGCTGGTGGGGGAAAACGCGATCCCGATCGGGGCGAACCAGCCGATCCCGCTCTGACGTAGGGTCCTCGGCTGCATGACTTGCGCACGCCTGGGAGTTAAGGCGGCATTAACCTTTTGGGTCCATCGAAGGAGCAGAACGCAGAAGGTAAGGCTGCAGAATGCAGGATGTAACGGTTTTGGCTTGGATCGGCGTGGCGCTGAGTTGTCTGAGCGCGGCGGCGCTCTCGATGGTTTGGATGACACGCGGAATGGGCCGCAAGCGGCAGACCGTCGATCCGTTTGGGCCTGGATCGGCCCGGGATCCGGTTTTTCTTTTTGAAGGCAACGTGTTGCTGGATGCGAGCGCGGCGGGCCGTGCGCTGTTGGCGCGGGGTCCGGGCGGTGAGGGCTGGGAAGGGCTCTACACCGCACTTGCCGGGCGGTTCTCCGACTTTCCCTCTGACTCCAAGGACGTCAAGGACAAGTCCCCGATGCTCATCCCGGCCACCGATTCCAGCTATCCGGGCGAGATCCTCGCGGAATGGATCGATGGCATCACCCGGGTCCACCTGCGCAACACCAAACCTTTCGACGCGGCCAGTGTGATCGATCCTCATCGACTGCGCGCAGCCGAATCCGAACTCGACAGCCTCCGGCACGCCATGGACGGCGCGCCCTATCCGATCTGGCAAATGGATGGGCACGGGCGCGTAGTCTGGTTCAACACCTCCTACGCCTCGCTTTATCGCCGCGCGCGCCGGGCCGAAGTGGATCGGAGCGATCCGCTGTTTCAAACCGGTGATCGGGAACGGCTCGCCGGGAGCCGAAGCCGCGTTTCGGTGCCGCTTGAAGGCAATGAAGGCGTGCTGTGGTTCGACGTGCTGCAAGTGCAGCACGAAGGGTTTTCGATGTATTACGCGGTCGACGTCAACGCGGTTGTCAGCGCCGAGATCGCGCAACGTAACTTTGTGCAGACATTGGCGAAAACCTTTGCGCAGCTTTCGATTGGCCTTGCGATATTCGATCGCAACCGCCAGTTGGCACTGTTCAATCCGGCTCTGATTGATCTCACCGCCCTGCCCGCCGATTTCCTCAGCGCGCGACCGAACCTCCTGTCCTTCTTCGACCGGCTGCGCGACAACCGCATGATGCCCGAGCCCAAGAATTACAGCAGTTGGCGTGATCAGATGGCCGAACTTGTCGAGGCCGCGGCCGACGGCCGTTATCATGAGACCTGGTCGCTGCCCTCCGGCTCGATTTATCGTGTGAGCGGCCGCCCGCATCCCGATGGCGCCGTTGCGTTCCTGATCGAGGACATCACGGCCGAGGTGACGCTCACCCGACGGTTCCGGTCCGAACTGGAATTGAGCCAATCGATCCTGGATCAACTGGACGAGGCTGTCGCCGTGTTCCTGCCCAACGGTGTGCTGAACGTCTCCAACGCCGCCTATCGCAACATGTGGTCGGTGGACCCGGAAAACAGTTTTGCCGACACCACGATTGTCGACGCGATCCGGCACTGGCAGGCCAAATCCGACGCCACGCCGATCTGGGGAGAGATCCGTGAATTCGTTCTGGCGCGCGACAACCGCGCGGACTGGACCGCCACGATCACGACGCGCACGGGCGAAAGCCTGCGCTGCACCGTCGCTCCGATCCAGAGCGGCGCGACAATGGTGAGTTTCCGGCCACGCCCTGCGGATGTGCTGGAAAGCGCCCCGCCCGAGATTGCCGAGCCGAGCGACGCCTGACCCCGAAAGACGCTTGCAGCCGCCCGGGCCGGGCGGCATTCTGGCGCCATGTCCAATCCCCGCCTTACGCGTCGCGTCACGCTGACTTCACCGGACGCCACCGCGACTTGCGCATGGCGACTTGGTGCATCCTTGCGTGCCGGAGACGTGGTTCTGCTTGAAGGTCCCGTGGGGGCCGGAAAAACCCATTTCGCACGCGCCCTGATCCAATCCCTGCTGGACTCGCCAGAGGACGTGCCGTCGCCAACTTACACGCTCGTTCAGGAATACGAGACCACCTCAGGGCCGGTGTGGCACAGCGATCTTTATCGCGTCTCTGACATCTCCGAGGTCGAGGAACTGGGTCTGCTACAGGCTTTTGACGACGCAATTTGCCTTGTCGAATGGCCCGATCGCCTGGGCGCGCTGGCGCCCGACACGGCCTTGACCGTGACGCTGGATCCGGATCCCGAGGATGAAGCTCTTCGATATCTGACCTTTTCGGGCGCGGCCGAATGCTGGCGCGTATGGCTGGACGACGTCACCACGCCGATGAACCGGGCGGAATGCGCGCAGGCGCTCCTTGTCGGCGCCAGTTGGGGTCGTGTCCCTCGCCGTCCTTTGGCTGGCGACGCGTCGAACCGCCGCTACGAACGCCTGCAGCACAAGGCCAGCGGAACAACGGCAGTGCTGATGGACGCGCCGCCCGAACACGGCGAAGATGTGCGTCCCTTTGTCCAGATTGCCGAGCATCTGCGCCGGCACGACCTCAGCGCGCCGGAGGTTCTGGCATCCGACCCAGATCATGGCTTCCTCTTGCTCGAAGATCTGGGCGACGCGCTTTTTGCGCGGCTCATCAGATCGGAACCGGGTCTCGAGCCACAACTCTACGCCGCCGCAACCGATGTGCTCGTTGCCCTGCACGCGGTCCCGCTGCCCGAGGTTCCGCGCCACAGCGCTGAGGATCTGGCAGAGATGGCTTCCCTGGTCTTTGACACCTATGCCGCTGTCCGGGGCGAAACCGATCCCGCCCAGCGCAACCGATTCACCCAGCAATTTACTCGGATCCTGACGGAAACGACGACGGCCAGCGACGTGCTTGTGCTGAGGGACTATCATGCGGAGAACCTGTTATGGTTGCCCGATCGCACGGGCCTTGCACGCGTCGGCCTGCTGGATTTTCAGGACGCGTTCCTGGGCCATCCGGCCTATGACCTCGTCAGCCTGTTGCAGGATGCCCGCCGAGACGTGCCCCCGGTACTCGAGGCGCAGATGATCGACCGTTACATCGCCGCCACCGAGGTTGTTGATCACGCCTTTCGGACGGCCTATGCGGTGCTTGGCGTCCAGCGGCACCTGCGTGTGATCGGCGTCTTCGCCCGGCTCAGCCAGTTGCGCGGCAAGCCGCATTACGTCGACATGATCCCGCGGGTTTGGGGGCACCTTCTCCGCGATCTGGCGCACCCCGCGCTGGAGCCCGTCGCGGATGATCTTCTTGCGGTTCTGCCCGCACCAACTTCCGAGACCCTGACGCGCCTGAAAGAGCAATGCCTGACGCCATCATGATTTTTGCCGCCGGGTTCGGCACGCGCATGGGTCATCTGACGAAGGACCGACCGAAACCGATGATCCCGGTGGCCGGTCGTCCGCTGATCGACCACGCGCTCGATCTGACAGACGCGGTCGCACCGCTCCGGATCGTTGCCAACACTCATTACCTGCCCGATATGCTCGAGGCGCATCTGACCACGCGCGGGATCTCGATTTCGCGCGAAGCTCCGCAGATCCTCGACACCGGCGGCGGGTTGAAAGCTGCCCTGCCCCTCTTGCAGGCCGATCCGGTCTTCACCCTGAACAGCGATGTTGTCTGGTCCGGGCCGAACCCCTTGCAACTTCTTCACGACGCCTGGGACCCCGATCGCATGGATGCGCTTTTGATGTGCATCCCGGTGACGCAAGCCATTGGGCGCAAAGGCGGTGGAGATTTCTCGGCCGATGCTGATGGCCGGATCAGCCGGGGTGGCAACCTGATTTATGCGGGTGTCCAGATTATCCGGTCGGGAATCGTGGCCGAATGGCCGGACCGGGTGTTTTCCTTGAACGCGGTCTGGGACGAACTGCATCGTCGCGACCGTCTCTTCAGCCTCCGCTATCCGGGCGCATGGTGCGATGTCGGCCATCCCGAGGGCATCGAGTTGGCCGAGGCTCTGATCCGGGATCGCGATGTTTGAACGCACGGACAAGCCGCGCGTCTTCGCGGTGCCGCCCGGCGTCGACTTTCCCGCTGCCGTCGTCCGCGGGTTGACCCAGCGCTTGGCGGACCAGCCGCCGCACCACATGGTGGATATCGAGCTGATCATGAACACGCGACGGATGACCCGCCGGGTGCGCGAGCTCTTTGACGACGGACCCGCACTGTTGTTGCCGCGCCTGTCGCTGCTCACCGATCTGGCGCGTTGGGTGCGCGGTCCGGTCCCCCAGACGATCCCGCCGCTGCGCCGACGTCTCGAACTCGCGCAGCTGGTGGCGCGGCTGATCGAGAGGCAGCCGGATCTGGCCGCGCGCTCTGCCGTGTATGATCTGGCCGAAAGTCTGGCGGATCTGATCAACGAGATGCAGGGCGAAGGCGTTGACCCCGCCACGATCCGCACGCTTGACGTGTCGGACATGTCGGGCCACTGGGCACGGTCGCTCAGCCTCATCGCCATCGCCGAGCCGCTTTTTGTCCCTAACGACAGCGGTGCCATGGACAGTGAGGCGCGCCAGCGATGGATCGTCGAAACCCTGATCCGCCAGTGGGAAACCGAGCCGCCCGAGACCCCGTTCATCCTTGCCGGCTCCACCGGGTCGCGCGGGACAACGCAGCTTTTGATGCAAGCGATCGCGCGGCTGCCGCAAGGCGCGGTGATCCTGCCCGGCTATGACTTCGACCAGCCAAGCGCGGTCTGGGACAGTATGGACGACGCGCTGGCGGCCGAAGATCACCCGCAGTTTCGGTTTCACCGCTTGGTTCAGGACCTCGGGATCACGCCCGGTGATGTCGTGCGGTGGAGTGATCTTGAACCCCATGCGCCCGCGCGCAACCGGGCGGTGTCTTTGGCCTTGCGACCCGCGCCCGTGACCGATGCGTGGATGCGCGAAGGTCCCGAATTAGCTCATTTAGACACTGGTTTTTCCGATGTCACACTGATCGAAGCTCCCGATCCCCGCACCGAAGCGCTTTCCATCGCATTGCGACTCCGGCAAGCGGCCGAGGATGGGCAACGCGCCGCTCTGATCACCCCGGATCGGATGCTGACGCGGCAGGTTGCGGCGGCGCTCGACCGCTGGCGGATCGTGCCGGACGACAGCGCGGGCGTGCCGCTCTACCTCAGCCCCGCCGGTCGCTTTCTCCGACAGGTCGCCGGATTGTTCACGACCCGGCTCACCGCCGAGATGCTCATCGCCTTGCTGAAGCATCCGCTGACCCATAGCGGCGCTGGCCGTAACGTGCATCTTCTGCTGACAAGGGATCTGGAGTTGCATATCCGGCGGCGCGGCTTGCCCTGGCCCGACGCGCCCGCACTTTTGGATTGGGCCGGAACCCAGTCTCATGACAGCGCGCAAGCCTGGGGCGCGTGGGCCGCAGAGTGCTTTGCCGATCGCTCGGACGCGACTGTCCGACCTCTCGCCATTTGGACAGAAGCGTTGCGCGGCCTCGCCGAATGCGTGGCCAGCGGGCCTGACGGTGGACCGAACCATCTTTGGTCGGATGAAGCAGGCGAAACCGCGCTGAGTGTGCTCGACGCGTTGGCGGACGAAGCCGCGTCTGGCGGCGACATGTCGGCGGCGGAGTTCAGCGATCTCATCGGCGCGTTGCTTGCCGCCGAAGAAGTGCGCAACCCGATCGCGCCGCATCCCGGCATCATGATCTGGGGCACGCTCGAAGCGCGCGTGCAGGGGGCCGATCTCTTGATACTCGGTGGGCTGAACGAAGGCACGTGGCCCGAAGCGGCCAAACCCGATCCGTGGTTAAACCGGGCATTGCGGCATCAGGCCGGTCTCTTGCTGCCGGACCGCCGCATCGGCCTGTCCGCGCATGATTTTCAACAGGCCGTTGCCGGGCACGAGGTTTGGATGACCCGCTCGATCCGCAGCGACGACGCCGAAACCGTGGCCTCGCGCTGGGTGAACCGCCTGACCAACCTGCTCGACGGTCTGCCAGAGGCAGATGGCCCGGGCGTCCTGCGCCAGATGCGCGTCCGGGGCGACCGATGGTGCGCGATGGCTGCGCAGCTGGACAAGACTGACCGTGCTCCGCCCGCGTCGCGCCCGTCTCCCAAACCGCCCGTCGACGCCCGGCCCCGGCAGCTCTCGGTTACTGAAATCAAGACTCTAATAAGGGATCCCTATGCGGTTTACGCCCGACGCGTTCTGCGGCTCAACCCGCTCGATCCACTGCTGGCCAGCGCTGACGCGCTAAGCCGCGGCGTCGTGCTGCACGAGGTGCTCGAGGCCTTCGTCCGCGAGACGTCAAGTCACCCGGATCGCCTTAGCCGCGACCACCTGATGAAAGTCGCCCGCGAGATTGTCGAGCAATCCGTGCCGTGGCAGACCGCCCAGCGCCTGTGGCTGGCACGGATCGACCGCTTTGCCGATTGGTTCGTGAGGTCCGAGACCGAACGGCAACGGCGCTCGCATCCGGTGGCCTTGGAAGCGCAGATGCGCGCGGTGATCGACGATCTGGGCTTTGCGCTGACCGGCAAGGCCGACCGGGTCGATCGCGACGATACCGGCGCGCTGCACATTTTCGACTACAAGACCAGCCGCGCGCCCACCAGACCGGAACAACAGCATTTCGACAAGCAGTTGCTGCTTGAGGCCGCGATCGCCGAACAGGTGGGTCTGGGCGACATCCCTCCGTCTCCGGTCGCGCAGGCGGTTTTCATCGGTCTGGGTGCGCAATCCGAGGTTCCCGCGCCGCTTGAGAGTGAACCGGTCGCCAAGATCTGGGCCGAATTCAGCGACCTGATCCGTGCCTATCTGTCGCCGGATCAGGGATTCACCGCCCGCCGGATGCCGCATAAGGACAGCGACACCGGCCCGTACGATCAACTGGCGCGGTTCGGCGAATGGGACCGGTCGACCACACCCACGCCCGAGGATCTGTCGTGACCCGGCGGGATGCGGCGACCGAACGGCAGGTCCAGGCCGCGCGCCCCGACCGGTCGACCTGGCTGGCAGCAAATGCGGGGTCAGGCAAAACCCGGGTTCTGACCGATCGGGTCGCCCGGCTCCTTCTCAATGGCGTCGATCCGCAGCGGATCTTATGCCTGACCTACACCAAAGCCGCCGCAAGCGAGATGCAGAACCGGCTGTTCAAGCGTCTCGGTGGCTGGGCAATGCTGGATGATGACCACCTTCGGCAGGCGCTTGAGACCCTGGGCGCAGGCCAGGTCGCGCAAGACCGGTTGTCTGACGCCCGCACGCTCTTTGCGCGCGCGATCGAGACGCCGGGCGGGTTGAAAATCCAGACGATACATTCCTTCTGCGCAACCCTTCTGCGCCGCTTCCCGCTTGAGGCCGGCGTCAGTCCGCAATTCACCGAGATGGAGGATCGCGCCGCCACCCGCCTGCGCGCCGAGATTGTCGAGGAGATGGCCGCGGGGTCCCAGTCGCATCTGATCGACGGCATCGCCACTTACCTGAGCGACGAAGGTCTGGACGATCTGATCGCCGAAATCACGCGCAATCGGGAAGCTTTTTTTCCTGCCAAAACCGACGCAGATCTATCAAGTTCGCTTGGGTTAGAGACTGATACCGGCGAAGACGTTCTTCTCGACACTGTCTTCCAGAGCGACACCGTGGCACTGATCAAACACGTGGCACCCATCCTTGCGACAGGCGGCAAAACGGACGCCAGTGCCGCGGCAAAACTGGCGCTGGTGACCGCGCCTTCGATGGATGCGCTCCGCATACTCGAAACCGTGCTCCTCACCGGCGGCAGCGCGAAATCGCCTTACTCCGCCAAGATCGGCAGCTTTCCCACAAAGGCCCTGCGCTCCGGTCCAATGGACGGTCTGATGCCGGAGATCGACGACCTGATGACCCGGGTCGAGGACGCGCGACGCACACGCTGCGCGCTGGACGCCGCACGCAAATCGCAGGCCTTGCATGCGTTTGCCCAGGCGTTCCTGCCGGAATACGCGGCACGCAAGCAGGCGCGCGGTTGGCTGGATTTTGACGATCTGATCCTGCTCGCCCGTCGTCTTCTGAATGACTCCGCCGTCGCGGCCTGGGTGCTTTACCGGCTTGACGGAGGCATCGACCACATCCTGGTTGACGAAGCGCAAGACACCAGCCCGGGCCAATGGGATGTGATTGAAAAGCTGGCACAGGAATTCACCAGCGGTCAAACCGCGCGCAGCGATGCCGAGCGGACGATCTTTGTCGTCGGCGACAAGAAACAGTCGATCTATTCCTTTCAGGGCGCTGACCCCGATGCCTTTGACCGCATGCAAGCCGAGTTCGGCAACCGTCTACGACGGACGCAGACCGGATTGCAGGATCTGACGCTCGATCATTCATTCCGGTCATCCGCGGCGATCCTGACGCTTGTGGACCAGGTGTTTCGGGGCCGCGACAGTGCCGGTTTCCCGCAATCCGGCCAGCACATTGCGTTCAAATCGGAACTGCCGGGGCGCGTGGATCTCTGGCCGGTGATCGAACCCCGGGACAGTGCCGAAGACCCGCCGTGGTACGAGCCCGTCGACCGGCCGAGCACGCGCCATGAAACGGTCGAGCTTGCAACCGCAATCGCTGCTCAAATCAAGGAGATGATCGACATCGGGGCCACCCTGCCTGATGACGCGGCCGGTCGCGGTTCGCATGGGCGCCGGCCGGTCGAGCCCGGCGATTTCCTGATCCTCGTGCGCCGCCGATCGGATCTCTTTGCCGAGATCATTCGCGCCTGCAAGGCTGCCGAGCTGCCGATTGCGGGCGCCGACCGGCTCAAGGTCGGCGCAGAGCTGGCGGTCAAGGATCTGGGGGCGCTTTTGTCCTTTCTGGCAACGCCCGAAGACGATCTATCGCTTGCCTCGGCATTAAAATCTCCGCTTTTTGGTCTGGGCGAACGCGCTCTCTTTGGGCTCGCGCACGGGCGCGGCAATCGGTTTCTGTGGGTCGCTCTGCGCGAACAGCGGGATGCCTTTCCGCTTGTGCTCGAGATGCTGGACGACCTTCTGGGGCAAACCGATTTTCTGCGACCTTACGATCTGATCGAACGCATCCTGACCCGCCATGGCGGCCGCCGCGCCTTGCTGGCGCGACTGGGTCCCGAGGCCGAGGATGGCATAAATGCCTTGCTGAGCCAGGCGCTGGCCTATGAGCGCACAGAGGTTCCAAGCCTGACCGGATTTCTTCAGTGGATGGAAACCGACGATCTTGAGATCAAACGGCAGGTCGGTACCGCGAACGGGCAGATCCGGGTGATGACCGTTCATGGCTCCAAAGGGCTGGAATCGCCGATCGTCATCCTGCCCGACACCGGCCCGTGGCGCAGTCGGGCGGGGTCGGGGGTTCTGGTGGCAGGCGGTACACCCTTGTGGCGAATGCGGTCGGACGACATGCCGGACGTCATGCGGACGGCTGCGGTTGCCGAAATCGAGAAGCAGGAAAACGAACGGCTTCGGCTGCTATATGTGGCTCTAACACGGGCAGAAAAGTGGTTGATCGTTGCGGCGGCCGGAAAAATCGGCAAGTCAGGAGAGACGTGGTACGACCTCATTCTCGACGCCATGACCGAGGTCGGCGCGACGGAACATGCCTTTCCCACAGGCGATGGGTTGCGACTGGCGTTTGGCGATTGGGATTCCGGATCGATTACGGGATCCCGACAGCTCGAACCCGCCGAGGTCCAGTTCCCTGAGTTGTTCCGCACTCACGCAACCGCGCCCGCAGACCGGCCCGCGATCCTGCGGCCATCGGACCTGGGCGGGGCCAAGGCCTTGCCCGGAGACATGGGACTCGATGAGGATCTCGCCAAGCAACGCGGCACCGACTTGCACCTGTTGCTCGAACACCTGCCCGGGACGGCCGAGGCCGGATGGTTGGCCAAGACGGATACGCTCCTGGCGGATCGCGACCCGCTATGGCGCGAGGCGCTGTTGACCGAAGCGATCGGCGTTCTCACACGCCCCGGTCTGGCGTTTATCTTCGACCGCGCGGCCCTCGTCGAGGTCGAGATTACCGCGACGCTTGGCCACCAACGCCTGCATGGCAAAATCGACCGCCTGATTGTCGCGCCGGATCGCGTGCTTGCCATTGATTTCAAGTCCAACGCCACCGTGCCCGCGCGCCCGTCGGACACGCCCGAAGGCCTGTTGCGCCAGATGGGCGCCTATCGCGCGGCGCTGACACAGGTTTATCCCGACGTCACCGTTGAAACGGGCATTTTGTGGACACGCACCGCAACATTTCATGCTCTGCCGCACGATCTTGTGACAGAGGCCTTACGCCGCGCCGCATGCCTTGACGACGCCTGATGGCATTCCTACGTTCGACGTCCGTGAGATTCCTTTAGGAGACAGTCAATGTCCACCGTAGCCGTGACGGACGACACGTTCGACGCAGAAGTCAAAGGCTCCGAGATCCCCGTCGTGGTGGATTTCTGGGCCGAATGGTGCGGACCCTGCAAGCAGATCGGTCCCGCACTGGAAGAGCTGGCCACCGAATATGCCGGCAAGATCAAGATCGCCAAGGTCGATGTCGACAGCAACCCGAACGCGGCGGCTGCGATGGGTGTCCGGGGCATACCCGCGCTCTTCATCTTCAAGGACGGTCAGGTCGTGTCGAACCGCGCGGGCGCGGCCCCCAAGGCGGCTCTGCAAAGCTGGATCGACGACGCGATCTGAGCGTTGGCCTCGGCATGATGCGAAAAGGCGCCCCGGTCGGGCGCCTTTTTTCATACCGGCCACCCGGCACGTCTGAGCCGCGCGGTGATCCGTTCCCGCGCATCGGCACGCCCGGCATTGATGCACATCTCCTGCCAGAACCAGTGAACATAGGCGGCGTAGTCCGGCGCCATGTCGGGGGCCTGTGATACCGCCTGCACTGCACCCAGATCCGCGACATTCGCAGCGATGTGGTGGAAGTCGATCCGCGCGAACAGCACACACGGCTTGCGAAAGAAATACCCGTTAAACGCCACCGCAGAATTCTGCGTCGCGACATAGTCGCACCCTTGCAACCACCGCTCCATTTCGCCCTTGGTCACCGTCAGGCGTGCATTGGCATCCGCGAGATCCTGAACCGCGCGCAGCTCGGCATCGCTGTAATCCTCGGTCGGATGCAAGGTCGCCACAACAGGGCGGTCGTCATGAGCAAGGATCACCCGCAACATATCCATCGGCGACATGGTCTGGAACGACCGATGCGACAGCAGCCGGCCTTGCAAGGGGACATAGACATATCCCTCGCACGTCGCGTGCGACGGGGCATCGCCAAAGAGACGCATTTGCCAGCGGCGAAAGAAACCTTCAGCTTCTTTCGGCTTGTCGGCCGGCGAAAACGGAGCGCGTGCCACGGGCCAATCCCACCGGGCCGCCACATCTTCGATCGCCCAAAACGGGTAATGATAGGCTTTGCGAACGGTCAGGGCACGGGCATGAACCGGCTCGGTCATCAATTGAATGGCATAGCCTTTTGATGCGCGCGCCGTCGCAAGATCGTTGGGTCTGGCTGGTTGAAAATCGACACTAAACCGGGCATTTTTCGCGATATCTTCGATCAGATTGAAAAAATTGTGTTGCCCGTTCCGCGCCCGTTTCCGCACCTTGTGGGGCAGGTAGAACGTCAAATGTGGCCGTTCGCTCATGAACGGGACGCTAGCGCGCGGCCTTGCCTCGGGTCACGTCGCATTCCATATAGCGCGGAGCAAAAAGGAGACAGCGATGCCAGACAGCAACTTTCCCGGTTGGCACGGCACCACCATCATCGGGGTCCGCAAGAATGGACAGGTTGTCGTCGCCGGAGACGGCCAGGTCTCGCTTGGTCAGACCGTTATCAAAGGCACCGCACGCAAGGTGCGCCGGCTCAGCCCCGGCGGGCATGAGGTTGTCGCCGGTTTCGCGGGATCCACTGCAGACGCGTTCACCCTGCTCGAAAGGCTCGAAGCCAAGCTTGAGGCCACGCCGGGTCAGCTTGCCCGGGCAAGCGTCGAGCTCGCCAAGGACTGGCGCACCGACAAATACCTGCAAAAGCTCGAAGCGATGCTGATCGTGACCGATGGCAGCGATCTCTTCGTGATCACCGGGGCAGGCGACGTGCTCGAGCCAGAACACAATGTTGCAGCCATCGGATCTGGCGGGAATTATGCGCTTGCCGCAGCGCGGGCGATGATGGAAAGCGACCGGTCTGCGGAAGACGTGGCGCGCGACGCCATGGCGATCGCCGCAGATATCTGTGTCTACACAAACGGAAACCTAACGGTCGAAACCATCAGCGGCTAAGCCAGGCCGCGACCGCCAGATACACCCTAGTTCAGCTTGGCCACACCCAGCGGCACCGAAAACTTGCGGCACCAGATATAGATCTCGTTGTGCCGCGAGAGGTCCAGCCCCGCAGGCACAGAATAGGTCTGTCCGCCCGTGTTCTTGCGCAGCTCTCCCAGGTCGGTGTCGGGGTCAAATTTTCCATTTCGGCCCAGCCCGACACGCGGATCAGGCGCTCCGTCGAACCAAAAGTCATCCTGCAGAACAACCGTTTGCGCGCCTGCGGCGCCGCTCAGTGTCGCACGACCCTTGGTGACGTGGCCGGTGGCTCCGGTAAACTGCCCCGACGGGTCCGCAAGGGCTGGCGCCGCCATCGTTGCGCCGGCAGTTGCAGCGGCCGTGAAAAGAAATGTGCGTCGATCCAGCATGTTAGGACCCTCCTTGTTCTTTGGTGCCACGCGATATGGGTACGGTGCGGCAAGGCGAAACCTCTGGTCACGCGCGACTGATCGCCTGTGTATGGCCCGTGAATTGCGCCGTGTCCCATGGCGCAACGGTTGCGTTTCGGCGGTGCATGCTTAGGTTCCCCCGAAACAACGAGACTGACGCCCATGACCGAGCTGACCCCCCGCGAAATCGTCCACGAGCTTGACCGCTTCATCATCGGTCAAAAGGATGCCAAACGTGCCGTCGCCGTTGCCCTGCGCAACCGCTGGCGCCGCAAGCAGCTGCCGGACGACCTGCGCGACGAGGTTTATCCCAAGAACATCCTGATGATCGGACCCACGGGCGTCGGCAAAACCGAAATCAGCCGGCGGCTCGCCAAACTGGCGCGCGCGCCCTTTATCAAGGTCGAGGCTACCAAGTTTACCGAGGTCGGCTATGTCGGTCGTGATGTCGAACAGATCGTGCGCGACCTTGTCGATGCGGCGATGATCCAGACCCGCGACTACATGCGCGATGACGTGAAAACCCGCGCCCATCAGGCCGCCGAAGACCGCGTGATCGAGGCCATCGCCGGTGAAGACGCGCGCGAGGCCACGCGCGAGATGTTTCGCAAAAAACTCAAGGCCGGAGAGCTTGATGACACGATGATCGAGCTTGACCTCGCTGACACGTCCAATCCGATGCAGATGCTCGATATCCCCGGCCAACCGCCCGGCGCCAATATGGGTATGATGAATATCGGCGATCTCTTCGGCAAAGCGTTCGGACAGCGCACCGTACGACGCCGGATGTCCGTGGCCGAAAGCTACGAGGTGCTGATCGGAGAAGAGGCCGACAAGCTGCTGGATGACGAAACCGTCAGCAAGACCGCGTTGAGCGCGGTGGAAGAGAACGGCATCGTGTTTCTGGACGAGATCGACAAGGTCTGCGCCCGAACCGAAGCCCGTGGCGGAGATGTCAGCCGCGAAGGCGTGCAGCGTGACCTGCTGCCCCTGATCGAAGGCACGACCGTCAGCACAAAACACGGGGCGGTCAAGACCGACCATATCCTGTTTATCGCCTCGGGTGCCTTCCACATTGCCAAACCGTCGGATCTGCTGCCCGAGCTTCAGGGCCGTCTGCCGATCCGGGTCGAGCTGCGCGCACTGACCGAGGAAGATTTCGTGCGCATTCTGACCGAGACCGACAA
>JBCCVT010000027.1:0-18073 GCA_039195015.1 Pseudomonadota bacterium
CACCTCGCGCAGGTCCGGCTCCTGCGCGTCACTGGCCAAAAGTTCCGATGGCGCCAGCCGGGCCAGTTCCGGGCCAAGACGCACCTGCGGCAGGCTCATCACGTGAAACGCGCCGGTCGAGATGTCCGCCCAGGCCAGCGCCGCCGCATCGCGCACCGCACACCAGGCCGCCAGAAAGTTATGCCGCCGCGCCTCCAACAACGCGTCCTCGGTCAGCGTACCGGGCGTCACGAGGCGCACGACGTCGCGCTTTACCACCGATTTAGAGCCGCGTTTTTTCGCCTCGGCCGGGCTTTCAAGCTGTTCGCAGACGGCCACGCGGAACCCTTTGCGGATCAGCGTCAGCAGATACCCCTCGGCCGCATGCACCGGCACGCCGCACATCGGAATGTCGGCCCCCTCATGCTTTCCCCGCTTGGTCAGCGCGATATCCAGCGCCTCGGCCGCGGCAACCGCGTCGTCAAAGAACATCTCGTAGAAATCGCCCATGCGATAGAACAGCAGGGCATCGCCATGGCCCGCCTTGATCTCGAGATATTGCGCCATCATTGGCGTCACTGTGCCCACCTGCAACCTCGCCCCGGTCTATGCGTTCCGGACCTTACAAACCCCCCCGGTGTGGCGAAAGGCAAAAACCGCAAGAACGTTGAGGCCCGCGCAACCCTGGGTTAAGAGGCCAAAGCGACGGCAAGGAACGGGCCATGACCAAGACCAAGATCACCAAGGAAGAGGCCCTGGCCTTTCACCTCGAACCCAGCCCCGGCAAGTGGGAGGTTCAGGCCACCGTGCCGATGATGACCCAGCGCGACCTGTCGCTGGCCTATTCCCCGGGCGTTGCCGTGCCATGCGAGGCGATCGCAGACGCGCCCGAGACCGCCTATGACTATACCAACAAAGGCAATCTGGTCGCCGTGATCTCGAACGGCACGGCGGTTCTGGGCCTCGGCAATCTCGGTGCGCTGGGATCAAAACCGGTGATGGAGGGCAAATCGGTGCTCTTCAAACGGTTCGCCGACGTCAATTCCATCGATATCGAGCTCGACACCGAGGACCCGGACGAATTCTGCCGCGCGGTGCGTCTGATGGGGCCGACCTTTGGGGGCATCAACCTCGAAGACATCAAGGCGCCGGAATGCTTCATCATCGAACAGCGCCTCAAGGACGAGATGGACATTCCCGTCTTCCACGATGACCAGCATGGCACAGCGGTGATCTGTGCCGCCGGTCTGATCAACGCGCTGCATCTCTCGGGCAAGAAGATCGAGGACGTGAAAATCGTCCTCAACGGTGCCGGCGCGGCCGGGATCGCCTGTATCGAACTGCTCAAGGCCATGGGTGCCCGGCACGACAATTGCATCGTCTGCGACACCAAGGGTGTGATCTATCAGGGCCGGGCCGAAGGCATGAACCAGTGGAAATCGGCCCATGCCATCAAGACCGACCTGCGCAGCCTTGATGAGGCGATGGTCGGTGCCGATGTCTTCCTCGGCGTCAGTGTCAAAGGCGCGGTCACGCAAGAGATGGTGGCGAACATGGCCGACAACCCGGTCATCTTTGCCATGGCCAACCCCGACCCCGAGATCACGCCGGAAGAGGCACATGAGGTTCGTGTCGACGCCATCGTCGCCACCGGGCGCAGTGACTATCCCAACCAGGTCAACAACGTGCTGGGCTTTCCCTATCTCTTCCGGGGTGCGCTCGACATTCATGCGCGTGCGATCAATGATCAGATGAAGATCGCCTGCGCACACGCGCTGGCCGCGCTGGCGCGCGAGGATGTGCCGGACGAGGTTGCGCTTGCCTATGGCAAGAACCTGGCCTTCGGGCGCGACTATATCATCCCGACGCCGTTTGATCCCCGGCTGATCCACCGGATCCCGCCCGCCGTGGCCAGGGCCGGCATGGATACCGGGGCCGCGCGCCGCCCGATCATCGATATGGAGGCCTATGAGGTCTCGCTCAGGTCGCGCATGGACCCGACCGCCAGCATCCTGCGCGGGATCAACGCGCGCGCCCGTGCCGCGCAGGCCCGGATGATCTTTGCCGAAGGCGACGACCCCCGCGTGCTCCGCGCCGCAGTGATGTATCAGCGCGCCGGGCTCGGCAAGGCGCTGGTCGTCGGCCGCGTCGATGAGGTGCGCGCCAAGCTCGAAGCCACCGGTCTCGCTGATGCCGTGCGCGAGATCGAGGTGGTGAATGCGGCCAACACCGTGCATCTCGATGCCTACAAGCAGTTTCTCTACAACCGGCTACAGCGCAAAGGCTTTGACGCGCAGGATATCCACCGCCTCGCCGCCCGCGACCGGCATGTGTTCTCGGCTCTGATGCTGGCCCATGGCCATGGCGACGCGCTGGTCACCGGAGCGACGCGGAAATCGGCACATGTGCTGGAACGGGTGAACCACGTCTTTGACGCGGACGCCGCACAAGGCGCGGTGGGGGTTACGGCGGTGATCCACAAGGGTCGCATCGTGTTGATCGCGGATACGCTCGTGCATGAATGGCCCGATGCCGAGGATCTGGCGAACATCGCCGAACGCGCCGCGAGCGTTGCGCGCCACATGGGGCTCGAACCCCGGGTCGCCTTTGTCAGCTTTTCCACCTTTGGCTATCCGGTGTCCGAACGCGCGGAAAAGATGCATATGGCGCCCAAGGTGCTGGAAGGTCGCGGTGCCGATTTCGAATTCGAAGGGGAGATGACCGTCGACGTGGCGCTCAATGCCCAGGCGCAGGCGGCCTATCCGTTTTCGCGCCTGACCGGGCCTGCGAACATCCTGGTGGTGCCCGCGCGCCATTCGGCGAGCATCTCGGTCAAGCTGATGCAGGAAATGGGCGGCGCCACGGTGATCGGCCCGATCCTCACCGGCGTGGGCCAGCAGATCCAGATCTGCTCCACGGTTTCGACCGCGAATGACATCCTCAACATGGCCATTCTGGCGGCCTGCAAGATCGGATAGCGCCATGGCCATCTGGAACCTCGGATCGATCAATGCGGATCTGGTCTATGATGTCCCGCACCTCCCGAAACCGGGTGAGACGCTGGCCGCCATCGGCTACGCCCGGTATCTCGGCGGCAAGGGCACCAACATGTCGGTCGCCGCGGCCCGGGCGGCGGCGCGGGTTGCTCATCTGGGCGCTGTCGGACCGGACGGCGCATGGGCTGTCGAGCGGCTGATGGAATACGGGGTCGACACCCGGTTCATTCGTCAGGTCGACCAGCCGACCGGCCATGCGGTGATCTCGGTCGATCCCTCGGCCGAGAACCAGATCATACTCTATCCCGGCGCAAATGAGGCAATTCCGGAGGATATGATCGCTCAGGCCCTGTCCGAGGCACAGGCCGGGGATATCCTGCTCATGCAGAACGAAACCAATGGTCAGGAACGGGCCGCACGGCTTGGGCGCGAACTCGGGTTGCGCGTGTGCTATGCGGCGGCACCTTTCCAGGCGACGGCGGTGCAGGCGGTGCTGCCCTATCTCGACTTCCTGATCCTCAACGCGGTCGAGGCGCAGCAGCTCGAGGATGAAACCGGTCACGCACCGGACAGCCTGCCGGTGCATGACGTGATCGTCACCATGGGGGGTGATGGCGCGCGCTGGTTCGATACCGTGGCAGGGACGTGCCAGGATTTCCCGGCCCTTCCGGTGCAACCGGTGGATACAACCGGGGCAGGAGATACGTTCACCGGCTATGTGCTCGCCGGGCGCGACCGGGGCCTGCCGATGGCGCAGGCAATCGCTCAGGCGACCCGCGCTGCGGCGATCATGGTCACACGCAAGGGCACGGCGGATGTGATCCCCGATCTCAAGGATCTGCAGGACATACAGCTCTGATCAGCTGCCCGCGAACGGCGCGGCGTTGCCCCACAGCTCCCGTACGCGGTCATCACGCCCGCAAGCCTGGCGGTAAAGACCATAGGCCACCGATTTCTTGCGCGGCCCAAACCGCGTGAAGATCACGTCGTCGCTTTTGTAGTAATCCTGATGATAGCTTTCGGCGGGATAGAACGCGCTTTCGGACAGGATCGGTGTGACGACGGTTTGGCCCAGCTCGGACTGCGCGCTTGATTTGGCCGTCTCTGCCAGCGCCTGTTCCGAGGCACCCGACACGAAGATCGCTGTCCTATAGCTTTCGCCACGATCGCAGAACTGGCCTCCGGCATCTGTTGCGTCGATGGACCGGAAGAACAGGTTCAAAAGCTGCGCGCGGGATACTTTCGACGGATCAAAGGTGATCTGCACCGCCTCGTAATGCCCGGTACCGCCCCGCGTGACCTGCTTGTAGGTCGGGTTCTCGACCGCTCCTCCGGTGTAGCCCGACACCACCTCGCGCACGCCGTTGACCTTCTCGAAATCCGCCTCGACGCACCAGAAACATCCTCCGGCGACGGTCAGGGTTTCTGTCGCGGCCGCCTTGGCCGGTGCGGTCTGAACAAAACTGGCCAGCCCAATCAGAACGGCCAGCGCGGTGGTTTTCACAGTTTCAATCGTGGTCATGGCACCCTCCTGTGTGTCTAAGGCTGGCGCGGCGATGCGTGTCAGGCAAGACCATGTCGGGGATTGTCACGCGCTGGTGACAGGAGGTGAGGGCCGGACCGGGGTGGAAACACGGGTTCAGATGGGGTCTGAACTTTTGTACAAAACGGTCAGACCGGGCTATCCAGCACGTACAAAACGGTCAAAACAAGCTGTTTCCAGGGGTGATGAACGTGAAGATCGCGATGTGGTCCGGACCGCGAAACCTGTCGACGGCGATGATGTATGCCTTCGCCGCGCGCGGCGATTGCGCCGTGATCGATGAGCCGTTTTATGCGGCCTACCTCGCCGCCACAGGTCTTGACCATCCAATGCGCCAGGCCGTTCTGGAGTCCCAACCACAGGATCCCGCGCGCGTGGTGGAGCATTTGCGTGGTCCGGTGCCAGGCGGATTGTCCCATTATTATCAAAAGCATATGACCCATCACATGCTGCCGTCCATGCCGCGCGACTGGATGCGCGAGGTGACCAACGTCTTTCTGATCCGTCACCCGGCCCGTGTCATTGCAAGCTACGTTGCAAAACGCGAAAACCCGACGCTCGATGACATCGGGTTTTCCCAGCAGGTCGAATTGTTTAATTACGTCAACGACTTGCATGGAAACGCGCTTGTAGTCGACAGTTTTGACATCCGTCAGAATCCACGATCGGCACTCGCCCGCCTCTGCGAGGCGATCGAGATTTCGTTCACCGATGCGATGCTGTCCTGGCCGAAAGGTGGCCACGAATCTGATGGCGTCTGGGCCGCGCATTGGTACGGAGCGGTCTGGAACTCAACCGGGTTTGCGGACCCCGAAGGTCCGTTGCCAGAGATCCCCGACCACCTCGCGCCTGTCCTGACCGACGCGATTCCCCTTTATCAGAGCCTGTTTGACCAGAAAATCTGACGGCCAGCGCTCGTCGGTCCTTTCAGTCCCTTCTCGCGAAAAGGGTCCGCAGGGACCGATGAGCGCTCACCCCACCCGTCGGTTCCGGGCAGCCAGAAGTTTCAAACGCAGCGCGTTCAGTTGGATGAATCCAGCCGCATCCGTCTGATCATAAGCGCCCGCGTCTTCCTCGAACGTCACATGCGCCTCGGAGTAAAGCGTATGGTCCGACCAGCGCCCGACACAGGCCGCGCGCCCTTTGTAAAGTTTCATCCGGACCGTGCCGGTGACGTGTCCTTGGCTCGTGTCGATCGCAGCCTGCAGCATCTCGCGTTCCGGACTGAACCAGAACCCGTTGTAAATCAGCTCTGCATAGCGCGGCATCAACTCGTCTTTCAGATGCATCGCACCGCGATCCATCGTGATCGATTCGATGGCCCGATGCGCGTCAAGAAGGATCGTGCCGCCCGGGGTCTCATAGATCCCTCGGGACTTCATACCAACGAACCGTCCTTCCACCAGGTCGAGACGTCCGATACCGTGCCGGCCGCCATGTGCGTTGAGCGCAGTCAGCAGCTCGGCAGGGCTAAGGCGTTGACCATCTATTGCGACGGCATCCCCTTTTTCAAACGTGATTTCAATGAATTCCGGTGTGTCGGGAGCGTCTTCGGGGTGCACGGTCCGTTGGTACACATAGTCCGGGGCCGGAACCGCCGGATCTTCAAGAACCTTCCCTTCGGACGAGGTGTGGAGCAGGTTGGCATCCACGCTAAACGGCGCTTCCCCGCGTTTGTCTTTGGCGATTGGGATCTGGTGCGCCTCGGCAAATTCCAGCAGCTTTGTGCGGCTCGACAGATCCCATTCGCGCCACGGCGCGATGACCTTGATATCGGGGTTCAGGGCATAGGCGCTCAGTTCGAACCGGACCTGGTCATTGCCCTTACCGGTCGCGCCATGTGCGACCGCATCGGCACCGGTTTCTGCCGCAATCTCGATCAGACGCTTCGAGATGAGAGGTCGCGCAATCGACGTGCCCAGCAGATATTGCCCTTCATAGACCGTGTTCGCGCGAAACATCGGAAAGACAAAGTCGCGGACAAATTCCTCGCGGACATCCTCGATGAAAATGTTGTCGGGCTTGATACCCAAAAGCTCGGCCTTTTGGCGCGCAGGGTCCAGTTCCTCACCCTGGCCAAGATCGGCGGTAAAGGTCACCACCTCGCAGCCATATTCGGTTTGCAGCCATTTCAGGATGATCGAGGTATCGAGGCCACCGGAATAGGCCAGGACAACTTTCTTGGGCGCGGACATCTGCGTTCCTCTGACACTGTATCGTCCGGGCCACTATCGCAGAAGCCGCAGCGGGGCAAGACGGGCGCGCCTTGCACCTGGCGCCAGCCTGTTGCTAACAAGCGTCAAAACAACAAAGGGATAGTGTGATCATGCTCGGTTGGCGATTGTTCAAGCATGCGTTCTTGATGGTTCTGCGGAACTTCGTACCCGCTTTGCAAATCTTTCTTGTGCCATCGATCTTGGCTTTCGCAGTGATCATGGGCGTTGCCTATGCCACTGGGTTCTTGGATACGTTCCCGGTCTCGGAAACTGATGTCTCATCCGAAACATCTCCGGCGGATTTGGGTACAACCGTGATGCTTACGTTTGTTGTGGCGGGTACGACAATGTTGCTGTTCGTCGCCTGGACTGTGGTTGCCTGGCACCGTTTTGTCTTGCTTGAGGAGTATCCGTCGGGCTGGCTGCCGCCGTTGCGGACCGATCGGGTCGGAGCATATATCTGGCGGTTGGTGATACTCGCACTGGCAGCCATTGCCATGATTTTTCCCGCGTCTTTGCTCTTTTTTGTTTCTTCGGCGCCCGCAATCATGACGCCCGTGGTTCTCGTCTACATGGTGTTCCTATCGATCACGCTTACACGCTGGTCGATCACGCTGCCGGCCGCTGCAATTGGCAAACCACTGACTCTCGGAGAGGCTTACGCGGAAACAAGCGGTGCGTTTGGCACAATACTCGTGGTCCTGTTGTCCGGGTTTGTTCTTGGTTTACTGCTGCAAGGCGTTTCCTGGCTCTTCATTCAGGTGCCTGCGATTTACACGGTATGGAACGTACCGACGCAGATCTTCACGTCCGTTCTGAACGTGAGCATCATCACCACGCTTTACGGCCACTACGTCGAGAAGCGCGAGATCGACTGACCCTTGCAAGTCCTGCATGTATCGGTCATGGCCTGAGCCCATGACCGATTTCCAGACCAAGGCCCGCATCGCGACCGAAGCGATGCGCGAGGTGTTCCCGGCGACCCCGCTTTTGCGCAACGCGCACCTGTCCGAAAAGTTTGGCGCTGACATCTGGCTCAAGCGCGAGGATCTGAGCCCCGTGCGGTCCTACAAGCTGCGCGGCGCTTTCAATGCGATGCGAAAGCAGACCGGGCAGGATCTGTTTGTCTGCGCCAGTGCGGGCAATCATGCGCAGGGGGTTGCGTACATGTGCCGCCATTTTGGCGTGCGCGGCGTGATCTTCATGCCGGTCACCACGCCGCAGCAGAAGATCCAGAAGACCCAGATGTTCGGTGGAGAACGCGTCGAAATTCATCTGGTCGGTGATTACTTCGACGACACATTGGCTTCTGCCCAAGACTGGTGTTCGCGCGAAGGCGGTCATTTCCTGTCGCCGTTCGACGATCCGGATGTGATCGAAGGGCAGGCCTCGGTCGCGGTTGAGATCGAGGATCAATTTGGTGGTGCCCCGGATCACATCATTCTTCCTGTGGGCGGTGGCGGCATGTCTTCGGCGGTGGCGACATGGTTCAAAGGCCGCAGTCATAGCCGTTTTGTCGAACCGCAAGGTGGCGCCTGTCTGCGTGCTGCTTTGGCCACCGGGTCTCCGGTGACGCTGGACCATGTGGATAACTTTGTGGACGGTGCCGCGGTTGGCCGGATTGGTGAGCGCACCTTCGCTCTGTTGCGCGATGTGCCCTTGTCGGATGTTGTTGTCCTCAGCGAAGATCAGATCTGCGCCACGATGATTGAAATGCTGAATGTCGAAGGGATCGTTCTGGAACCTGCCGGCGCCCTGTCGATCGAAGCGTTGACCGTCTTGCAGGACCAATTTCGTGGCGGGTCCGTGGTGTGCGTAACCTCTGGTGGAAACTTTGATTTTGAACGGTTGCCCGAGGTCAAAGAGAGGGCCCAAAGGTATTCAGGCGTCAAGAAGTACCTCATCCTCCGCTTGCCGCAGCGCCCCGGCGCGCTCAAGGAATTCCTCAACATACTTGGTCCTGAGGATGACATTGCCCGGTTCGAGTATCTCAAGAAATCTGCACGCAATTTCGGATCGGTCTTGATCGGGATCGAGACCGCACAGCCCGAAAACTTCGTGCGTCTGTTCGCGCGGCTGGACGCGGCCGGGTTCACCTATACAGACATCACAACAGATGAGACAGTTGCGCAGTTTGTGATCTGATCCGAACGAGAGAACGCGCCGTCTTGCCGGTCAGCCTGCGATGTGGCCTGGAAGCTCCGCCACGAACTGCGCCTTGGATTGTTCGTATTCTTGGAAAATGCCAGGCAGATCCACCGCATTTGGCTGACCTTCCGCTGACAGCCGTTCAGCATCTCGGCATTTGTTCGAAAACCCTTGGAACCCAAGACTCATGGCGCTTCCCTTCAGGAAGTGCATGTCGTTGGCAAGATCGTTTTCCGAAGCGCCCTGCTTGAGGCGGTCCAGAACGTCTTCAACTTCTTCAAGAAACAGCTCGACAACCTCGTCGAAATCTTCCGAGCCGACCTCGTCCCGCAATTCCAAGACGCGTGCCCAACTAATCATGTCCAAACCTATTCTTCGCGCCCTTAGCCTTGCCTCACCGTAATACGGCGTTTTTAACATGCGGTTAACCCGCGTGGCAGGCGTGCAAAGTTTTAGCTTTTACACCGTCTTAAACTGTCGATGCAAAACACTGGATCACTTGCGCACATGCGCGGAGTTTGAGGCGGAAAACATTGGCAAATGCCGACGCATCGATGGTCATGCCCACCGGTTCGACCCCCGGGTCGATCCGAAAGGTATTGATCGTCGATGACAGCCGCCTGCAACGTCGGATCCTGACAGGTATCCTCAAACGTTGGGGCTTTGAGGTGATCGAGGCCGAAGATGGCGACGCCGCGCTCAAGATCTGCCTTGAGGAACGACCGGATCTTGTGATCAGCGACTGGGTCATGCCGGGGATGAACGGGCTTGATTTCTGCAAGCGCTTTCGTGACTTGCCGGGGGATGGGTACAGCTATTTCATCCTGCTCACGTCCAAGAGTGAAAAGGATGAGGTGGCTCAAGGTCTGCATGCGGGTGCAGACGATTTTCTGACCAAACCCGTGAACTCGGATGAGCTGCGCGCGCGCATCGCGGCTGGTGATCGCATTCTGACGATGCAGAATGAGCTGGCGGAAAAGAACCGTGTGATTTCCGAAACGCTCGGGCAACTGCAGGAGGTCTATGACGGCATCGACCGGGATCTGAAGCAGGCGCGCAAGATCCAGCGCGCGCTGGTGCCTGAACTCACGCGGGATTTTGGTGGCGCGCAGGTCAGCCTGACCTTGAAGCCATGCGGACATATCGGTGGCGATCTCGTGGGAATGTTCTCCCCCGGTCCGGGGCAGGTCGGGTTCTACAGCATCGATGTGTCGGGTCACGGCATCACTTCGGCGATGATGACGGCGCGTCTGGGCGGGTACCTCAGCAGCACCCATTACGATCAGAACATTGCGGTCGAACGGCGGTTCGGTCGCTTCTATTCGCTGCGCCAACCGGCCGAGGTGGCACGGTTGCTGAACGAACGGCTTGAGGCGGACACGGGCGTCGAGGAGTACTTTACGATGGTTTATGGCACCATCGACCTGCGGTCCGGAACCGTGAGCCTGGTTCAGGCAGGCCATCCGCATCCGCTGATCCTGCGCAAGGATGGAGCGGCGGAATTCGTTGGCGAAGGCGGCCCGCCCATCGGCCTGCTGCCCGGTCTCTCCTATGAGCAGATGGAGGTGGAGCTGCACCCCGGCGACCGGTTGCTTCTCTATTCCGACGGGTTCACGGAAAGCCGGTTGCAGAGCGGAGAGATGCTGGAACAAGAGGGTCTGTTGCGGCTGATCCATCGGCAGGACCCAAAGTGCAAGGGGCAGGAATTCCTGGACGATCTGTTCTGGCGCCTGACGCAGGAGGTGTCAACAGAAGACGGCTTTGACGATGACGTCTCCGCAACCCTGCTTGAATTCAAAAGCTATCACGAAAGCTGAGAGGCAAAGTACCGATCACCTGCATTGCCCAGCTTGCGGGATGCCAGATCGGGCGTCATCCAGACCGGGATGTGATCCGCCTCAACCGGTGGGCCAAGTCTTTGGATCGGGCGGGCAACATAGATCACGCACAGTTTCTCGGCGAACAGATCGTATTCCGGCATGAAGGCGAACCGTCGAAATGCGCCGATCCGACGAGGTGACCCAATCCGCCAACCGGTCTCCTCATACACCTCGCGGTGCAGTGCGGTGATCGGCGACTCGCCTGGGTCGATCCCCCCTCCGGGCAATTGCAGGTCCGGCACCGGCGCATCTTGTTCAGTCAACAACAGTTCGCCGTTCAACGGCAGCAAAGCATAAGCGCCCGGACGCAGTTTGTAACTTCGGTTTCGCTCGGGAATTTCGCCGAAACGCCTGATCATGGCAGCCCCTTACAACCTTGCTTGTCCGTCCTATATAGACGCGGTATGCCAATCCATGGCGTGTAAGGAAACCCCATGACACTCGGATCGAAACTCGCGTGGGACGATAGCGTCCTGCCCTTCCAACTTGATGCTTCTGACATGCGCGGCCGCGTGGCGCGTCTGGACGGCGTGTTGGACGGCATCCTCAAACAGCACGACTACCCGCCTCAGGTCGAGGCGCTGGTGGCTGAGATGGCGTTGCTGACCGCGTTGATCGGGCAGACGATCGATCTGCGCTGGAAGCTGTCCCTGCAGGTGCAGTCCAAGGGAGCCGTGCGCATGATCGCAACCGATTACTTCGCGCCGAAGGTGGCCGGAGAACCGGCGAAGATTCGCGGCTATGCCAGCTTTGACGCCGATCGACTGGTTGAAGGCTTGCCCTTTGACCAGGTGGGCGAGGGTTACTTCGCGATCCTCATCGACCAGGGTCAGGGCACGGCTCCCTATCAGGGGATCACACCACTGACGGGCGGGTCGTTGAGTGCGTGCGCCGAGGCTTATTTTGCGCAGTCCGAGCAACTGCCGACACGGTTCTCGCTGAGCTTTGGTCTGTCGACCGACATGGTCAGTGCCGAACACTGGCGGGCGGGCGGCGTGATGCTGCAGCACATGCCCAAGGCGTCGCCTTTCGTCGCGCAGCAGAGCGGCAGCGGAGACATCCTGTCCGCGGCGGACCTGCTTGGCGGTGACGAAAGCGAGAACTGGAACCGGGTCAACATCCTCTTGGACACGGTGGATGATCTGGAACTGATCGGACCCACCGTGCCGCCAACCGATTTGCTAGTGCGTCTTTTCCACGAGGAACAGCCCCGGGTCTATGACGCGCAGGCGGTCCGGTTTGGTTGCACCTGCTCGGAAGAGCGCGTGCGTCAAAGCCTGTCGATTTATTCGGCCCGTGACATCGAGAAGATGACCACGGATGAAGGCCTCGTCACGGCGGATTGTCAGTTCTGCGGTGCTCACTACGAGCTCGACCCCGCCACTGTCGGGTTCGAAGCCGATCAGGCACAAGGTGACTGACAGGATCGAAGATCTCGAACGCAGCCTGACCAGGGCACTTGATCGCCCTGGCCTTGGGTCTTCGGACTTTGACCTCAACCCTGATTTCAAACTGCCGGAGGGGCGCAAACTGCGCCCCGCCGGTGTTCTTTGCGCGATCACCGTATTTGGGGGGGCGCCCCATGTGCTCCTGACCAAACGTTCCTCGGCGTTGAAACATCACCCCGGCCAGATTGCTTTTCCGGGCGGAAAACAAGAGGAAGGGGATGCCGACCCAACCGCGGCCGCATTGCGGGAAGCGAATGAAGAGATCGGGCTTTCTCCAAATTTAGTGTCTGTTTTAGGCGTACTTCCTACGCATGAAACGGTGACAGGTTTCGACGTCACGCCGGTGGTGGGGATCGTCCGTTCGGATTTTGACATCCGGCTCGACCCTTCCGAAGTGGACGAGGTGTTTTCCGTTCCACTCCAGCATCTTGTTGATCCGGGACGGTTTGTCGTGCAATCGCGCCGGTGGCGCGGTGTGCAACGCCATTACTACGTGGTACCCTTCGGCCCTTACTACATCTGGGGCGCCACCGCGCGAATTCTGCGCGGTCTCGCCGCCCGTGTCTCGGAATGACACGCGTCGACGGAGATTGGCGCACCACGCCAGAAACCCAGGCCGTTTGCGCAGCGCTGACCGCGGGCGGCTTCAACGCGCTGTTCGTCGGCGGCTGCGTGCGCAACGCGCTTCTTGGCGCGCCAGTCAGCGACATCGACCTGGCCACCGATGCGCGTCCCGAAAAGGTTGTGACGCTGGCGCAAGCGGCCGGACTCAAGGCGGTGCCCACGGGCATCGATCACGGGACAATCACCGTGGTTTCGGGCGGTGTCCCGCATGAGATCACCACTTTCCGCAGGGATGTTGGGACAGATGGACGCCGCGCTATCGTTGCCTTTTCCACGCATATCGAAGAAGACGCGGTCCGCCGCGACTTCACAATGAATGCGCTTTACGCCCAGCCCGACGGAACGGTGATTGATCCGGTGGGCGGTTATCCTGATCTCCTGGCGCGGCGCCTGCGTTTCATCGGCGACGCATCGCAGCGTATCCGCGAAGACTACCTCCGCAGCCTGCGCTATTTCCGGTTTCTTGCGTGGTACGGCGATCCCGATCGGGGGCCTGAGGCGGATGCGCTGGATGCAATTGCCGCCAATCTCGATGGCCTCGACCAACTGTCGCGCGAACGGATCGGCGCCGAGGTGGTGAAACTGCTTTTGGCGCCGGATCCAGCCCCCGCACTCGCCACCATGCGAGCGATTGGCGTCATGGCGCATGTCCTGCCCGGAGCGGATGATCGCGGAATGGCGATTTTGGTTGAAATCGAACAGACGGCCGGCTTGCCGCCCAAAGCCGAACGGCGGTTGGCGGCCATAGGAGCTCGGGATCTCGCCGGGTCACTGCGCCTGAGCCGGGCACAGGTGCAGCAGGTCGAGCAGATTGCGACCGCCGCTTCCTCTTCTGCCTCGGCGACCGAGCTTGGCTATCGCCACGGTGCCGATCTGGCACGTGACGCGATGGTGTTGCGGCAGGCGGCCTTGCATCAGCGCTGGTCCCCGTCGATCGAGGCAGACGTAACCCACGGCGCGGCGCGGAAACTGCCCGTCACAGCACACGATCTGATGCCTGCACTGTCGGGCGTGGACCTGGGTAACGCACTGAAAGATATGGAGGCGCGCTGGATCGCGTCTGGCTTTCGTCTGAGCCGTGGCGAGCTTCTGCAAGGGCTTGATCCGACGCCTCAGGCACGGGGTGACGAATCGTAAATCTTACGCTAAGTAAACCACGCGGTTCATGTTGGAGGGATGCAGAATGTATCAAAGGATCTGGTTTAGCTCGCGCTGATCACCCGATCCTGCCCGGGTGATCAGTATCGATTTTCACCCGCATTCCTGTATCTCTGCTCATCCGGAGCACCCGACATGTTTCGCTTCTTTGAAAACCTCATAGACCCCTATTGCGACTTTACCGAGGTGGATCGCCCGCCCACCCGGCTTTGGCCCATCATGAAGGGCTATTCGGAACCCTTCCGCCGTGTTTTTGTCTGGACAGCGATCCTGTCGGTTGTTGTCGCCGCGGTTGAGGTCGGTTTGATCTACTACATGGGTCGTGTCGTCGACCTGTTGCGCGGCGACCCGGCCGAGGTCTGGGCGACATACGGTCTCGAATTCATTCTGGTTGCCCTGTTCATCCTGTTCTTGCGCCCGCTTCTTCAGGGTCTTGATGTTCTGTTCCTGAACAATGCGATCCTGCCCAACTTTGGCACGCTGATCCGATGGCGGTCACACAAACATGTGCTGCGCCAGTCGGTCGGGTGGTTTGAAAACGACTTTGCCGGGCGCATCGCCAACCGGATCGTGCAGACGCCACCCGCAGCTGGCGAGGTTGTCTTTCAGGTCTTTGACGCAATCTCGTTCTCTCTGGCCTATCTGATCGGCGCAGCGGTTCTGTTGTCCGTTGCGGATCCCCGGTTGTTGATGCCTCTGGCGATCTGGTTCGCGCTCTATGCCTGCCTGATCCGCTGGACCGTGCAGCGGGTCGGCCCGGCTTCGCAGGCTGCGTCAGATGCGCGTTCGGAAGTGACCGGACGGATCGTGGACAGTTACACCAATATCCACTCGGTCAAGATGTTCGCGCATCACGACCTCGAGCTCGCCTATGCGAAAAAGGCGATCGAAAAGACCCGCGAAACCTTCCAGGTCGAGATGCGGATCTACACGATCATGGATCTCGCGCTGACGATCTTGAACGGTCTCCTGATCGTTGGTGTTGTCGGTTGGGCGGTGGTGCTTTGGATGCAGGGTGCAGCAAGTGTCGGCGCGGTTGCGGCGGCCACGGCGCTGACGCTGCGGCTCAATGCCATGACCGGCTGGATCATGTGGGCTCTGACCACGTTCTTCCGCCAACTCGGGGTTGTCGCCGAAGGGATGGAGACCATTGCCCAACCCATCGATCTGATCGACGGCGACACTGCCAGGCCACTGGCGCTCAGCAAAGGCCGGATCGAGGTGCAATCGGTGTCGCATCACTATGGTCGCGGCAGCGGCGGTCTGGACCGTATCAGCATGGCCATCGAGCCTGGTGAAAAGGTCGGTCTTGTTGGCCGGTCCGGCGCGGGCAAGTCGACGCTGGTTAAGCTTTTGCTGCGGTTCTACGATGTGGAAAGTGGCCGAATCCTCATCGACGGTCAGGACATACGCGACGTTACGCAGGACAGTTTGCGCTGCCATATCGGCATGGTGCAGCAGGACAGCTCGCTCCTGCATCGCTCGGTGCGGGACAACCTGCTGTATGGACGCCCCGAGGCCACAGAGGACGAGTTGATTGACGCCGCCAAACGGGCGGAGGCGCATGAGTTCATCGAAGATCTGGTCGATCCGAACGGGCGGACGGGATATGACGCGCATGTGGGTGAACGGGGCGTGAAGCTCTCGGGCGGTCAGCGTCAGCGCGTGACACTGGCGCGCGTGATGCTCAAGGACGCACCGATCCTGGTGCTGGACGAGGCGACAAGCGCGCTGGATTCCGAGGTCGAGGCCGAAATCCAGAGCACGCTTTACGGCATGATGGAGGGCAAGACCGTGATCGCAATTGCCCACCGGCTCAGCACCATTGCGCAGATGGATCTAATCCTTGTTGTCGATCAGGGTCGCGTTGTCGAAGACGGCAGTCACGCCGAGCTTTTGGCCCATGGTGGACTATATGCTCAGTTCTGGGCGCGCCAATCCGGCGGCTTCCTGAACACCGAGGCGGCTGAATGAAAGCGGCAGACCTGATCCAGCCCTTTCGCCATGCAGAAGGACCACCGCCGCAGCGGTTGTGGCCCTTCTTCAAATGGTGCCTGACGGGATCCTGGCCCGCCCTCTGGATTGCCACGGTATTCTCGGCGGCTGCAGGCGCGATGGAGGCGGGAACAGCCTACATTCTGGGCCGCGTGGTCGATAGCTCAGTCGCAAACGGGCCTGACGGGTTCTTTGCGCCGGGCAATATGGGTCTGATCATCGGCGCAGTCGCATTCTTTCTGGTGGCGCGACCGATTCTCTTTGGGCTGTCGGCGGCAAGCAACGCAATCATTGTGCAGCCCAATGTGAACCCATTGGTGCTGTCGCGTTTGCATCGCTGGAGCCTGGGTCAGTCGGTCAGCTTCTTTGATGACGATTTTGCCGGTCGGATCGCACAAAAGCAGATGCAGGCCGCGCGTGCGGTGACAGACGTCGTGTCGGAATTCATCAACGTCGTGGCCTTTGCACTGGCGTCGCTGATTGGGTCGCTTGCGCTTTTGACCACGATCGATGGGCGCGTGACGGTCGTGTTCCTGTTGTGGCTCATCGCCTATTTCGCCCTGATTGCGTGGTTCTTGCCGCGCATTCGGGAACGGTCAGCCGCGCGGGCCGGTGCGCGGGCGATGGTCTCGGGGCAGGTTGTGGACACGATCACCAACATCAAGACTGTCAAGCTCTTTGCCCATGCCGATCACGAAGACCGGGCCGCTCTGGACGCGATGGGCCGGTTTCGGGACCGTGCCGTGGCTTTTGGGTATCTCTCGGCGGCGTTCCGGTTCTGCCTGATGGCGCTTGCAGGTTTGCTGCCGGTCTTGCTGATGGGCGCGACGCTGTTCATGTGGCAGGGTGGCGGCGCGACCGAAGGAGATATCGTCGCAGCCGGCGCGGTGTCGATCCGCATCGCTCAGATGACCGGCTGGGTCAGCTTTACCCTCATGGCAATCTATTCCAACATCGGCGAGGTCGAAGACGGCATTCGCACGCTCACGCCGCGCCGCAGGATCGAAGATGGCGCAGATGCCCGGGATCTCGATATACGGGCGGGACAGATCCGCTTTGACGGTGTCAGCTTTGCCTACGGTCGCGATATCGGGGGTGTGCACGACATCTGCCTGACCGTAGCTCCCGGCGAGAAACTGGGGATCGTTGGGGCATCCGGCGCAGGCAAGTCGACCCTCGTATCGTTGCTATTGCGGCTCTATTCAGGCGAAAATGGCCGAATTTTGATCGACGATCAGGATGTTGAGATGGTCACGCAGGAAAGCCTGCGGCGAAATATCGGGATGGTCACGCAGGAAACCGCGATGTTTAACCGATCGGCGCGGGACAACATTCTTTACGGTCGGCCCGATGCCTCCGAAGACGACATGATTGCCGCGGCGCAAAAGGCCGAAGCGCATGAATTCATTCTTGACCTGCAGGATCACCGGGATCGCAAAGGGTACGAGGCGCATCTGGGCGAACGCGGTGTGAAATTGTCGGGGGGCCAACGGCAGAGGATTGCCCTGGCTCGCGCGATCCTAAAGGACGCGCCGATCCTTGTGCTGGATGAGGCGACAAGCGCGCTCGACTCCGAGGTTGAGGCCTCGATCCAATCGGCATTGCATCGCGTGATGCAGGGCAAGACAGTGCTGGCGATCGCGCACCGCCTATCGACGCTTTCCGAAATGGACCGCATCATCGTCATGGATCGCGGGCGCGTTGTCGAAGAAGGCACCCACGATGACCTTCTGTCACGCGGAGGCCTTTACGCGCAGTACTGGAACCGGCAGTCGGGCGGTTTTATCCGGGCGGAAGCCGCAGAATAATCTATGGCTCCGCGCGTTGTCACGGCCTATGTAGCGGGCATGACGACGGAATGGGTAGTGGAACGGCTTGGCCACCAAGGCGACGGGATTGCCGCGGGTCCGGTCTTTGCGCCGCGTGCCTTGCCCGGTGAACGTGTCACCGGCGTGTTAGATGGCAGGACATTGCGCGACCTTCGCATCGTCACGCCATCCGATCAGCGGATCAAGGCACCCTGTCGGCATTACGCGTCCTGCGGCGGATGCCAGCTGCAACATGCCTCGGACGGGTTTGTCGCGTC
>JBCCVT010000028.1:0-17990 GCA_039195015.1 Pseudomonadota bacterium
CAGTTGCCGCCGCTGGGGTCATACGCCGCTGCTGACACGCCCCAAGGTGACCGCGATCGTCGCCACAATTGTCGCCATCTTCGCGGTGTTTGGTACAACGGCCTTCGCCGTTCTATCGATCTTTGCGCTGACCACGCTCTGCCTGATCGCGGGCCTCAAGATCACGGGCGCGGTGGCCTGCATGACCGCTGCGGTTGAGCCCCGAAACGACACGCCACCTGCCCCGGACGGTCGCCCGTATCGACGACCGAAGGTTTCCGTTCTGGTGCCGCTCTTCCGCGAAAAGGAGATCGCCGGCCGCTTGATCAGCCGCCTGAGTAAGCTGACCTATCCCAAGGTGCTGCTGGACGTGGTGCTTGTGCTGGAAGAAAAAGATCAGGTCACCCGAGAGGCCCTCGAGGGCACCGACCTGCCCGCCTGGATGCGGGTGATCGAAGTCCCCGCGCATGGTGGACTGACCACAAAGCCCCGCGCGATGAACTACGCGCTCGATTTCTGCGACGGCGACATCATCGGCATCTGGGATGCCGAAGACGCGCCCGAGCCTGACCAGATCGACCGCGCCGTGTCCCGGTTCGCCAATGCGCCCCAGGACGTGGTCTGCCTGCAAGGGGTTCTGGACTACTACAACCCGCGCACCAACTGGATCGCGCGCTGTTTCACCATCGAATATGCAAGCTGGTGGCGTGTCATCCTGCCGGGGCTCGCGCGCATGGGGCTGGTCATTCCGCTGGGTGGGACAACGCTGTTTTTTCGCCGCGACAAGCTTGAGGAGCTGGGCGGGTGGGACGCGCATAACGTTACCGAGGATGCCGACCTGGGCGTCCGCCTCGCCCGCGAAGGTTATCGCACCGAGCTTTTCCCGGCCGTGACATACGAAGAGGCGAACTATCGGCCCTGGCCCTGGATCAAGCAGCGCTCGCGGTGGCTCAAGGGGTTCATGGTCACCTACCTGGTCCACATGCGTCAGCCGCGCCAGCTATGGCGTGACGTTGGACCACGGCGGTTCCTCGGCCTTCAGGCGTTCTTCATCGGCACGGTCAGCCAGTTCCTGCTGGCGCCCGTGCTCTGGTCGTTCTGGGCGATCATCTTCGGTGCGCCGCACCCGGTGCTGAACGTGATCCCCTCGCCCGCTGTTTGGGGCCTGACCTTTTTGTTTCTGTTTGTCGAGATCGCCAATATCACCATCGGCATGACGGCCGTGTCAGGCGCGCAGCACCGACATCTGATGCGATGGGTGCCGATACTGCTGCTCTATTTTCCGATGGGAGCGGTCGCGAGTTACAAGGCCCTGATCGAGCTGGTGGTCAGTCCGTTCTATTGGGACAAGACCCAGCATGGCCAGGCCGAGGCGGATGAAGGAACCGGCATCGATGACCCGATGCCGCCAGAGCAGGAATACTAGACGATCTGACAGCGGACCTTTGCAATCGGTCAGCGCGCGACTTCCCGTTGGTCGGCGTCCTGTTTCAGCCGTGTCATGAAGGCGATTGAGATATGTTCCTTGAGCGCGGCATAGGCCGCGTCCTCATCGCGATGCTCGATGGCGGTGACGATGCTGTCATGTTCGCTCAAGGCGATCTGCCCGCGACCTTGCGCGGCCAGCGACGTGGTCGCCATCAATGCCATGGTCCGATGCACGAGGTCCAATTGCTGCACGAGATAGCGGTTGTGCGAGGCCAGGTGGATCTGCTTGTGAAAGCGTCGGTTCGCCCGCGACAAGGCAGGCGGGTCATCGACCAGGGACTGATCTTCATCGACCATCGTACGCAGCAGTTGGATCTCCTCGCTGGTGGCGTGCCGTGCAG
The DNA here is from genome assembly GCA_039195015.1 of Pseudomonadota bacterium. Classification (GTDB taxonomy): domain Bacteria; phylum Pseudomonadota; class Alphaproteobacteria; order Rhodobacterales; family Rhodobacteraceae; genus JBCCVT01. The sequence goes on from JBCCVT010000028.1 coordinate 1,809, forward strand.
CAAGACGCGCGGCGAGGCCTTCGAGTTCGCGACGAACCACATAAAGCTCGGCCATCTGATTGTGATCCAACGAGGCCACGATCAACGACCGCCCATCCCGCGCCAAAAGCGACTGTGTCTCAAGCCGTTGCAACGCTTCGCGAATGGGCGTTCGCGAAACGCCGAACCGCTCGGCCAATTCGCTTTCCACAAGCCGGTCGCCGGGACGGTAAACGCCCACGTCGATCGCCTCAAGGATCAGGGAATAGGCATCGGTTGGAGAAGATTTTTCTGTGCTCATAAGCGGATATCCCGGGTCGGTCGCGTCACAGTATCTGTCGGGGGAACCCGCAATCAACCCCGGCGTTGAAATGTCTGCCGCCCTGCCATAGGACGACGCACATGGCAAAACCCTATTTCTCACATGTCACCCAATGGGTGTTCGATCTCGACAATACGCTCTACCCGCCCGAGGCGCGCCTCTTCGACCAGATAGAGGTGCGCATGACGCGCTACGTGATGGACGCGCTGCGCGTGGATCAGGACGAGGCGGATCGTTTGCGAGTCGCGTACTGGCAAAAACATGGAACAACACTGGCCGGGCTTATGCGCGAACATGACGTGGATCCGGGCCCTTACCTGACCGAGGTGCATGACATCTCTCTCGATCACCTCGAAGCAGACCGGGATCTGGCCGAGGCCATCGCCGAGTTGCCGGGGCGACGCATCGTCTACACCAACGGCACCGCGCCTTACGCGGAACGGGTGATCGCCGCGCGTGGGCTCGACGGTCTCTTCGACGCGGTTTACGGGGTCGAGGATGCGGGGTTCCGCCCGAAACCCGATCGCGCGGCGTTCGAGACGGTGTTTGCTAAGGACGGCATCGACACCGCTTGTGGCGCGATGTTCGAAGATGAGCCGCGCAATCTGGCAGCACCCCATGCAATGGGTATGCGAACGGTGCATGTGGCACCTGCATCCGTCGACGCCGACCACATTCACCACCACACAAAAGATCTGGCGGAGTTTTTGCGCAACCTGGTCTGATGCGACAATCCGTGCCCCTTGCCGCGCGGCCGCGAAACCTATCTCCGGACTACGCTTTTCTTGGATACAAACGGAGAAACTGATGGCCTTGGCCGACCCTCAAGCTCGGCTGCCGATCTGGCAGCGTTTGCTCTTTGCAGTTCCGATTTTCGGGTGGGTGGCCCGCGACCTGACACTCGGCGATGCGGACAATGTCTGGTACGCCCTGGGTGGTTTTGCGAGCCTTTGGGCCATCTCAGTTGTGCTCTTTGGCATTCCGGGCCTCTACATACCTGCCCTTTTGCTCGTGCCTGTGATCTGGGTCGTTTTGCTGCTGATCACGCGCGGTTGACCCCGGGCAGAATGTCGCTTGGCCGCCCAGTCCTTGCTGCCCTAATGTCCTGACCAACCGGGAGGATCGGACGTGGCCGACCATTATGACATCATGATTGCCGGCGGCGGGATCGCCGGGCTCAGCGCGGCCGCGGTCTTTGGAGCGGCGGGCTTTCGGGTGCTTTGCGTTGACCCGGCCCCACCGGTGACGGACAGCGAAGCAGACGGCGCGGATCTGCGCACAACCGCGATCCTGCAACCGGGACGCGGCGTTCTGGAGCGGTGCGGGGCGTGGGCGCGTCTTGATGCGGATGCCGCACCTTTGCAGGTGATGCGGATCATCGATGCGGGCGGAGAGACGCCACAAGCACGCGTCGTCAAGGAATTCAACGCCGCCGACATCTCGGACCAGCCTTTCGGATGGAACTTGCCCAATTGGTTGTTGCGCAAAGCACTGGTGGCGCGGCTCGATGAGATCGACACCGTCACCTTCCGTCCGGGCCTGGCGGCAAACGGGCTCTTTGCCCGCGATGACATCGCGAAAGTCCGGCTGAGCGACGGCACGCACGTGCAGACACGGCTGGTGGTGGCGGCGGATGGTCGCGCCTCGCCGATGCGAACGGCTGCGGGCATCGACGTGACGACGACGCGCTATGGACAAAAAGCACTGGCTTTTGCTGTCACGCATCCGATCCCGCATGAGAGTGTGTCGACCGAGATCCATCGCAGCGGCGGTCCGTTCACGCTGGTGCCCCTGCCCGACCGTGACGGCGTGCCCTGCTCGGCCGTGGTCTGGATGGAGGACGGCCCCGTGGCGCGCGATCTTCACAACATGGACGTGCGCGCGTTTGAGGACGCGATGACTGACCGGTCCTGCCATATGCTCGGCCCGCTCAAGCTGGCCTCGCGACGCAGTCTCTGGCCAATCATCTCGCAGGTTGCGGACCGGCTGAGCGCACGAAGGCTGGTGCTGATGGCCGAGGCCGCCCATGTTGTGCCGCCAATCGGGGCGCAGGGTCTGAACATGTCGCTGGCCGATGTCAGCACCCTGCTGGACCTTGCAACCGCACGCCCGGACGGGTTGGGCGACGCGCAAATGAGCGACGCTTATGATCGCGCGCGACGCGGCGATATCCGGATGCGCGTTCAGGGCATCGATCTGCTGAACCGCGCCTCAATGGCCGGAGCGCGTCCGCTGCGGGACGCGCGGGCCGCGGGGCTTAATGCGCTTTATGCGATGGGACCGGTGCGCAAGTCGCTCATGCAGATGGGTCTGGGCGTGCGGTAAGCGCTGGCTGGGGCTCTGCCCCAGACCCCTGCGTATTTCCGACCAGAAAGAAGCGGCAGATCAGAACACCTTGTCGAGCGTGGTTTGCAGACGCGCAAGGGTGCCCGGCACATCGTAGAGCTTGTCGAGACCAAAGAGGCCAATGCGGAAGGTGCGGAAATCGGTCGGTTCGTCACATTGAAGCGGCACGCCGGCCGCGATCTGCATGCCCTGATCGGCGAAGCGCTTGCCGGTCTGGATCTCGGGGTCTGACGTATATGCCACGACGACTCCCGGCGCGCCGAAGCCGTCGGCTGCCACCGAGACCACGCCTTTTTCGGCCAGCATCGCACGGACGCCTTGCCCGAGCGCCCATTGCGCCGTGCAGAGGCGCTCAAAACCATAATCGCGGGTTTCAGCCATCGTGTCGCGGAACGCGCGCAGCGCATCCGTGGGCATCGTCGCATGATAGGCATGCCCGCCATTTTCATAGGCCTGCATGATCTGGTGCCATTTCTTGAGATCAATGGCGAAACTATCCGATGTGGTCTCATCAAGGCGCTTTGCAGCACGGTCTGAAAGCATCACAAGGCCGGCGCAGGGCGAGGCGCTCCACCCTTTTTGCGGCGCACTGATCAAGACGTCCACGCCGGTGGCACGCATATCGATCCAGGCGCAACCCGAGGCGATGCAATCCAGCACCATCAGCGCCCCCACTTCATGCGCGGCGCCGGCTAGGGCGGTGACGTAGTCATCGGGCAGGATGACCCCCGCGCTGGTTTCCACATGCGGGGCAAAGACGATGGCCGGCCGGATCTCGCGAATCTTCGCAGTCACCTCGTCGACCGGTGCGGGCGTGAAGGGAGACGGCGACACATTGCCGGTCTGGCGGGCCTTGAGCACGGTTGTCTGCGCGGTGAGCCCACCGGTTTCGAAGATCTGGCTCCACCGGTAGGAAAACCAGCCGTTGCGCACCACAAGCACCTCGGCATCGCGGGCGAACTGGCGGGCGACGGCCTCCATCCCGAAGGTTCCACCCCCGGGGACCAGAGCCACAGACTCAGCCTTGTAGACCTCCTTCAGCATCGAAGAGATGTCGGTCATGACCGTCTGGAAGGCCTTGGACATGTGGTTCAGCGACCGGTCAGTAAAGACCACCGAGAATTCTTCAAGCCCGTCAGGATCAACGGTTTGCAATAGCGCGGGCATGGCCACCTCCTCGTGTTTGTTCCCGTTTAGCGATCGGTGGCGATGATGGCAAAACCTCGTTTGTCCGAACCCGGATCCTTCCGCAGCACCGCCGCGCAGATCGGAAACCGGCGTCACCGATCCGCGCCAAGGGGACCCGGACGGCGTTCTTCGCTGAGCAGAACATTGGCCTCAACCTCTCCGGCACCGGGCAAGGTCATGATACGACGGCGCAGGACCCGTTCGAAATCCGCCAGATCCCGCGCAACGACCCTCAGGCGGTAGTCATAGAGGCCGAGCACATGTTCCACGGTCTGCACCTCGGGGATGGCACCGACAGCGCGTTCAAAGTCATCGAGGCTGAGTTGCCCCTTGCGTGCCAGTTTCACGCCTAAAAAAACGGTAACACCAAAGCCGAGCGCTTCTGCGTTCAGGCACAGGCGTCGGCCCCGGATCACACCCGCCTCCTGCAGGCGTCGGATGCGTCGCCACATCGCGGGCTGGCTGAGGTCGAACCGGCGTCCGAGTGTGCCTGCGCTTTGCCGCGCGTCTTGCGACAGCGCCCGCAAAACGCCCATGTCGATGTCATCGAGATCGATCACAGCGGCAGCCTCTGATCCTGTTTCAGCCGCGTGATATGCATGAGCGCCTCGATATCCGCGATATGCGGCAGGGTCAGGATACGGTCACGATAGATCTGCCGATAGTGCCTCATGTCGCGGGCGACCACCGAGAGGCGCACGTCGACGCGGCCGAGGAAGGTCTGGATCTCGAGCACCTCGGGCACCTCGCGGGCGGCGGCCAGAAAGTCGTCAAACGCTCGCGGTTGGGTCTTGTCGAGCGTGAACCGCAGCGAGACCTCGACCGCATAGCCCAGGGTGGTCCAATCGATCACCGCCTCTTGCCCCTGGATGATCCCTGACGCTTCGAGCTTTTCGATCCGCCGCCAGCAGGTCGCGGACGGGATTCCGCAGCGCTCGGCCAGATCAGCGGAACTGAGGCTGGGATCGGCCTGCAAGTGACGCAAGAGTCGTCTGTCGAGATCGTCGAGCATGATTTCTTTGCTTTTTAGGCATTTCGCGAATAAAAATCGCGAAATCATGCAGGAATGTCAAACCCAACGCCTGCCCCGATGCAAGATTTCCCGCTAGAACCGCCGCAGACCGTCAAACCGCCACGGAGGGGCATTATGCGCGTTTATTACGATCGCGATTGCGACATCAACCTGATCAAGGACAAGAAGGTGGCCATCCTGGGCTATGGTAGCCAGGGGCATGCTCACGCGCTGAACCTGCGCGACAGCGGCGCCAAGAACCTGGTAATCGCCCTGCGCGACGGGTCGCCTTCGGCAAAGAAAGCCGAAGCTGAAGGCCTGCAAGTGATGGGCATCGCCGAGGCCGCAGCCTGGTGTGACCTGATTATGTTCACCATGCCCGATGAATTGCAGGCCGAAACCTATCGCAAACACGTACATGACAACCTGCGCGAAGGTGCGGCGATCGCCTTTGCTCACGGGCTGAACGTGCATTTTGGACTGATCGAGCCGAAAGAGGGCGTCGATGTCATCATGATGGCCCCCAAAGGTCCCGGACACACTGTTCGCGGCGAATACACCAAAGGCGGCGGCGTGCCCTGCCTTGTCGCGGTGGACAAAGATGCCTCGGGCCGGGCGCTTGAGATCGGGCTCAGCTATTGCTCGGCCATTGGTGGCGGACGTTCCGGCATAATCGAAACCAATTTCCGCGAAGAATGCGAAACCGACCTGTTCGGTGAACAGGCGGTTCTTTGCGGCGGTCTGGTCGAGCTGATCCGGATGGGCTTTGAGACGCTGGTTGAGGCCGGCTATGCCCCCGAAATGGCATATTTCGAGTGTCTGCACGAAGTGAAACTGATCGTCGACCTGATCTATGAGGGCGGCATCGCGAACATGAACTATTCGATCTCAAACACCGCGGAGTATGGCGAATATGTCAGCGGTCCAAGGATCCTGCCCTATGACGAGACCAAGGCGCGGATGAAAGCGGTTCTGACCGATATCCAGACCGGCAAGTTCGTGCGCGACTTCATGTCGGAAAACACAGTTGGCCAGCCCTTCTTCAAAGGCACGCGGCGGATCAATGACGCGCATCAGATCGAAGAGGTTGGCGCTCAGTTGCGCGGAATGATGCCCTGGATCAGCGCCGGCAAGATGGTCGACAAAGACAAAAACTAAAGCGACAAGAACCAAAGCCCGTTAATGGCGAAGTCAGCGCCGCCCTGAACCGGGGCGGTGGTTTCTTGTTTCGGCACAAATTTTGGCGATGAACCGGTCGCTTGGCCGGGTTTATGGGTCTCGCCGCAGCTGAAGCACGCAGAATGCCAGCAGACCCAGCAAGATAAGGAGCACCAATACAAAATACACGTTCACTACCCTCCCGTCGTTCGTTTCAAAACCCTGCGTCAGACCACGCGTTTATGTCCCGCGCTCACGCTCGTCAGATTGCGGTGCCCGCGTTGCAGAAGTGCTACGTTCGCTGGGTCGCATTGCCTTCGCATTATCGAAGCTGACCTTTCGTAAGTCGAGCAGGAACAGGCTTTGCCAGCCCGGTCGAAGGCGCATGCGTGGAAATTGAGCACTTGAAGATGCTGACACAGTTGGGCAACCGATCGCGACGAAAAGATCGGCGGCAACGTCCGCTGCCACCGGGACCATACCTCGCCCTATCCATGATTGCCGATGGACCCGAGAACAGGTCAGCGATCGCCAACCTGAGCCCGCTTTTTCTCACACCGCCGAGGTTTCCGCGATCCGCTGGACCACACCGTCCACAGTCAGGTTCAGCAGGTGTGGGTCTTCGCATTCGGCCATGACGCGGATCACAGGTTCGGTCCCCGATTTACGGATAAGAAGGCGGCCTTTTCCGGTGAGTGCCGCTTCGGCATCGGCGATGCTAGCCTGAACTTGCGGGTTGTCGAGAGGCGTCGCGCCATTGGCAAAGCGCACATTCTTCAACATCTGCGGTACTGGCTCGAACTGCCGTGCCAAGGCACTGGCGGGCTGGTCTGTCAGCACCATCTCGGCCAGGAAATGCAAGCCTGCCATCAGCCCGTCCCCGGTCGTTGCATAATCCGTCATGACGATGTGACCGGACTGTTCGCCACCCAGATTGAACCCTTTCGATCGCATCCGTTCGACGACATAGCGGTCCCCGACATCCGTCCGTTCGAGGCGGAGGTCATGAGACGCCAGATGGCGCTCGAGCCCCAGGTTTGACATAACCGTCGCGACCAATGCGTCACCGGCCAATCGCCCATCCGCTGCCCAGCGTGTGGCCAGCAGTGCCATAAGCTGGTCCCCATCGGCGACGATGCCCTGTTCGTCGATCAGGATCACGCGATCCGCATCCCCGTCGAGGCAGATCCCCACATCCGCCCCATGGGCCACGACGGTTTCGGCAGCAGCCGTTGGGTGTGTCGATCCGCAGCCTTCGTTGATATTCGTACCGTTCGGTGCCACGCCGACCGGGATCACGGTTGCGCCGAGCTCCCAGAGAACCTCGGGCGCGGCGCGGTAGGCGGCGCCATGGGCGCAGTCGATCACCACTTTGAGCCCGTCCAGACGCAGATCACGCGGCAACGAGGATTTGACCCGCTCGCCATACCGAAACCGCGCGTCGTCGATCCGCTTGGCGCGTCCGATATTCTTCGCCTGGGCCGGTGTGACCCCGGCCTCGATGATCGCTTCGATCTCGGATTCGGCCTGATCCGACAGCTTGAACCCATCCGGCCCGAAGAACTTGATGCCGTTGTCTTCGGCCGGGTTATGGCTGGCCGAGATCATCACACCCAGATCGGCGCGCATGGACCGCGTCATCAGCCCAACCGCCGGCGTCGGCACCGGTCCCAGCAGCAAAACGTTCATGCCCGTCGAGGTGAGCCCCGCCGTCAGGGCGTTTTCGAACATATAGCCCGAAAGCCGCGTGTCCTTGCCGATCACCACGCGATGCACCCCCTTTGCATCGCGCCGGAAGTAACGGCCGACCGCCGCGCCCATGCGCAGCGCCAGTTCCGCTGTCATCGGATGAGTATTGGCCGTGCCCCGCACGCCATCGGTTCCAAAAAGCTTGCGCATACTGCCTCTGTCTTTTTATGTCTGGCCGGTCACAGCCTGCCACAATCGCAGCGCCTGAGCCGTTTCGGCCACGTCATGAACCCGCAGGATGTGCACGCCTTGTGCCAGTGCCGCAAGTCCCACGGCGATTGATCCCGGCGCGCGCGCAACCGCCTGCGGCGCATGCCCAATATGCCCGATGAAACGCTTGCGCGAAACGCCCAGAAGGATCGGGCAGCCAAGTGCATGAAACAGCGCAATATTCCGCAATAGGCGTAGGTTGTGTTCAATCGTCTTGCCGAATCCGATTCCCGGATCGACAATGATGCGCGCGCGCGGAATACCTGCCTCTGTCAGGGCATCAATGCGCGCCGACAGAAAGTCATAGACGTCTAGCAGGACGTCCTCGTAGCTCGGGTTTTGTTGCATCACAGCCGGGTCGCCATGCGCGTGCATTACGCAAACCGGAACCTCGCGGGCGGCACAAAACGCGGCAAGCTCTGGATCATGAGTGAAGCCCGAGACATCGTTCACCAGCGCCGCACCCGCCGCGACCGCTGCCTCGGCCACAGCGGACTTGCGGGTGTCGATCGAAATCGGAACGTGTGAGGCCGCGCGCAACCCGGCGATGGCGGGCTGGACGCGGTCGATCTCGGCCGGGACCGGGACCGTTTCGGCGCCAGGACGGGTGGATTCGCCGCCCACATCGATCAGATCAGCGCCATGTTCGATCATGCCAATGGCGGCATCGCGCGCCGTTGTGGGATCGAGATGCACTCCGCCGTCGGAAAAACTGTCGGGCGTGACGTTCAGAATGCCCATGATGCGAGGAATCGACATATTCAGACCGCAGATCACTGCGCGCGGTTCTGCCAGGCGCGACAGAACGTCTTCGGGCAGGCTGTCGGCGGGAACCACACGCGGCTGGCCGTCCCGCTCGAACAGCTCGACATGGGTGAACCAATGCGGGCCACCACCCAGTGTGACCGAACCAGGTGGTCGCGCCGGTCCCATCTGGACCAGCGGGCGTGGATAGATCACAGCGTCTCCTGCGTGACCGGTACCGATTTCAGCGGTACGCCGGGGTCATTGGGGCACTCCGCCCCGATCACGAGCATGTCCTCGGCGGCGAATGTTGCGGCAAACCAGGCCGCCAGCGCCACCGAATCCGACGGCGCGGCAGACGGGCCGTCGACCGCGTCCAGTACGATCTTAGACGGCGCCCAGACGCAGATCTGTTCGTTTTTCATCGCCCAGTCGAGTTCGGTTCGAGTCGCGACCACCACGCAACGCGCGTCGCGCGCGGCGAGCATCCAGGCATTCTGTTCGATGGCGAGCAGGTCGATCCGGCGTTGCGTCATCGCGTGACCCGACCGCGGAGACGCGGCTTCGGGCGCGCCGACACAAATGATCAAGGGCCGGTCACTGTGCTGCATCTGATCGATCCAGCCGCTCAGAAACTGTGAACGAATCGCATCGTTGGACAGGTACATAAGGCGCGGATGCGGGCGATCATCTTCGACCGGGGCATCGCCGGGCAGCATGTCGCGACCACGGACAATCTCGACCCCAAGCGCGCCGGGCCCTCGGTCGAGCTTTTCGATGCGTACGAAGACCCGCACCGCCTGCGGCTCGGCCAGGATGCGCTCGGCGACGCGTTCCGCAAGCGTTTCCAGCAGGTTCAGACGTTCTTCTGACAACTCGTGCGCGATTGCCTCGGTCACCCGATCATAGGACAGGATCCGGTCGACATCGTCATCTATGGGTTTGCTGACGGGTTGAACCTCGACCACCACGTTAAAGCAAATCCGCTGCGTGGTGCCGCGTTCGGCCTGAAAAGCACCGATCTCGACCTCGACCGTGTGATCGCGCAGGCTGATGCGGTCGAGAGGTCCGGGACGCGCTGTGGCGATCGCCCGTTCAGATGGATGCGCAAAGGCAAGTCGGATTTCTGAGCTCATGCGCGGCGCCTTCGGTCAGTACAGGTTCGGTCAACGTAAACCGTGGCGCGCCCTATATCAGCACCGCGTGCGCCGTTCCAGTATCGGAATGCGGCGTACATACGGCGGCTAGGCCCCCGCAAAGCGCATGTCAGAGACGGCTCAGTTCGAGCTCGCCGTGCGATAGTTGTGGCGGTAGAACAGGTGCACGCCGATGGCGGCGGTACGCTTGTAGACGCGCGACCAGGCCGGTCGGACATGTTTCGTGTGGTAGTGGGTGGCACCACCTGTCAACTGCATCGGAGCGCCATCGATGATCGCGCGCGCGACCTTGGAGACCCTCTCGAATGCTTTCGGTTCAGCGATGACTTCCTTGTAGCCGTCACAAGTATAGGTGAACTGGCATTGGTACTTCTTGCCCGTGCCCTGGTTGATCACCCCGCATAGGGTCGACGGGAACCGCGTGCTTTTCACGCGGTTCATGATCACTTCGGCCACGGCGAACTGGCCTTTCACGGTCTCACCTCGGGCTTCGAAGTACAATGCCTCGGACAGGCAGCGCCATTGTTCGTCACCAACGGCCTTGGGCTGCGCATCCAGCCAATTGCGCGAATAGCTGACCTCGACAATCTTCGGCTTGGGTTTGGGGCGAACCCGGAAGAAGCTGTTCCAAATCGACTGGGGTTCACGCGCGGAGGCTGCATCTTCCTTGAAATAGTTATCCCGATCATCGGATTCGGCAGCCTGGACGGCAGGCGCAAACAGAGCTGCCACAACAGCAAACGCTTTAACAAACTTCATCTTTGAAACCCCACTCAGAATGGTCTGCGTGAGCCCCCCAGGCTCGAGACACGAGCGCCGGGATATCGGAAACTTGTTAAAAGGTCCAGATTTCGCCGACGCATCGGCAAGATCCCGTCACTTGGGGGTCCTGAAACTCCCTCCGACAATGGTTGCCGCACACATCATTTTGCGAAACGCGCCTTTGTCCGTTCTACATTTTGGGAATCAACGCCAGCTGTGCGGCGGCCAATCGCGCAACCGGGACGCGGAAGGGCGACACCGAGACATAGTCGAACCCGGCCCCTCGGCAAAAGGCGATTGATTCGGGATCACCGCCATGTTCCCCGCAAATCGACAAGACCAGATCAGGGCGCGCCGATCGGCCGCGTTCCGCGCCCAGCCGCAAGAGCTCGCCCACGCCCTCCACGTCAAGACTGTGAAAGGGATCTTCGGGGTAGACACCCTGCTGGACATAGGCCGACATGAAGCGGCCTGCATCGTCGCGTGACAGGCCGTAGGTCATCTGGGTGAGGTCATTGGTTCCAAAGCTTAGGAACGCCGTGTGCGCGGCGATCTCATCGGCCCGCAATGCGGCGCGCGGTGTTTCGACCATGACGCCCAGTCGATAGTCAAAGCTTGCCCCGCTTTGCGCGCGGACCTTGGCGGCAACGCTGTCGATCCGCGCCTCGATCATCTCGACCTCGCGGCGCGCGCTGACCAGCGGGATCATGATCTCGGGCACCACAGTGACACCCATCCGTGCGGCTTCCAACGCGGCTTCAAAGATCGCGCAGGCCTGCATCTCGTAGATCTCAGGCAACGTGATGCCCAGGCGCACGCCGCGCAGGCCGAGCATTGGGTTGTATTCACCCATCGCCTCGACCCGACGCGTGACGTCAGACACTGGCAGGTCCAGCGCTTCGGCCAGCTCCAGCTGTCCCGACTTTGTTGTCGGCAGGAATTCGTGAAGCGGCGGATCGAAAAGCCGAATGCATACCGGCTGCCCCTCCATGATCCGGAATAGCTGAATGAAATCATCGCGCTGCATCGGCAACAAACGATCGAGCACGGCGGCCCGGTCTTCGCTGGTTTCTGCAAAGATCATCTCGCGCATCACCGTCAGACGACCGTGTTCAAAGAACATATGCTCCGTGCGGCAAAGTCCGATGCCTTGCGCGTTGAAGTTCCGTGCGGTGCGCGCATCCGCTGGCGTATCCGCATTTGCGCGGATGCCGATATCGCGCGCTTCGTCCGCCCAGGTCATAAGGCTGTGAAAGGCATCATCCAGCGCGGCTTCGAGCATCGCGGGTTCGCCGAACAGGATCTGCCCCGAACTGCCGTCGATTGTGATCATGTCACCTGCCCGCACGGTCCGACCGTCTGGTGCGGTCAGGATCCCTTTCCTCGTCTGGAATCGCAATGCCGAAGCGCCCACGACGCAGGGGAGCCCAAGCCCCCGGCCGATCACAGCGGCGTGACTGGTCATCCCGCCTTTCTCGGTCAGCACGGCAGAGGCCGCATGCATCCCCCGGATATCCTCGGGGCTGGTTTCGCGGCGCACGAGCACGCATGGTTCGCCCCGCGCGGCCATCGCCTGCGCCTCGGCCGAACTGAACACCACTTTGCCCGATGCCGCCCCTGGACTGGCCGCGATGCCGCGCGCAAAGACGTCGCGTGTGGCCTGCGGGTCGATCTGGCGGTGCAACAACTCGCTAAGCATATTCGGTTCGATCCGCATCACGGCGTCGGCCGGGGTGATCACGTCATCCTGTGCCAACCGTACGGCGATCTGCACCGCAGCCCGGGGGGAGCGGGGCACGCGAACGCCATCCAGAATATGGACGGACCCGTTCTGAATAACGAACTCGACCTGCATCTCCTCACGCAACCGCGCGCGCATCAAAGCTGCGTGGGTCTTAAGCTCCTGAAACGCATCCGCCGCCTGATCTTCCAACGACGTGCCGCGGGGGTCCTTTTTCAGAAACATCGCGCCGGACCCGGCGCCAAGCGCCTCGCGGCCCTGGCTTTGCCCCAGATAACGGCCCGTGACCTGCGGCTCCCCCGTATCAGAGCTCACCAGTTGCAACACACCCGATCCGCATTCGCCCCGACCAAACCCCGGGATCATCTCTTGTACGACCAGACCCAACCCCGCATCCGCCGGAGCGCCCTTGGCCTGGCGCAGTAGGCGGGCCGAAGTCCCTTCCCACGCGCGGGCCATGGACCTGAGCACACCGCCGAGCTGTTCGCCGGGCTCTTGGGGAAAGGTTTCCTCGGTTTCCGCCTCGTAGGCCTGCAAGGTTTCGGCCAGCGCGTTGGGGCTGTCTTCGGCGATGTGATCGAACACATCCGCATCCAGCCGCGCCACGTGCACCGCGTAGGATTGCACAAACCTGAGATAGAGCGCGGCCGCGGCTTCGGGCCCAAGCGTCTCGGCCAGCGCCTCTTGTCGTGCGGCATTCATGCCGATGCTCAGGATCGCACCCGGTCCGCCCCAGTCCGGGTCCTCCGAGGACGGACGCACACACAAAAGGACATCCATGTCGAAACACGAGAGGATCGCGGGAATGTCCGGTAAGGCGCCACTCGCCAGCTTGTGGACCGCATCGAAAGACAGCGCCACGGTCGGCGGTACAGGCAGATCCAGCCGCACCAACCGCTGAAGACATTTTGCGCGCCCCCCATGCGTTCGGGTCTGTACCGGAGCGCTATGGGTGATGAGCGTCGTATGAGGGTTGTTCTGCACGGTGTTTCTGCGCTGCGGCACTTGTTGGTGGTGCCTGCAGCATAAAAAGAAGTGCGGAGCGCACAAGGGGTTGCGATGTCACCCCAATCTCAGCCCTCGATACGGCTGAGATCAGCGACGCGACCACACACCGCGCGAATCCGGTTCAACAGGTTCAGGCGATTGCGGCGAATGATCTCGTTTGCATCATTGACCTGCACATCCGTGAAGAATGCATCAATTGGTGCGCGCAGGTTCGCCATTGCACCCATCGCAGCAGGAAAATCCTGCGACGTCAGCGCCGTTTCAATCTGTGCCTCTGCTCCATCGAGCGCTGCGAAAAGTGCCTTTTCGCTTTCCGCATCGGCAAACTTGAGATCGGCGCCAAAAGAGTATTCAACGCCATCTTTCTCCTCGGCCTGGGCAAGAATATTGTTGGCGCGCTTAAAACCCTGAAGCAGGTTTTCACCGTCATCGGTTCCAAGGACGGTGTTCAAAGCCCGCGCACGGCGCACAAGCAGAGCCAGATCATCGTTACCGTCCATCGCAACGCACGCATCGATGATGTCGTGGCGCAGCCCCTGATCGCGCAGAAACACCTTGAGCCGGTCATGGATGAAGGTGAGGAGATCTGCACAAACGTCTGACTTAGCGTCGTTTTCATATGGCGACATCGCTCCGGCCAGAACCGGGGTGAGCGGCAGCGTCAGATCGTTTTCCAAGATCAGGCGGATCACGCCAAGGGCCGCCCGGCGCAGCGCGAACGGGTCTTTTGAGCCCGTGGGCTTTTCGCCGATGGCCAAGAACCCGCTCAGCACGTCAAGCTTGTCGGCCAGCGCCACGGCGACCGAAACCGGTGCGACCGGTACCGTGTCCGATGGCCCAAGGGGTGAATAATGCTGCTCGGCCGCGGCCGCGATATCGGCGTCTCGGCCAGCGGCAGAAATGTAGTAACGCCCCATGAGACCTTGAAGTTCCGGGAATTCGTAAACCATTTCCGAACTCAAATCGGCCTTGGACAGACGTGCCGCCTCCACAGACTTATCCACATCAGCACCTGTGGACGGCGCCAAAGTGCCTGCAAGCTCCGAGATGCGACGAATGCGATCACCCTGACTGCCGAGACGGTTGTGAAAGGTCACGTTTTCAAGATCTTGCAGCCATGTGTTTAGATCCTCGCGCGCAACGCGAAGATCATTTTCCCAGAAAAACTTTGCGTCCGCTAGGCGCGCAGACAACACTTTCTGGTTGCCCGCCAGAATTGTTTCCCCATGGTCAACTGTTTCGCGATTCGCAACAGTAACGAAGCTTTCTATCCGTTTCGTATTTGGGTTGCGGACCGAGAAGAATTTTTGATGCTCTTTCATTGAGGTCTGCAGCACTTCGGGTGGCAGATCGAGAAAATCAGCACCGATCTCGCCCATAAGGACCACGGGCCATTCGACCAAGCCTGCAACTTCGCTCAAAAGTCCTTGATCTTCAACAACTTCGACACCGGCCGCAAAGGCCAGGTTGGTTGCATCCGCCCAGATGTGATCTGCCCGTTCCTTGGCGCTGAGGATCACATACGCGGACTTGAGCTTAGCGCTGTAATCCTCGAAAGACAAAACGGAAAACGCGCTTGGCGCCATGAAACGGTGTCCCCTGGTGCGGTCCGACGCACGCAAACCGCCGATCTCAAACGGAACAACTGTGGCGCCATCGGCGTCGCTCAGAATGCAGAGGATCGACTGAAGGGGGCGCACCCACTTTAACGGGCCGTCGCCCCACCGCATCGATTTGGGCCAGGGAAAATTCTGGATCACATCGTCCAGCACCTCGGCCACGATTTCGGCCGCTGGGCGCCCCGGGCGCGAGAGCGTGGCATAAAGCACCGGTCCTTTGGGCGTCTCACGCGTCTCAAGCTGATCACGTGTCAGACCAACGCCTCGCAAGAAACCTTCGATCGCCTTTTCGGGCGCGTCGGCGCGCGGGCCCTTTCGCTCTTCTTGGACGGTCGGCGACGCGTCCAACAGTCCTTCGATCGTCAGGGTCAACCGGCGCGGAGTAGCAAAACAGGCTGCGCTGGCGTAGGTCAGACCCGCCTCGACCATCCCGTCGGTCATCCGCTTGCGCAGATCATCGGTCGCGCGTGCCTGCATGCGGGCTGGAATTTCCTCGGAGAAGAGTTCGATCAGCAGATCGGGCATGGTTCAGTCCTCAGTGGTCTTGGACCGCAAGGGAGACGGTCCGGACGGCGTTACCACCGACACGCGCGGATTCAAGGGGGAATGGCTTGATTGCGGCTCGGACGCCGATTTCGTAAGGACCGACGTCACTGGTCGGTCTCCCTCTGCGGGCAGGCCTCGCCCAAGACGGTCCCGTCATATGCCTTTTCGCCGCAGTCGTTCAGGTCATGCCAGACAAAACCCCGCCCGTCCCGAGTGAGCACAATGATGCGGTCGACACCGAATGCGATGTTCTTCTGACCCAAAAAGGCCCGAGCCGTTCCGTCCGCCAGCGCATCAGCAATAGCTTCGGCGTCAAAGCAGTCGAACCATCCCGGCGCGTTGCGCGGGACGGCATCGGGCATTGACACAAAATCAGCAGTATCAACGGCTTCGGCCTGAAAACAGGCGCGATAGCGGATCGGGCTCGACGCCGCATCAATCGCTTTAAACCCGGCGTAGTTCAGTACGACCTGACCACCATCTGCGGTCACCAGAGCGACCGCATCCCCTTGATCCGGCACGTCGTTGTAAAACGCAAATACCTGCAAGTAGTAGAGCGCCGCCCCCGCGACAACCGCGCAGAGGAGTATGGCAATGCTGACTAGACGTCCGCTCATGACAATCCCCCGCCCAAAGGCGCG
>JBCCVT010000029.1:0-17721 GCA_039195015.1 Pseudomonadota bacterium
ATCCAGCCGGCCCCGGGCGTTGCAGACGTGAATGCGCCATGTGCTCATCATGGACCGTTATGGCGTATTGCGCGGCGGACAGCGATACACCAGAACAATGCAGCTGCATGACCCGAAAACGGCGCACCAACGCAGACCGGTGCGCCGCTGTCTTTCCGTCAAACGTCTCAGGCGGCCAACGTCTGACGCTGGCGCAGCGCACGGTAGAGACCGTCTTCATGCGCCATCAACTCGGCGGGTGTGCCATCCTCGACAATCCGACCACGGTCAAAGACCAGAATGCGGTCCATCCGTTCGACCGTTGCCAAGCGGTGCGCGATCACCAGCGTTGTGCGCCCTTCCATGAGCCGCTCGGCCGCTTCGGCGACCTTGGCTTCGGCCTCGGAGTCGAGCGACGATGTCGCCTCATCCATCACCAGAACCGGCGCGTCGGACAGGAATGCACGCGCAATGGCCACGCGCTGCCGTTCACCCCCCGACAACTTAATGCCGCGCTCGCCCACTTCGGTGCCATAGCCCTTGGGCAAACGCGCGATAAACGCGTCCGCACCTGCGCGTTTGGCGGCGTCACGGACCTCGGCCCGGGTCGCGCCGGGCCGCGCATAAGCGATGTTTTCCGACAGCGAACGGTGGAACAGAATTGGCTCCTGCGGGACGAGCGCAATCCGATGGCGCAGGTCAGCTAACGGCACCTGAGCGATGTCGATACCGCCGAGCAGGATCGCGCCGTCGGTCACCTCGTGGATCCTTTGGATCAGCTTGACGAAGGTCGTCTTGCCCGAGCCCGAGCGACCAACCAGTCCGACCTTTTGGCCTGCGGGGATCCTCACGTCGAGATCCGTGAAGAGCGGCGTCGCCGCGCCTTCGTAGCCATAGTCGACATGACGGAAGTCAAGTGCGGCGGCGCGCGGCGGCAAGGCAACCGCAGGCACGCGCGCAACTTCACATTCGGTCGTGGCCGACATCAGATCCACCAGCTCTTCGGCATCGTTGATCGACTTTTGCAGCATCCGGACGTGGCTGCCGATCTGGCGCAGATAGCCATCAAGCATGCCCAGAGCAGAAACGACAAAAGCGATCTCTCCGGCGCCGGCAAAACCGCGCACGAAGGCCAACAAGGCCCCGCCCAGAACCGCAGCCCGCAAGGACCAAAGCGACACGTCCTGCGCAAGGCCGGACCACGTCCCACGTCTCCACGTTCGCCGGGTGCGGTGCGCCCATTTCGCGAGGAACCGGCCTAGGCGTTCGTCCTCTCGCGCCTCGCCAGCATGGGCCCGCACGACGGCGTTTGACGTGATCGCATCGGCGAGCGCGCCCGAGACCCGGCTGTCCTGGGCGTTCGACAACCTAGCCGCAGGCGCAACCCATTTCAGAGTGAGCGTCAACGACAGCCCCAGGAACAAGATCGCGCCGATCGCCGCCACCAGACCGACCTCCCACCGGAAAGCGGTGAGCGTGCCGATGGTCCCAAGCAGCACCAGCGTCGAGGGCAACAGCGCAAGCATCAGCACATCGGCCATATCATCCAGTGCCCAGGCGCCCCGGGTGATCTGGCGCACGGTCGAGCCGGCAAAGGCGTTGGCATGCCAGTCAGCCGGCAAACGCTGCACGCGCGCGAAGGCTTCAGCCTTTGCGGCGTGCATCGTTGGCACGGTCAGTTTGATGATCCAGAAGTAACTCAGAACCTTTGCGGCAATGGACACCACGCCCAACCCAAGGAACACGGTAAACGCGCTCCAGGGCGCAGCCGCTTTGGAGACCGCCGTGACAAGATGACCGGTGACCACAGGAATTGCGATATCCGCGGCCGTTGAGGTCAAAACGAGCAACAGTAGACCGATGACCAGCATCCGCCTCCGCAGCCAGAGACGTAAGGCGAATGACAGAACGCGCGAAAAAGCGCCATTTTCAGGCAGACGAGACATGAAACGATCGCGGACAAATACTCCGCGCCTCAGCAAAGAAAAGGAAGAGTCCGGTATTGGAACGTGGGTGGCTGACGACGAGGGCGCAGAGCGCCCAATTCAGTCAGGTTGGGCGCGCTCGAAAACGAGTGCGTCCCGGGAGGGTACGAAAGCTAATATTCATGTGCGCCCTCCTTTCACTACGACGTTCACGGCTGCAGTTATGGTCACCCCTGCGCCCAAGTCAAGCGCCATGGTCCGGGGCCGCGCGCCTCCGCATAATTCAGCGCATCCCGGGAAAGAACGGGGTTGGACCCCGGCATATCGAGCGGGAAACCGGTGTTTTTCGCGCGTGAAGACTTACGATCATGGGAACGGACCACGATGAGATCCAAGCGCGGCCTTTGGGTCGCAGATGTCGCTTAGTAGCCTCACGCAACAAAATCGCGGTAATGGGCGCCGACAAAAAATTTGTCTTTATTTAATATATTTCAGTGCTTTAGGTGGTTATCAAGAACAAACCAGAAATAGAAATCAAGGCCATTCTCGCCCGTCAGCTTGCCATCGCACTTTGCAACGCCGAGCAATGACCGATCCGGTTCGAACGGGTCGGTTCAGATTACGGGTGTTGACAGGCACATGCTCAATTGCAAATATTTCCAAGCATGAAAAATATTGCGTTTTTGTTCAGGTAGCCGTCAAAACCCGTGGCCAAGGGAAGATCAAACACACGACCGACTGAGGATGACGAGCTTGTCGCTCGGGCCGCGTGGCTGCATTTCGTGGGCGGGCTGACGCAAGGTGAAGTTGCGACACGTCTGGGCATCTCTGCAACACGTGCGCATCGCGCGATCTCAAAGGCGCAAGCCAGTGGCATCGTCCAGATCGTGGTCAAGGCAACAGCGGCCACCTGCGTGGAGCTTGAGAACAAGCTTTCCGACGCGTTTGGGCTGACCATGTGCCGTGTCGCCATGGACCTGCCGGAGCGTGGACCTATCCCGCTCAAAAGCCTCGGCGCCGCTGGCGGCGAGTGGTTGGACCAGGTCATCGCGAGCAAAGCGCATGAAGTCATTGGCATTTCACATGGACGCACGATTGCCGCGATGGTCGAACACTTGGGGCAAGGGCACAAAACCAATGCCGTGTTTGTGTCCCTTCTTGGCGGACTGACACGATCGCTTGCCGCCAACCCCTATGACGTGATCCACCGGCTTGCACTAAAGACGGGCGCGGATGCTTATCTGATGCCGGTGCCACTTTTTGCAAATTCAGCCAAGGACCGAGAGGTCATGATGGCGCAATCCATGCTGACCGAGGCCTTTGCGCGGATGCGCAGCGCAACGCTCGCGATTGTGGGCATTGGAGATCTGTCAGCCTCGACCGGAGCAAATGTGGCGGACGGCCAAGGGCTGAACAAAGCCAAAGACCTGAAGGATTGCGGCGCTGCAGCCGAAATCCTGGGGCAGTTCATCGACCATGACGGGGCGAAGATTTCGACACCGCTTGATGGACGCGCGATGGCCCTGGACCTGGACGACCTTTCCGGTCGCGAGGTCGTCGCTGTCGCAGGTGGAGCAGAGAAAGTGGGACCCATAAGAGCCGCACTGAAAAGCGGCCTGCTAACCGGGCTGATCATTGATGAGGCGACTGCTCGCGTCCTTGTTGATGGGCTGGAGGGAAAGGACACTCTGGCGGCCGAATAGGAGCGAGCTTTGGGAG
The DNA here is from genome assembly GCA_039195015.1 of Pseudomonadota bacterium. GTDB lineage: Bacteria > Pseudomonadota > Alphaproteobacteria > Rhodobacterales > Rhodobacteraceae > JBCCVT01. The sequence continues at coordinate 3,624 of JBCCVT010000029.1, forward strand.
GATCTCGACATGTATGACAAGGAAAAGGACCTGATCGACGCCTATATGCGTGGCCAGATGAGCCGCCGGAGCATGCTCCGCGGGCTGGCCAGCCTGGGGGTGACGGCGGGGACGGCCTCGGTCTTGGTCAATGCGGCCGCGACACGCGCTTTGGCGGCCGATTTCGATTGGCAAGCCCATTCCGGCAAATCGATCAAGCTCTTGCTGAACAAGCATCCCTATACGGACGCGATGATCGCCAACCTCGACAACTTCAAGGAGTTGACGGGCATGGAGGTCTCCTACGACATTTTCCCGGAGGACGTGTATTTCGACAAGGTGACCGCTGCGCTGAGCTCCCGCTCCAGCGAATATGACGCCTTCATGACCGGCGCCTACATGACCTGGACGTACGGGCCCGCGGGCTGGATCGTCGATCACAACGAATGGATCAACGATCCGAGCAAGACGAACCCGAATTACAACTGGAACGACATGCTGGAAGGCGTGCGCAAGTCGTGCGCCTGGAATGGCCGTCCCGGTGGCGCGCTTGGATCGGACGATGCGTTTCAATGGTGCATTCCGTGGGGCTATGAGCAGAACAACCTCGCCTACAATGCCGAGATGCTGGAAACGGCCGGCGTCGCCGTTCCGACCAACATCGATGAACTGGTCGAGGCCGCAGCCAAGCTGCAGGCCGCGAATGAGGGCGTCTATGGCATTGGCGTGCGGGGTTCGCGCAGCTGGGCAACGATCCATCCAGGCTTCCTGTCGGGCTATGCAAGCTACGGCGAACGCGACCTCAACGTGGCGGATGACGGCAAGCTGTCTGCGGCCATGAATACCGATGTGTCCAAGGACTACCATGCAAAATGGGTCAAGATGATCCAGGACAGCGGTGCGTCCGACTGGTCAACCCACACCTGGTATCAGGTCGGGACGGATCTGGGTGCCGGAAAATCAGCGATGATCTATGACGCTGACATTCTTGGGTATTTCATGAATGGCGGCGACAACGCCATGGCGGGAAAACTGGCCTATGCGCCCTTTGCCGCCAACCCCTCGGCCGGAGCACCCACGCCGAACATCTGGATCTGGTCGCTGGCGATGTCCAAATTCAGCAATGACCTCGATGCGACATGGTACTTCATGCAATGGGCATCCGGCCCGGAGCATGGTCTTTTCGGAGCAACACAGATGGACTTTGTGAACCCGGTCCGGCAGTCGTTATGGGAGGATGCGGGATTCCGCAAGCGCCTGTCCGACAGCTATCCCGGCTATGTCGAGATGCACGATGTCTCGGCTCCCGGCGCCAAGATCCACTTTACCGCGCAACCACTGTTCTTCGACCTGACCACCGAATGGGCGGCGACGCTGCAGAAAATGGTGGCCAACGAAGTGCCAGTGGACGAAGGTCTCGACCAACTGGCCGAGAGCGTCGACGCGCAGCTTAAAGACGCGGGTCTGGGCTAAGGGAAAACGCGCGGCGGGCACCCTCTCCCGCCCGCCGCGTCCAAAAGGGCAAATTGATGACCGAGATCAGTGCTGCAGGCAGCACGAGGCGCCGCTTTCGCGTCTCTGCCAAGGTGTTCCCCTATCTGCTGAGCCTTCCGGCGCTGCTGGTGTGCATCGGGATCCTGATCCCGTTCTTTACGGCGGTCTGGTATTCGCTGCAGAAGTATCGCCTGTCGCAACCCTGGAACAGGGGCATGAATTGGGGTGAGAACTACCTCAATTTCGTGACCGATCCGTCATTTTGGAACACGTTGCAGGTAAGCCTGGTCTATGCGTTCCTGACCGTCGGGCTTGAGCTTTTGCTGGGTCTGGGCATCGCGCTGCTTTTGCAGAAGCGCACGCGGCTGAACAACTTTGTTTCGATCATGCTGCTGATGCCTTTGATGACGGCTCCTGCCCTTGCGGCGCTCATGTTCAAGCTGATGACGAACCCGAATTTCGGGATCCTGAGCTATTTTGCGCAGGTCCTCGGTTTTGAAGACATGCGGTGGGGCTCTGATCCGGCGACCGCGCTGCTGACGGTCGTTCTGGTTGATATCTGGGTCTACACGCCCTTCATCATGATCCTGTTGCTGGCTGGTCTTCGGTCCCTGCCGACGCAACCTTTCGAGGCGGCCGCGCTTGACGGCGTGCCGCGCATGCAGCAGTTCTGGCGGATCACGCTGCCGATGCTGATGCCTTACATTCTGACGGCGGCGCTGTTCCGTCTGCTCGACAGCATACAGCAATTCGACATCATCTACGCCATGACCCAAGGCGGGCCGGGCGACCAGCTTATGGTCTTCCAAGTCGAGGCTTATCTGAACTTCTTCCAATCCACCAATGTCGGCCGATCGGCGGCTTTGCTTTTGGTGCTCTGGGCGATCACGTTCTTTCTGTCGAACCTTTTCATCAAAAACTGGCTGCGCCTTCGCGAGCGCGCCCGGGGCGAGGTCTGATCCATGCAGCAGCATTCGCCTCTTGAACGCATCCTGCGCGGCATCGCACTGACAATCGTCGTGCTCTTCTTCATGTTCCCGATCTTCTGGATCCTGTTGATGAGCCTCCAGACGAACGAGACAATCCTTCGCTCGCCACCGTCGATGGCGTTTCAACCGACCCTGTCGAACTATTCGGCGATCATCGCGGGGCGGCTGGACAGCAATGTCGCCTCGATGGGGATCGAGTTCATGTCGAACCTGATGAATTCGATAATCCTGTCCGTGGGTTCCGTCTCGCTGGCGCTTCTTCTCGGCGTGCCGGCAGCCTATGCCTTCGCACGTCACAAATTTCGCGGGTCCGAGGACATCGCCTTTACGCTTCTCAGCTTCCGCTTTGCCCCACCTTTGCTGGTGCTCTTGCCGCTGACGCTTTACTTCCAACAGATCGGGTTGGCGGACACTTACCTCGGCCTGATTTGGGTCTATCAGTTGATCTGCTTGCCGCTGATCCTGTGGATCGTCCGAGGCTATTTCGAGGATATCAGCCCGGATGTGGAACACGCCTATCGGATCGCCGGTCATAGCTGGTTTTCGACCTTCCGGCGGATCGCCCTGCCTCTTGCCGCACCCGGGATCGCGGCAGCCGCGTTGCTGGCCTTTATCTTTGCCTGGAACAACTTCATCTTCGCACTGGTGCTGGCCTCAGCCGACAAACAGCCGGTGACCGTGGGCGCCCTGGCATTTGTCACCGCCAGCGGCATCCAGTACGGACAGATCGCGGCGGCGGTTGTTTTGTCGATCACTCCGACACTGGCGCTTGCCCTTTACGCCCAGCGCTACCTGGTCGAAGGTCTCTCCCTCGGCGCGGTGAAGGGGTAACGGATATGAGTATTCGCGTCGAAAACCTCACCAAGCGCTACAAGGACGAGACAGTATTGAACGACGTTTCGTTCGAGGTTCCGAAAGGCCAAACTTTGGTGCTCTTTGGGCCATCGGGTGCTGGCAAGACGGTGCTGTTGCGCTGCATCGCTGGCGCCGTGGAGCCCGACGCCGGCCAAGTGTGGCTAAACAACGCCAATGCCACCGAAATGCCCCCAGAGGATCGCGGTCTTGGCATGGCCTTTCAGAACTTTGCCTTGTTCCCGCATATGACAGCCGAGAAGAACATCGCGAGCCCGCTCGACGCGCGGGGAGTGTCCCGCGAAGGTATCGCCGCCGGCGTGCGCCGTGTGGCGGAGCTTTTGAAGATCGATCATGTGCTCGGCCATTCACCCAAAGAGCTCTCGAACGGACAAAAACAGCGTACGGCCCTTGCGCGCGCCCTTGTGGCGGAACCGGATCTCCTGTTGCTTGATGACCCGCTGCGGAACGTGGATGCGAAGCTGAGATTTGAGATGCGCCTGGAACTGCCGCGGCTCCTGGCGGATCGCGGGGCCACGGTCATTTATGTGACACAGGACTATAAGGAAGCAATGGCGCTCGGCCGCACGATCGCCGTTCTCGATGGCGGCCGGATCGCTCAGATCGGCACACCCGAAGACATCTATCTGCGTCCGGCCCATCAGTCGATCTCGCGCCTGTTCGGGGACCCGTCCATCAACCTTCTCGATGTAACGCCCGAACAGGATGAGCGCGGGGTCTTTGTGAGCCTGTCCGGACAGCGCGTCCACCTCTCGCCCGGTTACGAGGCGGCTGTTGGCCGCCCGGCGGTGCTGGGTCTCCGCCCCGAGGCGATCAGCTTTGCCGACGACGGTATCCCGGTCGAGATCGAGGCAGAGACCCCCTTCAATGAAAAGACGATAACTCTGACCAAGACCCGGCGCGGACGTGAGATTTTTGTCTCCCGCCCTGCGGGTCAGCCCGGTCCGGCCTCGGGGAACGCGCATGTGACCGTGAAGGGCGCGGCGACCCTGCTTTTCGACAAAACCACCGGCGCGAGGATCGAGCCTGCGCCGGCTGACAAAGAGGCGGCGGCGTGAGCTTTTTGGACCTGAACACGGTCAGCAAGACCTATGGCGGGACCGTCAAAGCCGTCAAGGACCTCAACCTGAGCGTCGACAAGGGCGACATCGTCGCGCTGCTCGGCTCATCAGGCTGCGGCAAAACCTCGACGTTGCGGATGATCGCGGGATTTGAGGATGTGACCTCGGGCGAGATCAAGGTTGACGGAACGCCTATCCACATGCTGCCACCCGCACGCCGGGGCGTTGCCATGGCGTTCGAAGGTTATTCGCTTTATCCGCCGCTGACCTTGCGGGAAAACATCGCGTTCGCGCTCAAGGCCGAGCGATTGTCCGAGGCAGAAGTCTCCGCCCGGGTCAACGAAGTCGCCCATCTTGTAGAACTTGAGGATGTGCTGGATCGCTATCCATCCTCCGTTTCGGGAGGCCAGCAACAGCGCGCATCGCTGGCGCGAGCCCTTGTGCGAAAGGCCGATCTGCATCTGCTGGACGAGCCCATGGGCCAGCTTGAGCCGCAATTGCGTGCCTTGCTGCGCGGGCGGGTCAAACACTTCATTCAGGAACGCGGGCTCACGGCCATTCTTGTGACCCATGACCAGACCGAGGCTAACGCGCTCGCCGACCGGATCGCCGTCATGGAAGACGGCGAGTTGCAGCAATTCGACACCCCCGCCGCACTCAAGGAACAGCCAGCGAACCTATTCACAGGCACGTTTATCGGTGAACCACCGATGAACGTATTCCCCGCAAGCCTGGCGCGGCTGGACGGCAAGCTGTCCTTCGCGCTGGACCGCGACATTGCTCTGACGTTTGACGAAGCCGATTTCTCGGACGCGCTAAGGACGCGGCTCGCCAAACATCCTGCGGATATCTCGATCGGGATCCGTCCACACGCGGTGCGCCTCTCGGAAGACGGACAGCCCGCGATCGTGTTCGTCAATCAATGGCTCGGCGATCAGACCCACATCGCGGCGACCTTCGCGGGCGGCACCATCGTATCGGTTGTGCATGACCGCGCCGATGCGCGCGCGGGCGAGCAGGTGGGTGTCAGCGTGGATCCGTCCGATCTGCACATCTTTGACCGTGAGACCGGCGCCGCGATCAGTCACGGAGGCGAATTGGCGTGAGCGGCGATGTCCTCATAGGGATTGACGCAGGCACTTCGGTCATAAAGGCGGTGGCGTTTGATCTCGCGGGTCGACAGATTGCGATGGCCAGCCGTCGGAACAGCTATCAGAACCTGCCCAATGGCGGAGTCGAACAGAACATGGCGCGCACATGGGATGACACGTGTGCTGTGCTCTCCGAAGTCGCCGGCGCGGTTGGTCCGGATCGCGTGCAGACGCTTGGGGTGACCGGACAGGGCGACGGCACCTGGCTTTTGGATGCTGCGGGTGCGCCGCTCCATGACGGCTGGCTCTGGCTCGATGCCCGTGCGGCGGCGGAGGCGCGCGAGCTTGCTGCCTCGGACGGGATCGACGTGATCTACCGTGCCACGGGTACTGGCGTGAATGTGTGCCAGATGCGCACGCATCTCCTTTGGCTTTCGCGCCACGCACCCGACCTTTTGCAGAAGGCATCGACGGCTCTCCATTGCAAGGACTGGCTCTATTACAACCTCACAGGCGTGCTCGCCACCGATCCAACCGAAGGCGTCTTTACCTTCGGGGATTTCAGAACGCGCGCGTACTCGGATGAGGTGCTCGAGGCCCTCGGTCTCGTCGCACAACGACACCTTCTGCCCGAGATCGTCGATGGAGCTCGGCAGTCACACGGCCTCACGGCCGCGGCCGCGGCGGCTACGGGCTTGCCTCAAGGCCTGCCCGTCTCACTTGGCTATGTCGACATCATCTGTACCGCCTTTGGCGCGGGGCTTTATGATGAGGCTGCCCGCCCCGGATTTACGATCCTGGGCAGCACCGGGGTGCATATGCGCTTTGCCTCGGATGCGGATCAGATCCACCTCAATACGGACCGATCCGGCTATACGATGGCGTTTCCCGGTTCGGCATATGCGCAGCTGCAGACGAACATGGCCGCGACACTGAATGTCGACTGGATCCTCAACGTCGCCTGCGAGTTGCTCGGGGCACAGGGATGCGACACGGCGCCGGCGGAACTGCTGAAGGATCTTGATGACCGGCTCATGGAGGCCCGACCCGGCGCGGCGCTCTATCATCCCTATATCTCCAGCGCGGGCGAACGCGGTCCCTTTACCAATCCTTCGGCGCGGGCCAGTCTGACAGGGCTCGACCAGAACACGGGCTGGTTCGATCTGGTCCGCGCGATCTATGACGGGCTCGTCCTCGCGGCACGGGATTGCTACACATCGATGGGCGCGTTGCCCGCGGAAATCCGGCTAAGCGGTGGCGCGGCACGCTCGGTCGCTTTGCAACGCTTCCTGGCCGCATGCCTGAACCGACCGGTCCGGACCGTCGATCAGGAGGAGGCAGGTGCTGCCGGCGCCGTCATGATCGCTGGGCTTGCAACGGGCCTTTTTGAAAGTCCCGCCGCAGCGGCCAAGGCGTGGGTCACGCCGCTTCTGCAAGAGGCCAAATACCCTGACGGCGCCCTGACCGGCATCTATGACACATTGTTTGAGGCCTATGTCGCATCACGCGCGGCCTTTCCACCCGTCTGGGACGCGCAGCAAACCATGCGCGGGAGGTTCGCATGACCACCGAAGTTGCAATCATAGGCGACCGTTTCATGCTGCCCGACATGTTCGAGGACGCGCTGATCGAAGCGTGCGACGACAAGGTGTCCTGCCGCAAGCTGCAACAGCCATGGCCCGATGCGCCCATGGAACATGGCTATGCCGCGCCGGGCATGGACGGGCTGAAAGAGTATATGGGCAGCGCGGACGAAGTTATCGCCCATATCGGCGGCGCACCGGTTCTTGTCACCCATCTGGCGCCTCTTTCACGCACAATGTTCGAGGCCATGCCACGGCTGAAACTCGTCGCCGTGTCGCGCGGAGGACCGGTTAACATCGACATGGCAGCCGCCCGCGATCACGGGGTAACGGTCGTCAATACACCTGGGCGCAACGCATCAGCCGTCGCCGAGTTCACCATCGGCGCGATCCTTGCTGAGACGCGCAACATCACACGCGGACATGACGCGCTGCGGCAGGGCGACTATCGCGGCGATCTTTATCGCGCCGATGTCGCCGGTGATGAGCTTGCGGACATGACGGTCGGTGTCATCGGCTATGGCAACGTGGGCACGAAGGTTGTGAAGCTTTTGCGCGCATTCGGCACCAAGGTGCTTGTCTGCGACCCCTACGTCCAACTCGACCCGGTCGATGCCAAGGACGGGGTCGAGATGGTGTCGCTCGACCGGCTTCTGGCTGCATCAGATATCGTCACACTCCACCCGCGCGTCACGGAAGAGACGCGCCAGATGATGAACACCGATACGCTGCGTGCGATGAAGCCGGGCAGCACGCTTGTGAACACCGCGCGCGGGCCGCTGATGGATTACGACGCGCTTTTCGACGTCCTCTCGGACGGTCATTTGCGCGGCGCCATGCTTGAGACCTTTTCGATCGAGCCGACACCACCGGACTGGCCACTTTTGAACCTGCCCAACGTGACGCTGACCCCGCACATCGCGGGCGCTTCTCTGAAAACCGTTCGGATCGCGACTACAAAAGCGGCGGAAGAGGTCCGTCGCTGGCTGGCGGGCGAGCCACCCTTGAACCCCTGCTGAGGACCCTCATGAAAAAAGCCGAAAAAGACCTGCGACAGGCCATCATCGACCAATGCCTGTTCATGAATTCAAGCGGTCTCAATCAAGGCACGTCGGGCAACATCTCGGCCCGGTTCGAGGATCGGATGCTCATCTCGCCCTCGGCCACGCCGTATGACAAGCTCACGCCCGGGATGATCGCCTCGATGCCGTTCGATGCGGAATACGGCACCTGGGAGGGGCCACTAAAGCCGTCGACGGAATGGCGCTTTCATTTCGATATCCTTAAAAATCGTACTGACATGGGCGCCGTGGTGCATGCGCATCCGACCTATTGCACGGCGCTGGCCATCGCGCGCAAGGAAATCCCCGCGTGCCACTACATGATCGCGGCCTTCGGAGGCACCGATATCCGCTGCGCGCCGTATGCGCGCTACGGGACGCCCGAGTTGTCGCAATTCGCCATCGACGCGCTTATGGATCGGACGGCCTGCTTGTTGGCCAATCACGGATCGATCGCGATGGGTGAGGATCTCGACAAGGCGATGTGGCGCGCGGTCGAACTAGAGACGATCGCACGGCAATACTATCTCACTCTGGCGATCGGCGGACCCGTTCTGCTGAGCGATGCAGAGATCGCCGAGACTGCTCAAGGGTTCAGCTCATATGGCGTGCAGGACGACTACAAGGACGTTGCCGCCGGGACGACGCAGATGGAAAAGCCCCGCAAGAAGGCCTGACCCATGCAAGAGCCCTTCGACCTTGTTGTCATCGGTGGTGGAATCAACGGCGCAGGCACCGCACGGGATGCGGCAGGGCGCGGGCTCAAGGTGCTTTTGGCAGAAAAGGACGATTTGGCACAAGGCACGTCATCGCGATCGGGCAAATACATTCATGGCGGTTTGCGGTATCTTGAGTACTTTGAGTTTCGCCTCGTGCGCGAGGCACTCATTGAACGCGAGGTGGTGTTGGACGCCGCCCCGCATCTTGCCTGGCCATTACGGCTGATCCTTGTGCATTCGCCCCAGCAGCGCCCGCGCTGGCTGATCCGGCTGGGACTTTTTCTATATGACAATCTCGGCGGACGACGGCGCATTCCTGGCACGACCAGCGTAAGGCTCGACAAGTCAGCTGTGGGCGACAAGGTGCGCGATCAGTTTAAACGCGCCTTTGCCTATTACGACGTCTGGGTCGATGACGCCCGCCTCGTGGTGTTGAACGCAGTTGATGCCGCGCGCCGGGGGGCCGAGGTGTTCACGCGCACTGCCGTCACTTCGGCGCGGCGTGACGGCGCATTGTGGCGCGTCACGCTTCAGGGTCCGAACGGGACGCGCGAGGTTCAGGCCCGCGCGCTTTTTAATGCGGCTGGTCCCTGGGTCGAACAGGTGATCGGCAATGTGGCTGGGGTCAATTCCTCCAAACATGTCCGGCTGGTTAAGGGATCCCACCTTATCCTCAAACGCTGGTGGTCGGGCGATCATGGCTACGTTCTGCAAGCGCCTGACAAACGGTTGATTTTCGTCAATCCGTATTTCGACGATCTCGCGTTGATCGGCACCACCGATACGCCTTTTGACGACCAACCGGAGCATGTCTCGGTCGATGAAGACGAAACCACCTATTTGCTCGGCATCCTGAACAGCTACTTTCGGATCGAGCTGACGCCCGAAGATGTCGTGTCGGCCTTTTCGGGCGTGAGACCGCTTTTTGACGACGACGCGGCCAAGGGCGCTTCGGCCGTGACCCGAGACTATACATTCGAAATTGATGGCAGTGACGGACGCGCGCCGCTGTTGTCGGCCTTTGGAGGCAAGCTCACGACTTACCGCAAGTTGTCCGAGGCTGCTTTGGAAAAGCTTTCAGGCTTTTTCCCCGTCATGGGCGCGGCCTGGACGGAAAACGCTGCGTTGCCCGGCGGTGATATCCCCAAATCCGATTTCGACGCATGGTTTGTCGATTTCCGCGCCCGCTACTCTTGGCTTGGCGACGATCTCGCCCGCCATTACGCGCGTTGCTACGGGACTGAAGCGCATGATCTGCTGCAAGGCGCATTGAGCCTCCGGGATCTCGGGCTCCATTTCGGAGGGCTGTTTTATGCGCGCGAGGCGCAATGGCTATTCGAACATGAATGGGCGCGAACGGCCGAAGACATGCTGGAGCGACGCACAAAACACGCGCTTTTCATGACCGACGCGGAACGGTGCGCCGTCGATGACTGGCTCGCGAAAGAGCGTGTCGCATGACCCTCGACACCCTCCGCCAAAGCGATGCATTCGCCAGGTTGACAGCGACCGCGCAAAGGCTCGGCGCAGACCCGATGCAGATCCAGGGTCCTGGTGGAAATGTCTCGCTAAAGTCGCAAGATACGATGCTGGTCAAGGCATCAGGGACGTGGCTGGCGGACGCAGAAACCAGCGATATCTTCACGGCGGTCGACACGAAAGCCATGCGCGCCGCATTGGAAACCGGCGACCCTTCGGCAGACGAACCGGCAACTTTCCAGCTTGGCGAAGGCCTGAAGCCTTCCATCGAGACCAGCTTCCACGCCATTCTGGACGCACCGGTGGTTCTGCACACCCACTGCGTCGCGACACTGGCGCGGTCTACAGCACCCATTCCGTCTGCGGAGCTTGACGCCCTGCGCCTTGTCAAGGTGCCCTATGCGATGCCCGGAGCCGCACTTGCGCGCTCCATCATGGAGGCGTGGCAGCCCGGCGCGCGCGGCGTCGTTTTGACCAATCACGGGATCATCGCGACAGGGCAGACCGTCGACGAGGCCGAAGATGTGCTTGCCTCGGCTGCCGTTGCGTTTGATGCAGGTACCGCGCCCGCCTGTGCACCCGATCCCCAACTCGCAGCGGATCTTGAGGATAGCCCCTGGAAGCCGCTTGGCCCCGGTGCAACGACGGCGCTCGCGTTCGATCCCGCGCGCCTTGGGCTCGCCATCGGTCGGGCGCTCTGTCCCGATCAGGTCATCTTTCTCGGACCAACCCCGTTTTCTGCGGACACCCTGCCCATTGCGGCCCCACCGGGTCCCGCTAGCGCGCTTGTCTTCTTGCCTGGACGGGGCGCGGCCATTCCACGCGATGCCTCGCCCGCGCTTGAAGCGCTTGCCATGATGATCGGCGAGGTGGTGTTTCGTCTCGCCGGCTTGCCGACCCGACTGGACGATGCTGACACGGCTGCGCTGCTAGGCTGGGATGCCGAAAAGTATCGCCAGGCGCTGGAAGAGGAGCGCGCTGAGCGTCTGAGCGCCGAGACGTCTTCATGAGTGGTGACTGCGCGCTTGGCATTGATGTGGGCACATCCGGCGTGCGTGCCGCAATCCTCGACCCATCGGGCGACATTCATGTCGAAGCGGCGACCCGCATGGATGCTCTCGGTGCCAATCTGCGCGACCCCTCGATATGGCGACGCACGCTGCACGCCACTCTGACGGCCCTCTGGAAGGACAGCGACCCGGCCTGCATCGGAGCCGTTTCAGTCGATGGCACCTCTGGCACCGTCCTTGCGCTCGATGCGCAAGGTGCACCTGTCGGCGACGCGCTGATGTATAATGACGCCGTGCAGGACGACCGTATTGTCGCGCGGATTGCGTCGGTTGCCCCGCGCGAGAGCGCGGCGCATGGGGCGTCCTCCGGCCTCGCCCGCGCCATGACGCTACAAGACCGGGCAGGTGTCGTGCGGATTGTCCATCAGGCCGACTGGATTGCGTCGCTTTTTGCCAACGCCCCAGTGGCAAGCGACGAAAGCAATGCGCTCAAGACGGGTTACGATCCGGTGCATCGCCATTGGCCGGACTGGATCGAAGAGGCCGGCCTCGCCCCCCAACACCTGCCGGAGGTGGTGCCTGCCGGTACGGTGACGGGACACGCGTCCGGCCATCTCGGCGTTCCGGTAGGTGCCTTGATGGTCGCAGGCGTGACCGACGGTTGCGCCTCGTTTCTCGCAACGGGAGCAAGCGCACCTGGCGACGGCGTGACCGCGCTTGGTACAACGCTTACGATCAAACTCTTGTCGAACGCACCGGTCTTTGCGCCGCAATACGGTATCTACAGCCATCGCATCGGTTCACGTTGGCTGGCAGGCGGTGCCTCGAATACGGGCGGCGGCGTCCTGGCGACCTTCTTCGACGACGGGACGCTTGCGGCGCTATCCGAACAACTCGACCCAACGCAGCCCAGCGGTCTTGACTACTACCCGTTGAGCGCGCCCGGAGAGCGGTTTCCGATCTCCGATCCCGCACTGCCCCCGCGTTTGGATCCCCGCCCCGCTGACGACGCCGTGTTTTTACAGGGCATGCTGGAGGGCATGGCGCGGATCGAAGCGGATGGCTATGCGCGGCTTGCCGAACTTGGCGCGCCCGCATTGCGCTCGATCCGAACCGTGGGCGGAGGGGCAACGAACGTGCCATGGTCGCGGATCCGCCAAGGTGCGCTTGGCGTGCCGGTGGCTCGGGCACGCTCGACAAGTGCGGCGGCGGGCGTGGCCCGTTTGGCGCTTGAGGCTCTGCGGCAGCAATGAAAAGGATCGCAGGCCTGTCCGACATCATCGCGGATTTCGACGCGGTCGTGACGGACCAATATGGCGTCCTCCACAATGGCGAGCGTCCCTATCGGGGGGCGCGAACGGCCTTGGAAGAATTGGCAAAACGCGGCATTCCCGTCGTCACGCTCACCAACTCAGGCAAACGTTCGGCCACAAATGCGCAACGACTGGCACGGCTCGGGTTCCCCAAAGACCTTGTTGGTCACGTCGTCAGTTCCGGCGAACTGGCGCGACAGCGGTTGGCACAACTCGCACCCGGTACGCCGGTGACACTGGTGACCCGTGACGGAGAAACCGAACTGATCGATGGTTTGGATCTTCGCGTCGTTTCAGCCGGCGGCACACAACAGCCGTCGATGGTCGTTCTTGCCGGCGTCCGACCCGAGGAACATACCCGTTCGGATTATGCCCAAATGCTTGGTTGCTATGCCGAGCACCATACGCGGATGTTGCTGGTCAACCCCGACACCTTGATGGCGCATGGCGAAATGGTGTTTTTCGGCGCCGGTGCCGTCGCGGAAGACTACGCCGCACAGGGCGGGCAAGTGCTCCCGCTCGGCAAACCCGCGCCCGCGATGTTCGAGGCCGCCCTTGATTTTCTGGCCCCGATCCCGCCCAACCGAGTTCTAATGATCGGGGACAGTCCAGAGCATGACATCTCGGGCGCACGGGCTGCGGGACTAAAAACGCTTTTGATAAAGGGAGGCGTCCAGTCCGGGCTGGAAGGCGGACGCGCAGACTATGTCGCGGACCTACTCGATTGGTCCTGACTGGGCTTGATGCGAGTCCCGGAAAGTGAGCATTGCGAAGCCCTTTCGGCGCACATGTCGTTTGTTCGATCAATTTGAATGAAGTGCGGGGGGAAACACAGGGTGTGCGGGTTCGGACCGATGCGGTTACGACTATGAAATTGATACGCTTGCGGTCTTTCCCGGCAGATCCACGGCGGCTCTCTTTGGTGGTTTTGCCTGGCCCAAAGTCCCAAAATTTGCGACACCACTCACCTGACCCAGGGCATGCTCGACCCGAAGTTCCCTCCAAATCAGCGACGCTTCACATGCGGCGATGACCAGTCGCCAGCCGTTCGGAACCCGGAGCACGAAACCAAATCCCCTGTGCATTACTGGCAGGTCCCAAAACCCATTTTTCAGTCACAATGCATCGAAACGTAGCCGGTTCAATTCCTGTGGGAATTTGCACCAAAAACCCGGATTGAGCAGCCATCCATTAATGGTTTTCGCTAGGTCATGTTGACAGATGTCGGAGCCAGAGGCGAATTGACGTGATGTCGATGAAGCCCAGGAAGCTCTCCGCTGTCTTGTCGTAGCGGGTGGCGACACGGCGGGCATTCTTGAGCTTGTTGAAGCACCGTTCGACCAGGTTGCGCAGACGATACAAGGACCGGTCGACGCCGACGCGCTTCTTTCGTGACTTGCGCATAGGGATGACAGGCAAGACACCTCGTTTGTCCATGGATTCGCG
>JBCCVT010000030.1:0-17449 GCA_039195015.1 Pseudomonadota bacterium
CTCCGAATATTCATCCGGTGCGGGGGGGTATGCGGATCTAATACCCGGACCTCGACCGGGGTTTGTGTCCTTGTCGTTCGGAGTTTTTCGGATCGCCTGCGGCGAGCCGACCAATTGGGGGCTCTGCCCCCGTCGCCTTTAGCGACTCCCCCGGCGTATTTTTGACCAGAATGAAGTGTTACGGTGTCCGGACGGGACGTGCGCGTGTGACGCTGTTCGCTCAGCCGGCAAGAGCGGCGTTGGAGCCCTGCGGCGGAATGGAATAGGTCAGCGAGGCGCGCGCCACGGGACGTTCATCACCATCCGAGAACATGAGCACGTCGCCGACCGCCAGCACTCGCCCCATCTTGAGCAGACGGCAATCAGCGATCAGGTCGCGGTCGACGGATGGCTTGCGCATGAAATCGATCGAGCAGTTGGTAGTAACCGCCAGCGCCATCCTGCCCACGCGCGCAAGGACCGCAGCATAGACCGCTACGTCCGAGAGCGCGAACATCGCCGGACCGGACACGGTGCCACCCGGCCGCACATGGCGCGGATTGGCCAGCAGACGGACGCTAACCCCGTCTGGTGTGAGCGCGTCGATCTCGAAATCGCTCCAGACATGGGCGAAAACCTCGCCGAGATACGCGTCGAGCTCGTCCTTCTTCAATGCCAGCGACATGCTTTTCCTTCCTCCCGCTTGCGCCTAGAGTTGGACCAACTGCGCATGGGAGGGCAAGATGGCAATTCTGGAACGTCGCGACACTGGGGCGGTTGCGCATCTGCACATGAATGCCCCCGAACGGCTGAACGCGCTGAGCGACGAGATGCTGGCCGCCCTTCAGACCGAACTTGACCATCTGCGCGACAGCACAGCGATCCGTGTTGTCATCCTGTCGGGCGCGGGCAAGGCGTTTTGCGCCGGCCATGACCTCAAGCAGATGACCCAAGCCCGTCAGTCCGAGGATGGCGGGAAAGCCTATTTCGCGGACCTCTTCGATCGCTGCACGCGGATGATGCTGACGCTCAGATCTTTGCCGCAGCCTGTGATCGCGCGCGTCCACGGCATCGCGACGGCGGCGGGTTGTCAACTGGTGGCATCCTGCGATCTGGCGATTGCCGATACCAAGACACGCTTTGGTGTGAACGGGGTCAATCTCGGGCTCTTCTGTTCGACACCGATGGTCGCATTGACCCGCAATATCAGTCGCAAGCACGCCTTTGAGATGCTGACCACAGGCCAATTCATCAATGCAGAACGGGCAGCAGACCTTGGGTTGATCAACCGCGTGGTCGCGCCGGAGGATCTGGTGACCGAGACAGATGGCCTTGCGGACACGCTCGCGAGCAAGCTGGGCACTGCGGTCAAAATCGGCAAGGAGGCGTTTTATGCGCAGCTCGAATTGCCCGTGGATCAGGCCTATGCCTATACGCGCGACGTAATGGTGCAGAACATGCTGCATCGCGATACGGCCGAAGGGATTGCCGCATTCCTCGACAAGCGCCCACCCGAGTGGTCGCAATGACGCGCATTTGGCAGCGCCATTGTCGCCGCACCCGGGCTATTATGCCCCCTTTCCGCCACGATGAGCCTGTATCGGCGAAACAATCCAAGGGTGGCATAAAGTGTTGTCTCCAAAGCACAACCTGATTGTTTTCACATAGATACTTTCAAGCTTGGCGCCGGTATGGCAAGGATTGGGCGAGGCAAATGCCTGAACTCGTTTTTGGGTCGCACGCGGCTGTTCCGTCCCTCCAACCGGACGCTCTCACCGGGCTGACAGAGCGCTGCGGCGACCCCAAAAACGCCTCTCCCCTGATACATGTACCTGCGACCGGTTGCCACTCGGCCTGCGCTGGACTAAATCGGCGCGCATGAGCGACGCACTTCATATCGTTGGTGGTGGGATGGCCGGGTCCGAGGCGGCCTGGCAGGCAGCCAATGCCGGCGTGCCCGTGGTGCTGCATGAGATGCGGCCAAGGGTCGAAACCTTTGCGCATAAGACCGGACTGCTGGGCGAGATGGTCTGTTCCAATTCCTTCCGGTCGGATGACGATCAGCAAAACGCCGTCGGCCTTTTGCATTGGGAGATGCGCGCGGCAGGCGGATTGATCATGGCCGCAGCCGACCAACACCGCTTGCCGGCCGGTGGCGCGCTCGCCGTCGATCGTGATCCGTTTGCGGAAACCGTTACCGCGCGCCTGAGCGCGCATCCCCGGATCACCGTCGAATACGGAGAGATCACCGAGTTGCCGCAAGACGGGCGCTGGATTGTTGCGACGGGCCCGCTCACCTCCGGCACGCTCGGGGCCGCCATCGCGCGCGAAACAGGGGCCGAGGCACTGGCCTTTTTCGATGCGATTGCACCTATCGTCTATTTCGAGTCGATCGATATGGACAAGGCCTGGATGCAGTCGCGCTATGACAAGGGCGAGACGGAAGCGGAACGCACCGCATATTTGAACTGCCCGATGAATGAGGCGCAGTACAACGCCTTCATCGATGCGCTGATCGACGCAGACAAGACCGCGTTTCACGAGGGCGAAACGGCCACATATTTTGACGGTTGCCTGCCGATCGAGGTGATGGCCGAACGCGGGCGCGAAACTCTGCGCTTCGGGCCGATGAAACCCGTGGGGCTCACCAATGCGCATGCACCCGACGTCAAACCCCATGCCGTCGTACAGCTGCGGCGCGACAACAAGCTTGGTACGCTCTATAACATCGTGGGTTTCCAGACAAAGATGAAATACGGCGCGCAAGCCTCTGTTTTCCGTGCGATTCCGGGACTGGAAAATGCGCGTTTTGCCCGGCTCGGCGGAATTCATCGGAACACGTTTCTGAATTCTCCGTCGTTGCTCGATGACCAGATGCGGCTGAAGTCACGACCGAACATTCGGTTCGCCGGGCAGATCACCGGGGTTGAGGGCTATGTGGAAAGCGCGGCGATGGGACTTCTGGCAGGGCGCATGGCTGCGGCAGAGATGCTGGGACATCCGCTCCTGACCCCGCCGCACACAACAGCGATGGGCGCCCTGATCACCCACATCACCGGCGGTGCCGAGGCCAAGACGTTTCAGCCGATGAACGTAAATTTTGGCCTCTTTCCCCCGGTCGACGGTCTACGCGGGGGCCGACGCGGACGCAAGGATCGCTATAAGGCCTATACCGACCGCGCCAAAGCCGACTGGCGGCGCTGGCTCGGCCAGTCAACGCTGGACGCCGCATAGGCCGCCATCGTACCCTTGCGTCATGGCCAAGGGATTCCTCGACAAGGCGTATTCGGCGCGCGACGCGGACAGTACCCGCAAGCTTTATGACGACTGGGCCACGACTTACGAGGCTGAAGTGGCCGAAAACGGGTATGCCACACCCGGCCGCTGCGCCAAGGCGCTCGCGGCGCATTTGCCCGACATCGCGGCCCCTGTGCTGGATTTCGGCTGCGGCACGGGGCTTTCCGGGCTCGCCCTGCGTGCGGTGGGATTTCAGGTGATCGACGGAGTGGACTTGTCGATCGACATGCTCAAACAGGCCGAAGGCAAGGGCATTTATCGCAAAGTCAGCCAGATCGAGGCCGGCGACCCGCTGTCCCACACACCAGGAGACTATGCCGCCATCACAGCGATCGGCGTGATTGGCGCCGGAGCGGCCCCGATTTCCGTGCTCGATACGCTGATTGCGGGTTTGGTTTCCGGCGGACGGCTCGTCTTTTCCTTCAATGATCACGCGCTTGAGGATCCGGCGAACGAAGCGCGCCTGCTCGACCATATTGACCAGGGCACGATCACCCTGCTCTTTCGTGAGCATGGACCGCACTTGCCCGGTATCGGCCTGGGTTCCGACGTCTACGTCGTCGCCAGAACGTGAGCTTCGTCACCCGGTTTGCCCCGTCACCAACTGGGCCGTTGCATCTGGGGCATGCCTATTCGGCGATGCTGGCCCATGACATGGCGCGCACCAAGGGTGCAACATTTCTGATCCGGATCGAAGACATCGACCGGTCACGAAGCCGCCCGCAATGGGAGGCACAAATCTACGAAGATTTGCAGTGGCTTGGGCTGAGCTGGCCGGAACCTGTACTGCGCCAGTCGGATCGTCAGACCGCGTATGACACTGCGCTCGATCGGCTGTGGGTGAACGGTTTGCTCTACCCCTGCACATGCACCCGTCGAGATATTCAGACCGCCCTCTCCGCGCCGCAGGAAGGTGTGCCAACCGAAGGTCCGGACGGCCTGATCTACCCCGGTACGTGCCGCAGTCGGCCGCACGGGTCAGCCGAGGTACCTCGGCCCAGAGATATCACCCTGCGTCTCGACATCGCGCTCGCACTCAAGGAACTTGGTGGGAGCGGATCTGTGCGCCTGTCGTTTCTGGAAACGGGGACGGGCCCGGACGGAGATTCCGGTGAGGTCGAGTTTTCGGGACAGGACATGATCAGATCGGTGGGCGACATTGTGGTCGCACGCAAGGATATGGGCACCTCGTATCACCTCTCGGTCGTTCTGGATGACGCGGATCAAGGTGTGACGCATGTGGTGCGGGGTCAGGACCTCTTTGCTGCCACGCGGATCCATGTGCTTTTGCAACGGCTTCTAGGATTGCCAACGCCGAGCTACCACCATCACAAACTGATCCGGGACGATCAAGGCAAGCGTCTGGCCAAACGTGACGATGCCCGGGCGATCTCCAAATTCCGTACGGACGGCTGGACCCCCGATGACATCCGCAAACGCGTCGGGTTGCTGGATATCCGTTCGGAAACAATGCGCTGATCCCGTTCAACCGTAACGACCCGGCATAGAACCAGGTCGGTCGCGCCGCAAAAGGGCGCGAAACCTCAGATCATCGGCTTCATCAGCTCGACTTCGTCGCCACCCTCTACCCCGGTGTAAAAACAGCTGCGCCGGTTCGTGTGGCAGGCAGGCCCGGTCTGGTTCACCCTTACGAGCAGACAGTCGCGGTCGCAATCGACACGCATCTCAACCAGTTCCTGTACGTGCCCGGAGCTTTCACCCTTGACCCAGAACGACTGGCGCGACCGCGACCAATAAGTGACCCGTCCGGTTTCCAGCGTGCGCGCCACGGCCTGGGCCGACATCCACGCCATCATCAGCACCTCGCCGCTTTGCGCATCCTGCGCAATCGCCGGGATCAAGCCCGCGTCATTGAATGTGAGCGTCGACGGATCGAACAGCATGGAGAAAACCTTTTGCATGGCAATTGTTAGGGCCTATGTATGGGAGGCCATTCGAAAGGGAAAGCCATGTCCGGCGACAACGACCTGATCAAGCTCTATTCGTCCCGCATACTGGACCTGGCTGCTGATATTCCCCATCTCGACCGGTTGGAAGCCCCGGATGCCACGGTCAAGAAACGCTCGCCGCTCTGCGGATCAACGGTGACCGTTGATGTAGCGGTCGAAGGTGATCGCATCACCGGCTACGGTCAGGACGTCAAGGCCTGTGCTTTGGGACAGGCGGCAGCTTCTGTTGTCGGACGCGCCATCATCGGCGCCTCGCGCGAACAGATTGAGACCGCGCGCGACCAGCTTAAGGCGATGCTGAAGCAGGACGGGCCTGTCCCGGTCGCCCCATTCGACGGGCTTGAGGTGCTGTTGCCGGCGCGCGACTACAAGAACCGGCACGCCTCGATCATGCTGACGCTGGATGCGACGGCCGAAGCCATGGCCAAGGCCGAACAGGCAAATTGCGCTTAACTTCCGTTCGGGACGCTCAGTTGGATACCGGGGGCAGCCCACGCTCTGCCCGGACTTTTGCATAGGCTTCGTCTTCGCTGATGGCAGGTGACTTTTGCGGCGCGAGCCCATAGGTGTCGAACCCGATCCCTTCAGGCGATGAACAGGCGGCAAGGCCGACGGCCGACAACAAGAATATGGCGCGGATCATGGATAGCTGTCCTATTTTGTATCCGCATCACCCTGCACGACCGAGGTGGCAAAATCAGGGCAGGCTCGAGGAAAGACAGACAAAAAAAGCCGCCGCACATCCCGGGCGAGGATGGCGACGGCAGGTATGCGGGTCTCGCATGGGGCGGCGCGTCCGATCGGACGATAAGGCAGGTCCGACGAGGCAAGGGGACAGGATGGTGCCGCGCATCGGAACGGGACTAAGGATGCAGGGCACACGCGCCAATCACGAGATCGCAGGCAGAACTCTCCTAGGTCAGATGCGGCAAATGCAGGCCAACGAAAAGGATCACAACCAGCGCCGTTGCACCGATGGCGTCTTGCGCCAGCGTGGCATGTCCGCGGTTCAGAACCGATTTGATCTGCTGCAGCATGGCGTCCTCC
The DNA here is from genome assembly GCA_039195015.1 of Pseudomonadota bacterium. Classification (GTDB taxonomy): domain Bacteria; phylum Pseudomonadota; class Alphaproteobacteria; order Rhodobacterales; family Rhodobacteraceae; genus JBCCVT01. Next base: position 6,294 of record JBCCVT010000030.1, read on the forward strand.
GATGTGATCCTTAATGCTTTGTTAGCTCTTTGTTCTCATTTTCGATGCGTCTTGTAAAGAACTTTATGAGAACATATGCGAACTTTTTGGAACACGGCGCTTGGCTAGCGTTCTCAACCTACCGAGATCAGCCGGATAGCCTGATCCTGTCGCATGAGCCACAGCAACATGCGGGCCGCCTTGCCGCGAGGTGTTTGCAAGCGGGGATCTTCAGCAAGCAGACGACGCGCATCCGATTGTGCGGTTGCCATCAACCCGGCTTGTCGCTCCAGATCGGCGATCTGAAACTGCGGAACACCAGATTGCGCCGTGCCGATCAGGTCCCCGGCCCCGCGCATCTGCAGATCGGTTTCGGAAATGCGGAAGCCATCTTCGGTCTCCCGCAACACCTCAAGCCGCTTGCGCCCGCCTTCCGACAGCGGAGGTTGATACATCAGCAGGCAGGTCGACTCGGCCTCTCCGCGCCCGACCCGGCCACGCAACTGGTGAAGCTGCGCCAGACCGAAGGTTTCGGCCCGTTCGATGACCATGATCGAAGCGTTCGGGACGTTGACGCCTACCTCGATCACCGTGGTCGCCACCAGAACCTTGGTTTCACCCGCCACGAAGCGTGCCATCGCCGCATCCTTGTCGGCCGGTAGCATCTGCCCGTGCACGAGACCCACGACACCTTCACCCAAGGTCGCCCGCAGTCGCTTGAACCTTTCATCGGCCGCCGTCAGATCGACACGCTCGGATTCTTCGACCAGCGGGCACACCCAGTAACACTGGCGCCCGGCCTCGATCGCGGTTCGCAAATGCTGTACGACTTCTTCCATGCGGTCCGTACTGACCACGGCGGTCTTGATCGGTTTCCGCCCGGGCGGTTTTTCGTCAAGGATCGAAACATCCATGTCGCCATATTGCGCAAGCGCCAGCGAGCGCGGGATCGGCGTTGCGGTCATCACCAGAACATCCGCCGCGCCGCCCTTTTCGGCGAGCCCCATCCGCTGGCGCACGCCGAACCGGTGCTGTTCGTCCACAATCGCAAGGCGCAGATCTGCAAAGGTGACGTCCTGTTGAAACAGCGCATGGGTGCCCACAAGGATCTGGATGTCGCCCGCCTGCAAGGCCGCCAGCTTGGCGCGCCGCTCCGCCCCCTTGTCGCGACCTGTCAGGATGTCGAGCACCACGCCGGCTTGATCGGCGAGCGGCTGCAAACCCTCCAGATGCTGTCGCGCGAGGATCTCAGTTGGGGCCATCATCGCACCCTGCCCGCCCGCTTCAACCGCGATCAGCAGCGCCATGAAAGCCACAAGTGTCTTGCCCGCGCCGACATCGCCCTGCAACAACCGGTTCATGCGGTTGCCCGAGCCCATGTCTTCTGCGATCTCGGCCATCGCGCGTTCTTGAGCTCCCGTTGGGCGATATGGCAACGCATCAAGCACACGGGCCTGCAAGCGCCCAGTCGCCTCACTGACCACACCATGCTGGCGCCGGTCGCGCTGCCGGGCGAGCGCAAGGGTCAGCTGATGCGCCATCAGCTCATCATAGGCAAGCCGCGCCCGCGCCGGGCTTGTCGGGGCCAGATCATTGACCCCCGCCGGTGCATGCGCCTCGGCGATGGCCGTATGCCAGTCCGGCCAGTCTTCCTGCAACTTCTGCGCCGGATCGATCCATTCCGGCATCTCGGGCGCCCGCTGCAGCGCGCCCAAAGCCGCGCGGTGCATCACCCTTTGCGTGACACCCGCCGTGAGCGGATAGACCGGCTCGAACTCGGGGATCTCGGTGGCTTCGGAGAGCGGGACGACGTGATCGGGATGCACCATCTGCGCCATCCCATCGAAAAATTCCACCTTGCCGGATACTAGCCTCTCTTCGCCTTGCGGGAGCAATCGCTGCAGGTAATCGCCGCGGGCATGGAAGAACACCAGCTGAAATTCGGTCTGCGCGTCGATGACATGGACCCGGTATGCGCCACCCTTGTTGCGCGCGGGTCGGTGCGGGCCGATGGTGACCTGAACCGTCACGGTACCTGGCAGATTGGCGCCTTGCACGGTGTCGCGGCGGCGGCGATCAATCACCGCATAAGGCAGGTGAAACAGCAGGTCCCGCGGCGCCTGCAAACCCAGCTGCCCCATGTTCTGCGCAATCTTTGGGCCTACGCCGTCGAGTGTTTCGAGGCTCGCAAACAGCGGGAATAGCGGCTCGGGACGGCCGCTCATAGCCCGTCGATCAGGGCCAGCCACCCGTCTTCGTCCAGCGTTTCGACCCCGAGTTGGGCGGCCTTCGTGGCTTTCGAACCCGCCCCTGGCCCCGCCACCAGAAGATCGGTCTTGCCGCTGACCGAGCCGGCAACCTTGGCGCCGAGCGCTTCGGCCCGGGCCTTGGCCTCGGCACGGGTCATCTTTTCGAGGGTGCCCGTGAAGACAATGGTTTTGCCGGCGACCGGGCTATCCGTGACCGCGACGGCTTCGGCGGCCTGGATCTGGAGCTGATCGGTGAGGCGCGTGATCGACGCGCGCTCGGCTGGCTGCTGAAGCGCGGTCACAAGCGCTTCGGTCAGCACATCTCCGATGCCGTCGATCCCCGTCAGATCCGCCCAGGCGGGGCTTTCAGGCACCGCCGACTTCCGCGCCTTCGCGTCAGCGGCGGCAAAGGCGGGTTCACGCGCGGCCTGGTCCACCGCCTCCGCCAGAGCCGCCCAGGTGCCAAAGTGCTGCGCCAGTGTCGCGGCGGCGACTTCGCCCACATGACGCAGGCCAAGCGCAAAGATCATCCGGGCCAGCGGGATGTCGCGTTTGTCATCGATGGCTCGGAACAGGTTGCGCGCCGATTTCTCGCCCCAGCCTTCGCGGTTCTTCAGCTGTTGCAAACCGCTGCCGTAGCGTTCATTGAGCAAGAAGATATCCGCCGGTTCCTTGATCCAGCCGTCGGTATAGAACTGCTCGACCTGTTTGGCGCCCAGCCCTTCGATGTCAAACGCGGCGCGGCTGACGAAATGCTTGAGCTTTTCGACCGCCTGCGCGGGGCAGATCAGCCCGCCGGTACAGCGGCGCACCGCGTCGCCAGGTTCGCGAACCGCCTGGCTGTCACATTCGGGACAGATCTCGGGGAACTGGAACGGCTGCGCGTCCGCTGGACGTTTCGACAGGTCAACATCGGCAACCTTAGGAATCACGTCACCAGCGCGGTAGACCTGCACCCAATCTCCGATGCGGATGTCCTTGCCCTCTCGGATCTGACCGCCTTGGGCATCGCGTCCGGCGATGTAGTCTTCGTTGTGGAGGGTCGCGTTGCTGACGACGACGCCGCCCACCGTGACCGGGCTGAGCCGCGCAACCGGGCTCAGGGCGCCGGTGCGCCCGACCTGGATGTCGATTGCCTCCAGCCGCGTCCAGGCCAATTCGGCGGGAAACTTGTGCGCGATGGCCCAACGCGGTGTGGTCGAGCGCATGCCCAACCGCGCCTGCAGGCCGAGATCGTTCACCTTGTAGACGACACCGTCAATGTCATAGCCGAGCGTCGCGCGCTGATCCTCGATCCGGGCGTAATGCGCCAGCATCTCGGGCAAAGAGGTGCAGAGCGCGGTCAGTTCGTTGGTCTGGAAGCCCAGATCACGAAGGCGATTGATCGCGTCCTGTTGCGTTTCGGCCAGCGGGGCCGAGGTTTCCCCCCAAGCGTAAGCGAAAAAGCGCAGCGGGCGCGACCGGGTGATTGTCGGATCCAGCTGGCGCAGCGACCCGGCAGCCGCGTTGCGCGGATTGGCGAAGGTCTTCTCTCCATGCTCCGCCTGCCTTTGGTTCAAGGCTTCGAAATCCGGATGGGCCATGTAAACTTCACCGCGCACCTCGAGCACCGCGGGTGCGCCGGTCAACCGCTGAGGAACATCGCCTATTGTGCGGGCATTCGTCGTGACGTTCTCACCCACCACGCCATCGCCGCGTGTAGCGGCCTGCACGAATACACCGTTTTCGTACCGCAAGGACAACGAGAGCCCGTCGATCTTTGGCTCGGCGGTGAAATCAAGTGCCGCGTCATCGGCCAGCCCGAGATACTTCCGGATCGAAGTTTCAAAACCGGCAACGTCCTCTTCATCGAACGCGTTCCCGAGCGATAGCATACGCTGCGCGTGGGTCACCTTGGTAAAGCCTTCGGCGACCGGCGCACCAACCACGTCCGAGGGGCTGTCGACGCGTTTCAGATGCGGAAAGCGCGCCTCGATCGCGGCATTGCGTTTTTTGAGCTGATCATAATCCGCGTCCGACATCCGTGGCGCGTCACGGGTGTGGTAATCCAGATTGGCCTCGGTCAGCTGCGTGGCAAGCTGTTCCAGCTCGCCCTCTGCCTCGGCCTCAGTGAGACTGTCGATGGGTTTCTGCGGATCCAAAAATTCTTACCCCGGCTGCGCGACGCTCTAGTGATAGGGCGCAGCCGGGGAGAGGTCCAGACGCTAGGTAAGCCGTGAGTGGTGGAGGTCGCGCCCGGAAAAAGTGCGTCGGGCCGGGCCTTATGCCCCGATTGCGATGCGGGTATCCTCTCCCGTCTCGCTCTGTGGATCACGCAGCACATAACCGCGACCCCAGACCGTTTCGATGTAATTCTCGCCTTCGGTCGCCTTGCTCAGTTTCTTGCGCAACTTGCAGATGAACACGTCGATAATCTTGAGTTCAGGCTCATCCATTCCGCCGTAGAGATGGTTCAAAAACATCTCTTTCGTCAAGGTTGTGCCTTTGCGCAGGCTCAAGAGCTCGAGCATCTGGTATTCCTTGCCGGTCAGATGCACAGGCGCGCCATCCGCTTCGACCGTCTTCGCGTCAAGGTTGACCGAAATCCGGCCCGTGCGGATGATCGATTGGGAATGCCCCTTGGAGCGACGAATAATCGCGTGGATCCGCGCCACAAGCTCTTCGCGGTGGAACGGCTTGGTCAGATAGTCATCCGCACCAAAACCGAAGCCCTTGATCTTGTTTTCCGTGTCATCTGCGCCCGACAGGATCAGGATCGGCGTTTCGATGCGTGCGAGGCGCAGCTGGCGCAGGACGTCATGGCCGTTCATATCCGGCAGGTTGAGATCCAGAAGGATCAGATCGTAATCGTAGAGTTTGGCGAGATCGATCCCTTCTTCCCCCAGGTCCGTGCAATACACGTTAAGGTTGGCATGGGTCAGCATCAGTTCGATGCTCTTGGAAGTTGTAGGGTCGTCTTCGACCAAAAGAACGCGCATAGCATCCGTCTCCGTTGCAATCTGTCTCTTCTTGCTACCGAACGTGGACAATAAAGGTTAATTGCACGTTACCGTCACATGAGACTATGCCATCCGCAACCTAAGGTTGTCGATACTTTTTTAACGCGGTTGCCTTTAGGGCATCTATGCCATGGTCGGCGACGGCGCTCATCCAGCTATGCAGCTCTTCCTCACTGATTCCATAGGTTTTCATCGCTTCAGACTGCGTGATCAGACCATAGAGCACACCCCGCACAACGGAGGCCTTGCGCGACGCCACCCAGCGACGCGTGGACGCCGGGGGCAGATCCGCCCGCGTCATGATGGTTCCGTCCGGCAAAGTAACGGCCCGCGGACCATCAACTTTCTTGAGATACATGTCACACCTCTGGCTTGCGTGACGACCCTTGCGCAGACAGGCTTAACGGCGGGTGAAACAGGCACTTGAGAGTATCTAGGATTTTCCTATATTCCGCAGGTTCCCGGTAACTTTCGGAGTCGCATCATGGCGCTGGCCGCCCGCACAGACGTCAATTCGCTTGGTTTTGCGAAATCACCCGCTGAAACGCGTGTGGTTGTCGCGATGTCGGGTGGCGTCGACAGCTCGGTTGTGGCGGCGTATCTGGCTGATCAGGGATATGACGTCGTGGGCGTCACTCTGCAGCTTTATGATCACGGTGCGGCACTGGCCAAGAAAGGCGCATGCTGCGCAGGTGTCGATATCCATGATGCGCGCAAGGTGGCCGAAGAACGCGGCTTTCCACATTATGTTCTGGATTACGAAAACATCTTCAAGGACGCAGTCATCGACGAATTCGCCGACAGCTATCTGGCGGGCGCTACGCCGGTGCCTTGTATCCGCTGTAACGAGCGGGTGAAGTTCAAAGATCTGCTGGAGACCGCGCGTGATCTGGATGCGGATTGCATGGCGACAGGGCATTACATCCAGCGCATGGACGGACCAAACGGGCCCGAACTGCATTGCGCCGAAGATGCGAACCGCGATCAGTCCTATTTCCTGTTCTCGACCACACCCGAGCAACTGTCTTTCCTGCGGTTCCCGCTGGGGCATCTGCCGTCGAAAAGCGCAACCCGCGAGATGGCGGCGCAGTACGGGCTGAGCGTGGCCGATAAGCCCGACAGTCAGGACATATGCTTTGTGCCCAATGGCAACTACGCCGCAGTGATCGAGAAACTGCGCCCTGGTGCGGCAGAACCTGGTGAAATTGTTCATGCGGACGGGCGCGTGCTCGGCCGGCATGACGGCGTCATACACTATACAATCGGGCAGCGTCGCGGTCTGGGCATCGGTGGCCTCAGTGAACCGCTCTATGTGGTCAAGCTCGACGTGGACGCAAAGCAGGTGGTCGTCGGCCCCAAGGATATGTTGTCGACGCGCACGGTTCCGGTCCGCGAAATCAACTGGCTGGGCGATACGCCGTTCGACAGCCGGGATGAATGGCTCGTCTCCGTCAAGGTGCGGTCGACCCGGCCGCCGCGCGAGGCTGTCGTGCGGCCTTTGTCATCTACAACGGCCGAGGTCGAATTGCTGAGCCCCGAGGAAGGGATCTCTCCCGGACAGGCCTGCGTCTTTTACGAAACCGGAGGAACGCGCATCTTTGGCGGCGGCTGGATCTGGCGGGGATACTGATCACCCTGCCCACGCCTCGGCCTTCCACGTTCGCGTTCTAAACGCCCAGACCCCGCAGCACGGCGTGTGCCGCGCGCAGACCCGGATTGTCACCTCCACGGCCCAAACGCTCCATCGTCAGTTCCATCGCCACCGCCTGCGCATCCGGAGCGGCGATTTGCGCCTCGAGCGCTGTCACGATGCGCTCGGGCGTGCAGTTCTCACTGATGCATTCGGGCACGACCCGTGTATCGCTCACGAGGTTCACAAGGTTAGCAGTGTCGACAAGGAACATGTTTTTGACGATCTGCCATGTCAGCCACTGTACCTTATAGGCAATAACCATTGGCGTTTGCGCAGCGGCCAGTTCCAGTGAAACAGTGCCCGAAGCCGCAAGCGCCAGATCGGCAGCCCGAAAGGCCGCACGCTTTTCGATTTCGGCGGCCTTGCCCTCATGACTGGTGGGATCAATGATCAGCGGCTGCCCGGGCCACCCGCTGGCCGCGTTGCGCACCATGTCCGCCACGGGGCCGGCTGCCGGCACGACAACACGCATCTCGGGCCGGTTCTTCAAAAACGTGGTCAAGGCAGGGCCGAAAACTGGGGTTAGACGCGAAACCTCCCCTTTGCGCGAGCCCGGCAGAACCAGAAGGATCGGTGCATCGCCCAGCCCGTGTGCCCGACGAAAGGCCGATACTTCCGCATCGGTTGCTTGCGGCTCGGCCACTACCGGATGACCGACAAAGTCGCACTCCATCCCTTCGGCTTCCATGTAGGGCGGCTCGAAGGGGAAGAGCGCCAACACATGATCAATCATCTTCGCCATTTTCGCAGCACGTTTCGGCCGCCAGGCCCAGACCGTGGGGGCCACATAATGCACGGTCCGAATGTCCGTTTCGGCCTTCACCTGCTTTGCGACACGCAGCGAGAAATCCGGGGAATCGATTGTGATCAGCACATCCGGCCGGGTGTCGATCACCGCGCGGGCAGTTTCAGCGATGCGGCGTTTGAGATGAAAGTACTTTGGCAGCACCTCGGCAACACCCATCACGCTCAGCTCGTCCATCGGAAACCGGCTGGCGAGACCCTGTGTCTGCATCATCGGACCGCCTATGCCATCAAACGCGATCTCGGGCTGCAAGTGCCGGAGCCCCGCCATCAGCGCGCCGCCCAGGCGATCTCCCGAGGGCTCCCCCGCCAACAGAAAAACCCGCATCAGCCGGCAGCCTCGCGCACCCAGAGGAAGAGACCTAACCGGTTGCATTCGGCAATCACCCGGTCCTGGTCAAGCACCATGACCCCGCCCGCCTCGATCACGATCCCGTCGAGCCCGGCTTCTGCAACACCCTGCACCGTGTCCGGCCCGATCATTGGCATGTCAACGCGCAGGTCCTGCCCGGGTTTGGGCGCCTTGAAAAGAATGCCCCCTCGGCCGTCGGGGCGCGCGGCGAGGCTCGCCAGCATCCAGTCGGTGCCAAATATGCCCTCGATGGCCAGCGCCTGACGTCGATGCACAACGCAGGCTTGCCCGACATCCGCCACCGCCATCGCCGCCACGACAGAAGCACCGCGTTGCGCATCGCGCCGATGCGCATCGGTGGGCGTCGCGTTGGTCAGTGATCCAGCGCTCGGCAAAAGATCGGGGACGTAATGATGTGCGCCGCGAATGTGAAGGCCCGCATTTTCGAACACTTTGAGGAGTCCGCGCAGAGCGCCATCATCACCCTGCGCCATCGCCTGCTGCAACACGGGAACCAGCGGTAAGGTCGCCGCGTCGATCTGGCCTGGATCGATCGGCGGGCGGGACACGCCACCTGCGAAACAAACCTCGGTCACACCGCGTTTGGTCAGACCTTGGATAAGCGTGCCGAGATGTTCCAAACGAAAGGTGATGTCCGGTGTCAGACCGTCGGGCGGGAACCCGTCCATCACGAAGATCACCGGGGGGTCAGGCAAACGCGCCACAATCGCGGCCGGGAGACCTCCGGTGCCGGCGAAAAGCGCTCGCATCGTCTCAGGTCACCGGGGTCAGGAAAGACCGGTCGCTCTCGCCGGTCACAAAATCCACGATTTGCTGCACGAGCTCGCTTTCGGCGGTTTCTCCCAGTTGACGCGCGCGTTCCTGAAAGGTGCCGTCCGAACCTGCAAGCGTCTGGAACGCAGCGCGCAATTCTGAGATGTCTGCGCGTGACACGCCGCGCCGCTTCAGGCCGACAAGGTTCAGCCCATGCAACTGGCCGCGAGACGCCTGGACGAGGCCATAGGGAATTACGTCCTTCGGCACCATCGTAAGCGCGCCGATGATCGCACCGCGCCCGACCCTCACCCATTGATGCAGGCCCGACAGGCCACCAACGATCACGTCGTCTTCGACGATGCAATGCCCGGCGACGCCGGCATTGTTCACAAGGATGACACGGTCGCCGATCTGTACGTCATGGGCCACATGGACGCCGGCCATGAAAAGCCCGTCATCCCCGATACGTGTCACCCCTCCGCCGCCTTCGGTGCCGGTGTTCATCGTCACATGCTCGCGGATCCGGTTGCGCTTGCCGATCATCAGACGGGATTCCTCTCCGCCAAACTTCAAGTCCTGCGGGATCTCTCCGATCACCGAAAAGTTGAAGATCACCGTGTCGTCGCCAATCTCGGTCCGACCGGTCACCACCACATGGCTTTTGAGTTCGACCCGGTCGCCCAGTACAACACGCGCGCCAACCACGCAAAACGGCCCGATCACGCAGTCGCGGCCGATCTTGGCGCCGTCTTCGATCACGGCAGAGGGATGTATCTGGGTCATTTCACGTGGCCTCACGCACCGGGGGTCCAGTCGACAAAGGCGGAGAATTCGGCCTCGGCCGCTGTGTCGCCATCAACCGTTGCCTTGCCGTCGAACTTGAAGATCTTGCCGCCGGGTTTGCCGCGCATCGTCGTAACATGCATCTGCATGACGTCGCCCGGGATCACCTTGCGGCGGAATTTGCATTTGTCGATGGACATAAAATAGATCAGCAGCTCGGTGTCGACCACGTCAAACCCGACACCCAGCATCACGCCCGCAGTCTGCGCCATCGCCTCGACAATCGTGACGCCAGGCATGATCGGTGTTCCGGGGAAATGGCCCTGAAACTGCGGTTCGTTCATCGTGATATTCTTGATCCCGATGGACGAGGAATAGCCGTCAATCTCGATGACCTTGTCGACCAGAAGAAACGGATAGCGGTGCGGCAGAATGCGCTGGATCAATTGAATGTCAGCGCTTTTCAGCTCGGGCGTCATGAAGTGTCCTTCGTCGTTCTGTCTTGCCGTCTTGCTAGCAACAGCACCGGTTCAGGGCAAGTCGGGGTCATCGTCGGTCGGCGGCGAATCTTCGACCGCGCTGCCATCACCAATCGCGGCATCGATACGGGTGATGAGTTCGTCGGTGACATCTGTTGCGTTGGCCGACAGAAAGACGCTCGACCGTTCCAGCACCACCGCGGCGCCCGTCTCGCGCATCAGCTGTTCCATCACCGGTCGCGCGGCGCGCAGGAACTGAACACGGCTCGCATCGTTCTGCTGAGACAGGCGACGAGCCGTGTTGTCCTGCGTGCGCCGGATCTCTTCCACCTTCTGGTCGAACGCATCCGCAAGCGCGCGAAACTCCTCGGGCGGCATGTCGGCGCGGCGCTCTGTGAGGGCCTGCTCTTCGGCGGTCAATTCCGCTTCGATCCGTCGGTTTTCGGTGGCAAGCACGGCCGAGGCGGTATCGATCTCGCGCGCCATGCGCCGTCCAAAGAGGGAGTCGGCAAAAAGGCGATCGGATTCGATCGTCAGGATCGGGCTTTGCAAGGTTTGCGCGGTCGCGGACCAACCGAGGCCAGCAAGCGCCAGGTAGAGAAGCGCCAGCCTGACCCATCCCACGCGCGCCCGAACACACCCCATTGGACGATCAGAACTGCGCCGACAGCGTTAGGTCAAAGGTCTGTTCTTCGTCGAAGTCTTCCTTGACGAGCGCACGGCTGAAGTTGAAGCGAAGCGGCCCGATCGGTGTGTCCCAGAGAAATGCAAGACCGATCACATGCCGGAACGATCCGCCCTCGCCCACGACATTGCCGCCGGTGAGGTTCGCATTGGACAGATCCCAAAGGTTGCCGACATCATAAAAGACGCCACCGCGCAAACCGACCTCTTCGGGAAGCCCCAGCGGGAACTGTGCCTCGAACCGTGCGACGGCATAGAAGTTGCCGCCAAGCGCGTCATCGGCGTTTCCACCGCCACCAACCTGACGCGAAAAGTCGCGCGGTCCGATGCCGCCGGGTTCAAAGCCGCGGAAAGTCC
>JBCCVT010000031.1:0-17054 GCA_039195015.1 Pseudomonadota bacterium
ATTCTCGCCGACCGGATCATCGCGCTGAACCCCAATGGCTCGCTCGGGCAGGAGTTCCGGGTGTCGATCCCGCGCCCGCGCGATCGCGGTGAAATGAACCACCATGAAGGCTTCAAGGCCTTGCGTGCGGACATTACGACATACTTGATGGATGTGGGCATAGACGCGAAGGTGGAAGGCAGTCGAAACCTGCCCGACGTGACGCCGATCCATGGTGTGCCAGCCGCTGTGGCCAAGGCGCAGAAAGGCATGATCGACCGGAACTTCCTCGACTTCAGCCAGCTGCACAAGGTCTATCCGACGCCTCAGGGTCCGCTGACCGTGGTCGAGGACTTCAACCTCAAACTCAACAAGGGCGAGTTCATTTCACTGATCGGCCATTCCGGTTGCGGCAAGTCAACGGTGCTGACCATGGCTGCCGGGCTGAACCCGATCAGCAAGGGTGCGATCAAGCTGGATGGGCGTCATGTCGAAGGAGCGGATCCTGAACGCGCCGTGGTGTTCCAAGCGCCATCGCTCTTTCCCTGGTTGACCGCCAAGGAAAACGTCAGCGTGGGTGTCGACCGGGTCTATCCGCGCGCATCACGCGCCGAACGGCAGGATGTGGTCGAATACTATCTCGAACGCGTGGGCCTTGCCGACGCGATGGAGAAACCGGCAAGCGCTCTGTCAAACGGCATGAAGCAACGTGTCGGCATTGCCCGCGCCTTTGCGCTGTCGCCCAAGCTGCTGTTGCTCGACGAGCCCTTCGGAATGCTCGACAGCCTTACACGATGGGAGCTGCAGGAAGTGCTGATGGAGGTCTGGTCACGCACCAAGGTCACCGCCGTCTGCGTCACCCATGACGTGGACGAGGCGATCCTGCTGGCCGATCGTGTCGTGATGATGACCAACGGGCCGCAGGCGACGATCGGCAAGATCGTTGATGTGGATCTGCCCCGCCCGCGGTCGCGCAAGGCGCTTCTGGAACATCCCGATTACTATGCCTACCGGCAGGAGGTGTTGAATTTCCTTGAGGAATACGAACACGGCGCCACGCCCAAGCCGAAATCCCCGACCCCGAAACCGATCGCGGCGGAGTAGGACATGACACAGAAACTCATTGTGATCGGCGCAGGCATGGCCTCGGGGCGAGCGCTGGAACACCTGGTGGATGCCGACGCGGATGTCGAGATCACGCTCTTCAACGCAGAGCCGCGTGGCAACTACAACCGGATCATGCTCAGCCCGGTGCTCGCCGGCGATCAGACCTATGACGACATCATCACCCATGATGATGCGTGGTACGCCGACCATGGTATCACCTGTCGGTTCGGCGAACGGATCGACAGCATAGATCGGGCGGCCAAGACTGTGACGGCGGCAAATGGCGATACGCTGTTTTATGACAAGCTGCTGATCGGCACCGGATCGAACCCGGTGATGATCCCCCTGCCCGGCCATGATTTAGACGGGGTAATCGCCTACCGCGACCTCGAAGACACGCACCGGATGATGGGCCTTACCAAAAGCCAGAAGGCGGTCGTGATCGGTGGCGGTCTTTTGGGGCTCGAAGCAGCGGCCGGCATGGCCGCGCGCGGCGTCGATGTCACCGTCGTGCATCTGATGGGCCATCTGATGGAGCGGCAACTGGACGAAGCAGCCGGGTACCTGCTGCGCAAGGCGCTGGTGGACAAAGGCATCACGATCCGCTGTTCTGCCAACTCCAAGGAGATCCTCGGCGAAAACGGTCATGCGCGCGCGCTGAAGCTTGACGATGGCACTGAATTGCCCTGCGATCTGCTGGTGATGGCCGTTGGCATCCGCCCGAATGTCGGGCTTGCCAAGGACGCCGGGCTGGCGGTCGGGCGCGGGATCCATGTCGACGACCAGATGTGCACCTCGGATCCCGACATCCTTGCGGTGGGCGAATGTGTCGAACATGGCGGGCAGATCTTTGGCCTCGTTGCCCCGCTTTACGATCAGGCCAAGGTCGCGGCACAGACGCTCATGGGCGAGCCTGCGACCTTCGTGCAGAAGGAGCTGTCCACCAAGCTCAAGGTCACGGGCTGTGATCTCTTCAGCGCGGGTGACTTCGCCGATGGTGACGGGCGCGAGGATATCGTGTTCCGAGACCCCGCCCGTGGCGTCTACAAGCGGCTGGTGGTCGAGGACGACCGCATCATCGGCGCGGTCATGTATGGTGACACCGCCGATGGCAACTGGTTCTACGGGATGATCCGCGACAAGACGGACATCTCGGAGATGCGCGAGACGCTCATCTTTGGCCCCGCCTATCAGGGAGGGTCCCCCGTGGACCCTATGGCGGCCGTTGCAGCCTTACCGCCTGAGGCGGAAATTTGCGGCTGTAACGGCGTTTGCAAGGGTGACATCGTTGCGGCGATCCAGAACGGCGCAACCGATCTAGGCGCGGTGCGATCCGTCACCAAGGCCAGCGGATCCTGCGGGACCTGCACCGGGTTGGTCGAACAGGTGCTGAGCACCACGCTCGGCGACGACTTTGTTATGCCGACGGCGCAGCCGATGTGCGGCTGTACCGACCTCACTCACGAAGACGTCCGCAGGCTGATCAAGTCACGCGAGCTCAAGACCATGCCGGCGGTGTGGCAGGAACTGGGGTGGAAAACCTCCTGCGGCTGCCATGTCTGCCGACCGGCGCTCAATTTTTATCTGTTGGCGGACTGGCCGCTGGACTACCGCGACGATCCGCAAAGCCGGTTCGTCAACGAACGCAAACACGCCAACATTCAGAAAGACGGCACATTCAGTGTCGTGCCGCGGATGTGGGGCGGGATCACAACGCCGGACGAGCTGCGAGCGATTGCGGATGCGGCGGACAAGTACGACGTGCCGACCGTCAAAGTCACCGGAGGACAGAGGATCGATCTTCTGGGCGTTCGGTCCGAGGATCTGCCCGCAATCTGGGCCGACCTCGGCAAGGCCGGTCTGGTGTCCGGGCACGCCTATTCCAAGGGGTTACGCACCGTCAAAACCTGCGTCGGCACTGATCATTGCCGGTTTGGCACGCAGGACAGCACCGGTCTTGGGATCAAGCTGGAGCGCGCGCTCTGGGGTTCGTGGACACCACACAAGGTCAAGCTGGCCGTGTCCGGATGCCCGCGCAATTGCGCCGAAGCAACCTGCAAGGATCTCGGTGTGGTCTGCGTCGATAGCGGCTATCAGATCGGCGTCGGCGGCGCGGCCGGGATGGACGTCAAGGAAACCGAACCTCTCGTACAGGTCGCATCAGAAGACGAGGCCATCGCCGTGACCAAGGCTTTTGTCCAGCTCTACCGCGAGAACGCAAAATACCTCGACCGTCCATACAAATGGATCGCCAAGGTCGGTCTGGACTGGGTCAAGGAGCGGGTGGTTTACGATCTGGATGAACGCGCCGCTCTGGTCGCGCGGTTCGAGCTGTCGCAATCCATCTATCAAAAGGATCCCTGGGCCGAACACGCCGAAACCCGGGTCGACAGTTACAAGCCGATCGCCAATTTCACGCTGGAGGCCGCCGAATGACCGGCCCGGCTGACTGGATCGACATCGGACCGCTGGACGCCATACCGCCGCGTGGCGCCCGCGTCGTGAAATCGCCAATGGGATGCGTTGCCGTGTTCCGGACCGGCGAGGACGAGATTTATGCGCTCGACAATGCGTGCCCGCACAAGGCTGGGCCGCTGGCCGAAGGGATCGTACATGGCAAGGCCGTGACCTGTCCTCTGCATAACTGGGTGATTTCTCTCGAAACCGGAGAGGCGCAGGGATCCGATAGCGGGTCGGTTTCGACCTACCCCGCGCGTGTCGCCCAAGGACGAATACTGATCGAGGCTGGTTTTCTGCAAATGCGGGCGGCCGAATGACTGGCGTCAAGACCACCTGCCCTTATTGCGGCGTGGGTTGCGGGGTTGTGGTGAGCGGGGATGGCCACGTCACGGGCGACACGCACCACCCGGCCAATTTCGGACGGCTCTGTTCCAAGGGCACCGCGCTTGGTCAGACGCTGGATGATAACGGCCGCCTTCTGACGCCACAAATCGATGGGCAGAGCGCGGATTGGGACAGCGCGCTCGCGCTGGTCGCCGATACGTTCCGCGCCGCGATCAACCGTTATGGACCGGATTCGGTGGCCCTTTATGTCTCGGGCCAGTTGCTGACCGAAGACTACTACGTCGCCAACAAGCTGATGAAAGGCTACATCGGCAGTGCCAATATCGACACGAATTCGCGCCTTTGCATGGCGTCATCGGTCGCGGGCCACAAGCGCGCTTTTGGTGCGGATACGGTGCCCGGGCAATACGAGGATTTCGAAGAGGCGGATCTGGTCGTGCTGGTCGGTTCGAACCTCGCCTGGTGCCATCCAGTTATCTTCCAGCGCCTGTCGGCCGCCAAGGCTGCGCGCCCCGAGATGCGCGTGGTCGTGATCGATCCGCGCCGAACAGCAACCTGCCAACTCGCCGATCTGCATCTGCCGATCCGGGTGGATGGCGACACCACGCTTTTCAATTTGCTCTTGCGCGCGATCGACACCCGGGGGCTGATCGATCGCGCCTATGTGGACAACCACGTAACGGGTCTCGCGGAGACACTCGCAGCGACGCAGGACTGCGCAGTGTCAGAGACCGGATTACCGGTTAGGTCCGTCGAGGCGTTCATCGACCTCTGGTGCGCAAGCGAAAAGGTTGTCACGCTCTATTCCCAAGGCGTGAACCAGTCCCGCGCCGGCACCGACAAGGTGAACGCAATTCTGAACTGCCACCTCGCGACCGGGCGCATCGGACGCTCCGGAACGGGCCCATTTTCCATGACGGGCCAGCCCAACGCGATGGGCGGTCGCGAGGTTGGAGGGCTGGCCAACATGCTGGCCTGCCATCTCGACCTCGAAAACGCCGACCACCGACACGCCGTGCGCGAGTTCTGGGGTGCACCGCGCATTGCGGACACGCCCGGTCTGAAGGCCGTCGACTTGTTCCAAGCTTGCGCTGACGGACGCATAAAGGCGCTTTGGATCATGTCAACCAACCCGGCAGTGTCTCTGCCCGACGCTGATGCGGTGGCCGCGGCCATTCGCAAAGTGCCTTTCACAGTGGTCAGCGACATCATTGCCGACACTGATACAAACGCCTGCGCTGACGTTCTGCTGCCCGCGACCGGCTGGGGTGAGAAAAGCGGCACGGTCACCAATTCCGAACGCCGTATCTCGCGCCAGCGGGCCTTTCGCGCAGCACCCGGAGACGCGCGCCCGGACTGGGACATCATCGCCGAGGTCGGACGTCGCATGGGTTGGACCGATGCGTTTGACTACACAAATCCGGCCGAGATTTTTCGGGAACATGCGGCCCTTTCAGGCGTTGCCGCGCGGTTCGGCCGCGACTTTGACATCTCTGGCCTCGCCCAAGTGTCAGATGCGGAATACGACACGCTAGAGCCGACCGTGTGGCCAGTGCCCGCCAAAGGAACAGGCGCGCCGCGTTTTTTTGCGGATGGCGGGTTCTATCACGCCGATGGCAAGGCCAGGATGATCCCGGTTGCTCCGCCTGCTCTGCCCCAACCGGCAATTGGCCAGTTTGTGCTGAACACTGGCCGGATCCGCGACCAATGGCACACAATGACGCGGACAGGCCTCGCCGGGACGCTGAGCGCGCATCTGGCGGAACCGTTTGTTGAAATCCACCCGCTCGATGCAGAAGCCATTGGCATCAACGATGCAGAACTTGTCCGGGTCGACAGCGCGCAAGGCCACGCGATCTTGCGCGTGCTCATCACCGATCGGGTTTCACCGGGAACCCTATTCGCGCCGATGCATTGGAATGCGACCAATGCCTCGGCCGCGCGGGTGAATGCGCTGGTGGCGCCTGTGACCGATCCTGTCTCAGGCCAACCGGCGCTGAAATCCACGCCGGTTTCGGTGACGCGCTACGCGGTGGGCTGGTACGGCTTTGCCACCGGCATTGCCGAGATGACGCCCGCCCGTCCCTATGCAGCCGTCGCGCGCACCGGAGCGGGCTGGCGTGCCGAACTTGCAGGGCATCGTCTCCCGGATGACTGGATCGCCGAGGCCCGCGATGTGCTGAACCTAAAGTCGGGCGAGGCAAGCCTTTTCGAAGACCGTGCCGCCGGTTTGACCCGGGTTGCAATATCCGAAAATGGGCTCCTATCGGGCCTCTTCTTTGCCGCGCAGCAACCGGTTGCGGTCGCCCGGAGCGCCACGATCGCTCTGATTGGCACAGATACCAAGGCGCATATGGCTCTGGCCGGCCGTCCCGGTGCCGGGCGGCCCTTGAAGGGTCCGACTATCTGCGCCTGTTTCGATGTTGGGCGGGACGAGATCATCGCCGCCATCGCGCAGGGCGCCAACACGCCCGACAAGATCGGGGCCTTCCTGCGGGCCGGGACGAATTGCGGATCCTGCCGTCCCGAGCTTCAGGCTCTGATTGCCGGAGCACCACGATCAAGGATGGCCGCGGAATGACACTGGCGCCCTATGTCCGAATTGTGGCCCGGGGACAAGGCCGCGCTCGTTCCCTGACGGTGGACGAAGCACACGCGGCGATGACAGCCATGTTCTCGGAAGAAGCAGCGCCCGAAGCGATCGGCGCGATTTTGATGGTTCTGCGGTTGCGCGGCGAAACGACCGAGGAAATCGCAGGGTTCACGGCCGCGATGCGCGCACATCTGAACCCGTGGTCCGGGATCGGCGCGGCACTCGACTGGCCGAGCTATGCTTCGGGCCGCAGCCGGGGCGCGCCTTGGTTTATGCTGGCAGCGCGGCTTTTGGCGCAGGCCGGACATCCGGTTCTGCTGCATGGACATAACGGGAGCGACCTGGCACTGCGTAGCAACCTCGACCCCTTGGGCATACCCGTGGTCAAGGATCCTGCGGAGGCCCATCGGGCGCTTGCCGAATATCAGATCGCCTATGCGCCGCTCGAATCAATCTCGCCGCGCCTGTTCGATCTTTTGATGTTGCGGGACACACTTGGATTGCGGTCTTGCGCAAACACCTGCTTGCGCATGCTGAACCCGTCTGGTGCCAAGACCAGCGTGCAAGGCGTCTTCCACCCCGGTTACCGCCCGCTACAGTGCGGCGCTGCCGAGATCCTCGGCGATCCATCTGTCATGGTGATCAAGGGCGGCGGCGGGGAGTTTGAACGCACGCCTTTCAAATCGGTCACGCTGTTTGGTGGCCCGGAAGGGTGCAACTTCCCGCCGGCGCCTCCGCTCTTGGCCGTGGAAGACGGACGCACGCCACGCGTCGCCGATCCGGACATCCTGCCCGCCATTTGGAGCGGTGACCGCTCTGACCCTGTCGCAACGGCAACCGTCACGGGCACCGCGGCGCTTGCCTTGCTGGCGCGTGGCGCGGCGCATGATCTGACGGACGCGCAGGCCCAGGCCAATGCGCTTTGGGCGGACCGCCTCACGCGCGAACATACAGGGAGAGCCGCATGAAAACCTTTCCGATGTTTCTTCGCCTAGAAGGCCGGACGGTCGTGATCGTCGGTGGCGGCGAACAGGCGGCTCAGAAATGTCGGCTGATGCTAAAGACCGAAGCGCGGATCGTCGTGGCATGGCCCACGCTTGACCCGGAATTGGCGGGCCTTGCGCAAGAAGGCCGGATCGACTGGCATCAAGATCCGATCACCATTGATGCATTTTGCGACGCAGCGTTGGTCTTTGTGGCAACCGGATGTCCTGGCAGCGCCACGGCCCTGCATGCGCTGGCCGAAGAGGCCGGCGCTTTGGTGAACGTGGTCGATCAGCCGGCGCTTTGCAGCGCGGTTACGCCCTCTATCGTCGACCGAGACCCCGTGGTCGTCGCCATCGGCACGGAAGGAACCGCGCCTGTGCTGGCCCGCCGGATCAAGTCGCAGATGGAAACCCTTCTCGAACCGCGCCTCGGTGAACTTGCAGCACTGGCAGGCCGACTGCGACCGGCAGTTGCGGCCACAGTGCCGCCTGCCAAACGCCGTGGCTTTTGGGCGTGGGTATTCTCGGGCGCGCCACGCGATCTTTTTAGGACGGGTGCGGAACGGGCGGCAGCACGGTCGATCAAGTCGGCCATCGCCGACGGCGGCGCGCCGAAGCAGACCGATGAGGGCCGGATCGCCCTGGTCGGTGCGGGTCCCGGGGCCGCCGACCTGCTGACACTGCGCGCCGTGCAGGCGCTGCAGGAGGCCGACGTGATCTTCTATGACCGGCTGGTCGGACCCGAGATCCTGGAGCTCGCCCGCCGCGACGCCGAGCGCGTCTATGTCGGCAAGGAGGTCGGCGGGCAGGTTTGGCCGCAATCGCGGATCAGCGCGCTGATCGTCTCGGCCGCCCGTCGCGGCCAGCGGGTGGTGCGTCTCAAAAGCGGCGATCCGCTGCTCTTTGCCCGTGCGGGCGAGGAACTCGCCGCAGCGGCCGAGGCCGGCATCCCAGTGGACATCGTACCGGGTGTCACAGCAGCGGCGGCGGCTGCAGCTTCGCTCGGCAAGCCATTGACAGAGCGTGGAGAAACCGATCGCGCGGTTTTGGCAACCGGCACCTGCCGCCCCAGCGACGCACCGCCCGACATGGCTGAAATCCTGCGACCCGGCACCTCAGTTGCGCTCTATATGAGCGTGTCTGCAGCACCCTGCATCCAGCGAGATCTGCTCGCGCAGGGCTATCCGCGCGACATCGAAGCGGATGTCGTCGCCAATGCCTCACGCGCTGACGAGGTCATCCTCAGGTCGTCGCTTGGCCGACTTGCGCAGGACATGGCGGCGGCGGATATCGACCATCCCGCGATCCTTTTCCTACGCGCGCCGAAATCGCGATACCAGGCTCTGCCTGAAGCGGCACCGGCGACACGTACGGCGGCTTGACCCCGGGCCCCGGTCTGGCATTCTGGCAAGACACAACTCGCAGCCTGCCTATGTCCGAACCGATCTCCTCTATCCGCAACCTTGGCCCCGCTTTCGAGGCCGCCTGCGCACGCGCAGGCATACATTCGGCGGACGAGGTGCGCGACCTCGGTGCCGACAAGACCTATGAACGCTTGCTCGCAACCGGAATGCGGGCGCATTTCATCGGCTACTATGTGCTGGTTATGGGATTGCAGGGCCGGCCCTGGAATGATTGCCAAGGGGCCGAAAAGGCCGCACTGCGCAAACGGTTCGATGCGTTGAAGGCGGAAACACGGCCTGACAAAAGCGCGCAACGATCCGAACTAGAAACCGCGTTGAACGAAATTGGCGTCATCGAAAAGCGCTGATCGACTGAAAACCTGCCTTTGGCCGGTGCTGTGATCCGGAGATGTTTTTGTCACCGCCGGGTTTGCCAGATCACTCCTCAGCCGCCTCAGCCGGATCGCGTTTGGCCTTCATCTCCCAACGGCCACTGTCTTCGGACCAGTACTGAGCCGCGCAGCCCGCATCTGTCAGCTGCTTCCACTGCTCCCGCGCGGCCGCCAGCGCAACCGGATCGTTGCCGTCGAACAGGACACAAGTGCGCTCCAACGCATTGATCTCGTCCACCTCGATCGCAGCACCATCCACGCACATCACGCAGGCCGGAGCGTTGCCCGTCGCCGCATCTGTGGACAGAAGGACGGGCTGCTGTGCATCATGCAGCCCGCCTGCGAGCCCATGCGGCAGAAAACCTTCCTCGGGCCCAAGCCACAGCTTTTCGTCAAGCCACGCCATTCGGGCGGGATCCACCCCCCGTACGGCCACCCGCCACCCGGCCTCGCGCGCCTTGTGCAAAAGAAGGGGCAGCGTGTCTTCCAGCGGGCGCCGCGTCAGGTGATAGAAATACACGGCACCCACGGCGATCACCCTTCGGCATATTGATCCTGAACCAGACGGCAAAGCGACATGACACCCCAGCCCGTCGCCCCTTTGGGTGCGTAAGCCGTGTCGGACTTGACCGAGGCGACCCCGGCTATATCAAGGTGGATCCACGGCACGTCATCCTTGACGAAACGCTGCAAGAACTGCGCCGCGGTAATCGAGCCCGCAGGCCGCCCGCCGATGTTTTTCATATCCGCAATCCGCGATTTCAGAAGGTCATCATAAGCCTTGCCAAGCGGCATCCGCCATGCGCCTTCGCCCTCGGCTTCGGCGGCATTGAGAAAGGCATCGCAGAACACGTCGTCATTCGAGAACACACCTGCGTTCTCATGTCCAAGCCCGATGATGATCGCACCTGTCAGTGTCGCAAGGTCGATAAGGCCCGCCGGTTTGAACCGTTCCTGCGCGTACCACATGACATCGCACAGCACCAGTCGACCCTCGGCGTCGGTGTTGATGATCTCGACCGTGTCGCCCTTCATCGATTTGACCACATCACCTGGCCGCGTGGCCTTGCCCGAAGGCATGTTTTCGACGAGACCAACAAGGCCCACGACGTTTGCACGGACCTTTTGCAACGCCAGTGCGCGCATTGTCCCGGCGACCACGCCTGCGCCACCCATATCCATGGTCATGTCTTCCATTCCGCCCGCCGGTTTCAGCGAAATCCCGCCAGTGTCAAAGACCACGCCCTTTCCGCAGATCGCCAAAGGTGCGGCACCCGAGGACGTGCCGTTCCACTGCATGACAACCACTTTGGACGGGCTCTCGGACCCCTGCCCGACGCTCAGCAACGTGCGCATGCCAAGCTCTTCGAGCGCATCTTCGTCCAGCACCTCAACCTCCAGGCCGATCGCGCGCATTTCTTCGAGGCGGTTTGCAAATTCCGTGGTGGTGAGCACATTGGCGGGCTCGCTCACGAGATCGCGCGTCATGAAGGCGCCCGCAACGACGCCCAGCCCAGCTTGCGCGGCCTCGGCAATCTCGGCCGACTTGTTATGATACAGGATCACGCCGGCGCGCGCTTCGCTGGTCTCATCCTTGGTCTTGTGGGGATCAAACCCATAGTCCCGCAGCAAGACACCATGCGTGAAATCAGCGGCATAGCGCAGGTTACCCGCATAGATTGACAAAGCCTTCGTTCCTTTGGACTTGCCAAGCGCAGACCCGGCGCGCCGGGTCTCAAGCTGGCTACCCTTTCGATTTACGACGACCACATCAAGCGCCTCTGCCGCCATGCCCGTAGGCCATGCCATCGACACGACATCGCCATGCTTGAGTTTGGAAAAACGGTCGCTTTGCGTCAGCCGTTCGACCGCTCCGCGGGTTAGACGGTTCGCGCGTTTGGCCGAGGGATCCATCTTTCCGTCTGGTTCGACCATGACGGCGACGCGTCCCTCGGCCGTTGCCATGGCGTCCATGTCGGTGTCTTTGAATTCAATCGAGGTTGGGGCGGCCATGTCTTCAAGTCTCCTAGCTGCGCGTCAGCGACAGACCTAACCCGCCACCTGCAGGTTGACCAGATAGCAGTTTTCCACCGGCGGCATTTGTTCTAGTGTCCGGCGAAAAGCCGGGCAGACGTGCGCAGAACGCTTTATCCATGTTCAACAAGCACTTTTGCGGCGGTGCCGAGACCTGGGCGACGGCCAACCCGAAACCGGTGCCGCGCTCCCAAGGACCCGGAAACCGGTGGCGAAACGAGATTTGTAACAGGGGCAGATGCAGGCTGCATGATACTCGACGCCTACTTCGCACGCCGGTTCACGCTGAGCTTTCTCATCGTCGGAGGCGTGTTCATGTCGCTGATGATGTTGATCGACCTTATCGATCAGGTGCGCAGGTTCGAGGATGTCGATGTCACCTTTGGCCAGCTGGTCACGCTGGTTCTGCTGAATGCGCCAGCGGCGTTGGATCAGATCCTGCCGTTTCTAGTGGTGCTTGCCACGGTCGCAATGTTCGCCAGCCTGGCTCGTACAAGCGAACTGGTCGTGACACGCGCCACGGGCCGGTCGGGCATCCGATCGTTGCTCGGTCCCGTTCTGGTCGCGCTGGTGATCGGCGTTCTGTCTGTCAGCACACTAAACCCGATTGTGGCGGCGACGTCGAACCGGCTGCAGCAATTGTCGGATATCTATAAAACGGGCAGCCCTGCGGCAGCCTCGCTCAGCGGCGAAGGTCTTTGGCTGCGACAAGGGGACCGTGACGGGCAATCGGTGATCCATGCGACGGGATACGATGGACACCAATCGATCCTGTACAACGTATCGATCATGACCTTTGCCGATGGCGGCGCTCCCATCCGTCGTATTCAGGCGGAAAGCGCTCAGCTTGAGGGCGAAGAATGGGTTTTACAGCAAGCCAAGGTCTGGCCGCTGGCGGCCGGTCTGAACCCTGAACGCGCAGCGGCCGAGCATGAAGTTCTGCGCATTCCGAGTTCGCTGACGCAGGATCGGATCAGGGACAGTCTGGGGCGGACATCCGGTATCTCAATCTGGCAACTGCCGGAAACGATTGAAGAGCTCAGATCCGCAGGCTTCTCCACCCGACGCCATGAGGTGCTCTTGCAAAGCGAACTGGCCGGGCCTTTGTTCCTTTTGTCCATGGTTCTGGTCGGCGCGGCCTTTACCATGCGCCACACACGGTTCGGAGGGACAGGGACAGCGGTCCTGATATCGATCCTTCTGGGGTTCGGGCTCTATTTCATCCGGGATTTCGCGCAGGTGCTGGGCGAAAACGGCCACTTGCCGGTGCCACTGGCCGCGTGGGCTCCGCCTGCCGCGTCGGTCCTGCTGGCGATCGGCCTGCTCTTGCAGGCGGAGGACGGCTGATGCGCCACTTGGTTGCGTTCTGCCTTGCGGCGTCCGTCTGCGTCGCCAACCCGCCCTTGGCGCAGGAACAGCAGCCTGACTTTGCTGAGGCTTCGCTGCAACCGGGAACCGGTCCGGCGACGCTCGTGGCGGACGAAGTCTTTGTCACCGCAGAAGACCAGCTCATCGCGCAAGGCAATGTCGAGGCCTTTCAGGGCGGCACCAAACTGACCGCCAGCCGGATTGTCTTTGATCGCGCTCAGGGTACGCTTAGCATCGAAGGCCCAATCCGCCTTGTCGACGCCCAGGGCATCACCATCCTCGCCAATGCGGCAGAGATGGATAACGGTCTTCGCAACGGCCTATTGTCCGGGGCGCGGATGGTTTTTGACCAGCATGTGCAGCTAGCGTCAAACCAGATCAACCGCGTCGGTGGCCGCTATACGCAGCTTTACAAAACCGCCGTCACCTCGTGCAAAATATGCGAGGATGGACGCCCACCGCTTTGGCAAATCCGCGCGACACGGGTGATCCACGATCAAGAAGAGCGGCAGCTTTACTTCGAAGATGCGCGCCTCCTTGTTCTGGATGTCCCGGTTTTCTTCGTGCCGCTCCTGCGCCTGCCCGACCCGACACTTGATCGGGCGAATGGCTTTCTGATCCCGTCGATCCGTACCACGTCGCAATTGGGGACCGGTTTCCGGGTGCCTTACTTCTTTACGCTGGGTGATCATGCGGACCTGACGCTGGCGCCCTACATTTCCCCCAGCACGACCACGCTGGACTTTCGCTATCGACAAGCGTTCCGGCGTGGTCGGATCGAATTCGAAGGCGCGCTCACAGATGACGACCTGATCCGTGACACCACGCGCGGGTATTTGTTCGGCACCGGCGCATTCGATCTGCCCAATGATTTCAAACTGACCTTCGATCTCAAAACCACGACGGATGATGCCTACCTCGTGGATTACGGCATCACCAATGATGACCGTCTGGAAAGCCAGGTCGCGCTGACGCGGACCAACCGGGATACGCTCGTTGGTCTCAGCCTGATCAACTATAAGTCCTTGCGGGATTCCGAGGCGAGCGATTTCGTCCCCTCCCTCGTGGCCGAGGGTGCGTATCAAAGGCGGCTATTCCCTGGTATTGGCGGCGAACTGCGCCTGAGCGTCAATGCCCACGCGCATTCACGCGATTCGGACCAGGACGTGGCCGGGCGCGATATCCGGCGTGGCACGGCCGAGGCGGCCTATCTACGCAGCTGGATTACCCGTATCGGTCTACGCACCGATCTTGAGATGAACGTAGCTGTCGACACCATTGATGTGCGCGACGACAGCAATTTTACCGATGTGTCCTTTGTGACAACGCCTTCTTCCGCGCTCACTTTTCGCTACCCGATGACCAAGCGGACGGAGCGCGCGACGCATTACCTCGAGCCACTCCTGCAGATCGCCTGGAGCGATGTCATGGGGGATGAAGCACCCAACGAAGAAAGCCGCTTTGTTGAATTCGATGAAGGCAACCTTCTCGCACTCTCACGCTTTCCGGCGACTGACCGGCGCGAAGATGGCTTCCGCCTGGCCTATGGCATGAACTGGTCGCGCTATGCCGCTGACGGCTGGAACGCCTCGGCCAGCGTCGGTCAGATCCTCCGCGCGGAAAGTGACGAGGATTTCACAAAGGCTTCCGGGCTCGATGGCGAAACCTCGGATTTCCTCCTCGCGGGTCAGCTCGGGCTGATGGACGAACTGACGCTGACGGCGCGGTCGCTTTTTGACGATTCCTTTGAATTCTCCAAGGCCGAGCTACGCGGAGACTGGAACACCGAACGCGTTCAGCTCAGCACCTCGTATCTGTGGCTCGACGAGGACGTTGAGGAAGACCGGCTGGATCCCGTATCGGAGGTCTGGTTCGACGGCACCTACGAGGTGGACCGGCATTGGAGCGCCAGCGCCAACTGGCGCTATGACATTGCCGACAACCGTTCGACGCGTGCCGGCCTCGGTCTGCTCTACCGCAACGAATGTGTCGAGGTGGATTTGTCGGTCAGCCGCCGATTTACCTCATCGACAAGTGTTGAGCCTTCCACCGATTTCGGGTTTACCATCGCGCTGCGCGGCTTTTCGGTCGCATCAGGAACGGAAAAACACGCACGATCATGCAGCTGACCTTCATACCCCGGTTTCCTCGATCCATCCGCATGTCCCTCGCCGGGCTGGCACTGGCGAGCTTGGCGTTGCCCGCACTCGCTCAAGGTCTCTTCTCGCCCGCGATCACCGTCGGCAACGACGTGATAACAAATTACGAATTGGAGCAGCGTGAACAGTTCCTGCGGCTTCTGCGCACCCCCGGCGACCCGGTCCAGGTGGCTCGGGAAGAATTGATCCGCGACCGTTTGAAGCTGCGCGTTGCGTCCGAGGCCGGCATCACGGCAAGCCCTGACGAGGTCGAGGCGGGGATGGAGGAGTTTGCCCAACGCGTGGACCTCACCCGCGAAGAATTCATCGCGGTTCTTGAGGATAACGGCGTGTCGGCCCAGACCTTCCGCGCCTTTGCCAACAGCGGCATCGTCTGGCGCGAATATGTCCGTGCGCGTTTTTTGCGCCAGGCCCGCCCGTCTGAGGCCGAGATAGACCGCGCACTTGGCAGCGGCGGTACCGGCATCAACGGCGTCCGGGTGCTTCTGTCCGAGATTATCATTCCAATCACACCGCAGACGATTGATCAGGTCGAAGTCGAAGCCGACCGCATTGCGCAATTACAAAGCTTTTCGGCGTTTTCGGCCGAAGCGGAGCGGTTCTCGGCCTCGGAAAGCCGCCAGCGCGGCGGTCGTCTGGACTGGCTGCCTTTGTCGCAGTTGCCCAGCAGTCTGCAGCCGGTGATCCTTGCCCTGAGCCCGGGCGAGATTACGGAACCCATCCGGTTGCAGCAGGCAATCGCCCTCTTCCAGCTGCGCGACATTGGTGAGGTCGCTACACGCGAGCCTGACTATGCAGCAATCGAATACGCGACCTACTTTATCCAAGGCGGCCGCACCGCCGAAACGCTGGCGCGCGCGGCCGATATCTCGGGGCAAGTCGACACATGCGATGACCTGTATGGTGTCGCCCAAGGACAACCGCCAGAAATTCTGGATCGGCAAAGCCTGCCTCCCGGTGAAATTCCACGCGACGTAGCGCTGGAACTGGCCAAGCTGGACGACAACGAAATCTCGACTGCGCTGACACGGTCGAATGGGCAG
This sequence comes from Pseudomonadota bacterium, assembly GCA_039195015.1. Taxonomy (GTDB): domain Bacteria; phylum Pseudomonadota; class Alphaproteobacteria; order Rhodobacterales; family Rhodobacteraceae; genus JBCCVT01. The sequence continues at coordinate 15,870 of JBCCVT010000031.1, forward strand.
ACCCTGATGGTTCTGATGCTCTGCGGACGCACCGCCAGCATCACCGACGCCCCGATCGTCGAGGCTGACGCGGGCGCTGACGGGGAAGAGGGCGAAGACGCCACAAGTGCAGCCGAGACCCGGACTCAGGTTGCCAACGCCCTGACCCAACAGCGGCTGAATGCTCTTGCCGAAGGGTTTCTGCAACAGCTCGAAGCCGAAGCCGTGATCACGACGCAATGACCGCGCCAATCGCGCTCAGCTGCGGAGAGCCGGCTGGAATCGGACCGGAAATCGCCGCAAAGGCCTGGGCGCAGTTGCGGGGAGACTGCCCTTTTTTCTGGATCGGCGATCCACAGCATTTGCCAGTGGGCATACCTGCTGTCGAAATCGACAAACCATCGCAGGCCGTCGAGGCCTCGGCCACCGCAATGCCCGTTTTGACCCATGGTTTCCCGGCACCTGCGACACCCGGCCAGCCCGCGCCTGAAAACGCATCCGCCGTGATCTCCGCCATTGAACGCGGTGTCGAATTGACCCGATCAGGCGCGGCTTCCGCGCTTTGCACCGCGCCCATTCACAAAAAAGCTTTGATTGATGGGGCCGGCTTTGCGTTCCCAGGGCACACCGAGTTTCTCGCCGCTCTGACCGGCGTCAAAACGGTTGTTATGATGCTGGCGAGCCCCCACTTGCGCGTTGTGCCCGCCACCATTCATATCGCACTTCGGAACGTGCCCGGCACTCTATCGCCCGCCTTATTGCGCGACACCATCCGCATCACGGTGGCGGGTTTACAACAGCAGTTCGGGATCGCCCGGCCCCGCATCGCAGTGGCGGGCCTCAACCCCCATGCGGGCGAAGGCGGCGCGATGGGGCACGAAGAGCTTGACTGGATCACTGATCTCATCGCCGAGATGCAAGGCTCGGGTCTTGACCTCACTGGCCCGTACCCTGCTGACACGATGTTTCACGCCGATGCCCGCGCGCGCTATGACGCGGCGATCGCTATGTATCACGATCAGGCGCTGATCCCGATCAAAACGCTGGATTTCGACCAGGGCGTGAACGTCACACTTGGCCTGCCGATCATTCGCACCTCTCCTGATCACGGCACAGCGTTTGACATCGCGGGCAAGGGCATCGCAAACCCAACCAGCCTGATCGAGGCGCTGCGGTGCGCACAAACCATGGCAAAGCGCGCGAAAG
>JBCCVT010000032.1:0-17007 GCA_039195015.1 Pseudomonadota bacterium
GCCTTCGGCCTTGTTCACAATTGCACCAAGGAGGGCGAACCAGCCGGTATCACGCAAGAGGTTGCAGAAGACCTGCATCTCTTCCGTAAGTTCGATGCCACCTGCGCGACCTATCACGAGATTCGCAAACGCGGAATTCGCGTGGTGGTCGGCGGCGACTATGGCTTTGCGGTGACCCCGATGGGTCAGAACGCCCGGGATATCGAACATTTTGTCCGCTATTTCGGATATGATCCCGTCGATGCACTGAAATGTGCGACGACGGTCGGTCAGTCGCTGATGGGGCGCGCCGACGATCTGGGGCAGATCCGCGAAGGGTTCCTGGCCGATCTCCTGCTGGTCAAGGGAGATGTCACCAAGGATGTGAGCCTCGTCCAGCATCAGGACAACCTGGCGATGATCATGAAAGATGGCGTCATGTTCAAAGATCCCCGAAGCGGTGTCATCGCGCCTGGCCTGATCCGCGCCGCAGAGTGATGCTGGCCAGAGGCCGCTTTGCCTTGGGCGGTCTCTGTGGCATCACTTGGGCATTGGCGTTTTGTGACCGGCAGGAAAGCCCTGCCCGTCGCTCCCGCGCCTCGACGGACAGAGACTGAAGCACGCGGAACGCCAATGTCGCGGGACAACAAATCGAATGTGCAGCGCATTGCGGCCATCCTGAAAGGGTTTGACGCCGACAATACGCCGCGACGGACGCACGAGATCCTTCAGGATCTGGGCGTGTCGCGTTCGACAGGCTTTGGGCTTTTGCGCGCGCTCCATACCGCAGGGTGGCTGGACCGGCGCGACCACGGGCTCTGGTGCCTTGGCGGCAAGGCGCGCGCGATGATCTTCGCGCCGCTTGAACCCGCGGCAATGGCTGTCCCGCGCAAGGTTGTGGCCAATCCCCGGCTGGCCGCGTCGAACGGGGCGACAGAGAACGCGGGCCCCGAATTGGAATGGGATCCGGCGCTTGTGCGTATGGTCGATGCCAGCCGCTTTCGCCACCCTGGCCCGTACCGGATCGGCTTTTCCAATGCCTCGACCAGCAACGCGTGGCGGCGCGCCATGCTGCAGAGCCTCAACTACGCCCGCAAGATCGCGCAGAACCAGATCGTCAGTCTACAGGTCCTGGACGCCGGCGATAACCCGCGTGTGCAACTGGAACAGATCGATGAACTGGCGGCGTCTGGTATTGACCTGCTGCTGATCTCGATCACCTCGGTCAACGACACCGCGCTTAGCGATCGTCTGGGCGCGCTGGCGGCGCAGGGCCTGCCGATCGTGGCGGTCGACCGGCGCCCGAACGACCGGTCGTCGCTTGTGTCCTTCGTCACCGCCTCGGATCATCGGATCGGGCGGGTCAGCGCGCTCTGGCTGGCCGAGCATCTGGGCGGTCAGGGTCGGATCTGGATGCTGTCGGGTCTCGAAGGGGCCAGTCCCGCGCTTCGACGGCAACAGGCGGCGCTGGCGACCTTTGCGCAATTCCCGAACATCCGCATCGAGAACGTCAGCTACACCGACTGGACCGCAGCCGGTGGCGCGGCGGCGGTGGCCCGGATCCTCGCCGAGGTCACCCATCCCCCCGACGGCGTCTGGTGCGACAGTGGCTTGCAGGGGGTTGGTTCGGTGCGACAGTTCCTTGAGCTTGGTCTGACTTTGCCGGCCCATACCGGCGGCGACCTGAACGAAATGTACCAGCTGTGCCTGCGCCACCATGTCCCGATGGCCGCGCTGGATTATCCGGCGGCGATGGGCGCGCGGGCGGTCGAACTTGCCCTTGACGTGCTCGATGGCGCTGTAGTGCCTCGCCGAGTGGAAGTACCGGTTCAGATCGTGTTGCCGCGTGGGTTCGAGACCGCCTCGGTCAAAGCAGATACTTGGGCCGAGTTGCACGTGGCCTGGGACCTCGGCGTCGACGCTATCCTGTCCCAAGGACCCGCCCTTCGAAGCGCGCTGCCCAGCGACAAGTCGAGGCGCGTCGGATGACCCAGGACACCTACGATCGCGCGGTCGAGATCTTCGATGCCCTACTGTCAGGCCCGACGCGAGGACACCACGCGACACCCGCACGGCTGATCCAGGCGGCCGAACTCCCGGCCAGCACGGGCTATCGGCATGTTGCGACGCTTGAGGCCGAGGGGCTCTTGCGACGCGACGACACCGGCGTCTATTTGTCCGGCCTCGCGGCGATGCGGACAGGTCTGCGCGCTTTTGCGGCGGGGCGGGTTGCACCGGTGGCGCAACCGGTTGTGGTGCAGCTGCGCCAGGCGACGCAGCACAGCGCCTTTCTTGCGGTCAGCCAGAACATGGAGCTTTGGGTCGGTCCGCATTCGGTCGGACGCGAAACACGGGCAACCTCGATCGAGCGGCACTACAGCTTTGATGCTGTTCCCGCCTTCACGCTTGGTACCGCGAGCGAAACGGGCCTTCGATCCATTCGGGACAAAATGATGCGGCGCGCGGGCGCGCTGCTGATCCCCGTCGAGATCACCGCTGACCGCATTGTCCATCTCGGGCTCATGTTGCGCGCACCGCGCGGACCGAGGCCAGCCTTGACCCGCGCTCTGGAACAGGCGGGCAGTCAGATCCAATCCGCGATTGCAGGTTCCTTGTGACACGGGCCTTCTGGGACAGCCAGTTCAGATTCTCGGAGGTGATCCCCGATTTCGCCGGCTATCTGGAGCGCGCCGAACGCGAAAGCGCCGCCTTCGCGGCGGACCATGATCTGCACCGCAGCGCCTACGGGTCAGACCCCCGGCAATGGGCGGAGTGGACCGCCGGCACAGGGTCGGACGCAGTGCTTCCCGTAATCATCCATGGCGGATACTGGCGGGCGCTTCGGGCCGACGACCACCGGTTCATGATGGCATCTTTGCGCGTGCAGGGAGCGACCATCGCCAATCTGGAATACCGTCTCATGCCGGGTATACGTCTGTCCGACGTCGTGGCGGATGTGACCACGGGGCTACGCAGCCTCGCGGACCGGTTTGCAAAAGCGCGACTGCTGATCATCGGCCACTCCGCCGGTGCGCATCTGGCCATCTCCGCCATGTCTGATCCCAGGGTTTCAGGGCGCACGTGTGGCATCATCGCGCTGAGCGGCGTCTACGATCTGCACCCGGTAGCGCAATCATTCTTGCATGATGAGCTGTACCTCACACCGGAAGAGATCCGCGATCACAGCCTTGCGCCCGACACACAGCGCCCTCCCGCCCTTTATGTCACCGGCACCGCCGAAACCCATGAGTTTCGGCGCGGCTCGGCCCTTATGGCCAGCCTCGGACCATCTCACTGGCACCAGATTGACGGGGCCAACCACATGTCGCTGCTCTGGGCTGCCAGCGCAGCTATGGATGACCTGATTTCCACTCTGCAATCCCTGGAAGACACATGACTTTGAACCTGCCGGAAACCGGAACCTTTGTCGGACGCACCTGGTGTCCTGATGCCAATGGCCCCATTCTGATCCTAAGGCGCGACGATCGCGCGGTCGACATAACGTCACGCAGATTTCCCACGATGCAGACCCTGCTCGAAGCCGATGACCCGGCCGCCGACGCGAGCTTGGCAGAAGGACGCGACATCGGCGCGCTAGACGACATAGCCGCGAACTCGACCGAAACGCCAGATCCGTCCAAACCCTATTTCCTCGCGCCATCTGACCTGCAGCCGGTCAAGGCCTGCGGGGTCACATTTGCCTCATCAATGCTGGAGCGCGTGATCGAGGAGAAAGCCCGCGGTGATCAAACTCAGGCTGATCAGATCCGGCAGCGTTGCACCGAGATCCTGGGCGACAGTCTGCAGGCGGTCATACCCGGATCGGAAAAGGCCGCCGGGCTCAAGGAGGCACTTATCGCAGAAGGGGTCTGGTCGCAGTACCTAGAGGTCGGCATCGGCCCCGATGCCGAGGTCTTCAGCAAGGCACAGGCCATGTCATCCGTCGGCTTCGGCGCCAACGTCGGTTTGCACCCTGTCTCCACATGGAACAATCCTGAGCCAGAGGTTGTTCTGGCCGTGAACAGCCGGGCAGAGGTCAAGGGCGCAACGCTGGGCAATGACGTGAACCTGCGCGATGTGGAAGGACGCTCGGCGCTGCTTTTGGGAAAGGCCAAGGACAATAACGCCTCCTGCGCGCTCGGCCCGATGCTGCGTCTCTTTGACGATACCTACGGCATGGACGATGTGCGCGCGGCCGAGCTGGGCTTGCGCGTCACGGGCTCGGACGGGTTTGACCTGCGCGGCGCCAGCTCGATGGCCGAGATCAGCCGCGATCCCGAAGACCTCGTCCGGCAAACCTGCGGGGCGCATCACCAATATCCCGACGGGTTCTTCCTGATGCTTGGGACACTCTTTGCTCCGACCCAGGATCGCGGCGAACCGGGGGGCGGATTTACGCACAAGCTGGGCGACGTCGTCGAGATCAGCGAACCCAATCTCGGGCGCCTCGTGAACACGGTGCGCCTGTCAACCGACTGTGCACCCTGGACATTCGGAACCAGCGCGCTGATGAAGAACCTCGCGCGACGCTCGCTTATCTAAGGATCAAGACATGGATGGTCAAAACCTGATTGCCGGAACATGGCGTGCAAGTGATGCGCGTTTTTCCTCCACTCCCGCGATGGGCCGGTCCCGAGACTATTTTCGTGGCACGCCAGAGCTCGTGGACGAAGCGTGCACCGCCGCCGAAGACGCATTCTGGAGCTATGGCGTTTCAAAACGCGAGGATCGGGCGGCGTTCCTGGATCAAATCGCCGAAGAAATCGATGCGCGCGGCGGCGCAATCACCGAGATCGGATGCGCCGAAACCGGCCTGCCCGCTGCCCGGCTCGAGGGTGAACGCGGACGAACGGTCGGGCAATTGCGGCTCTTCGCAGAGCATATCCGTGCCGGCGACTATCTTGACCAGAGGCATGACCCGGCCCTTCCCGACCGCGCGCCCCTGCCCCGGCCGGACCTGCGCCTTGTCCAGAGGCCGGTCGGGCCAGTTGCAGTCTTTGGCGCATCAAACTTTCCGCTCGCCTTTTCGACGGCCGGAGGCGACACGGCGGCCGCCCTTGCCGCGGGCTGTCCGGTCGTCGTCAAGGGACATCCGGCGCATCCCGGGACCGGCGAGATCGTCGCCGAGGCCATTGATGCTGCGCGCGTCGCCCTGGGCCTGCATCCCGGTGTTTTCAGCTTTGTTCATGACGGCGGCAATGCCGTCGGTGCCGCACTGGTGCAACATCCACTGATCCAGGCGGTTGGGTTCACAGGCTCGTTGCGGGGCGGGCGCGCGTTATTCGACCTTTGCGCCGCGCGTCCCGAACCCATCCCGTTTTTCGGAGAGCTTGGCTCCGTCAACCCGATGTTCCTTCTGCCCTCTGCGCTGGCGAACCGGGGAGACGCGATCGCAGAAGGTTGGGCCGGGTCGCTGACCATGGGCGCAGGTCAGTTCTGCACCAATCCCGGGTTGGCGGTCCTGCCTGCCGGACCAGATGCCGAGCGGTTCATCGAGGCCACCGCCAAAGCACTCTCCGCGGTCGATACACAGACCATGCTGACCGACGGAATTGCAACGGCGTTCATTGCCGGTCGCGACCATATGGCCTCGGTCGACGGGGTCACACAGATCGTAAGGACGCCGACCGACGATCGGGCCGCTGGACCTCAGTTGTTCCGAACCACGGCAAAGGGGTTTCAGGCCCATCCCGACCTGTCGCACGAAGTGTTCGGACCGCTTGGGCTGGCTGTTCTTGCCGATGGCGAGGACGAGATGTTGGAGTTCGCACGCGGCCTTTCGGGCCAGCTGACGGCGACGCTTCAGATGGACGAGGCGGATACCGATCTCGCCGCGCGGCTCTTTCCGGTCCTCGAACGCAAGGCCGGGCGGCTGCTGGCCAATGGCTTCCCGACCGGGGTCGAGGTTGCGGACAGCATGGTTCACGGCGGCCCCTACCCGGCCTCGACGAATTTCGGCGCGACGAGTGTCGGCACCCTCTCGATCCGCCGGTTCCTAAGACCCGTCTGTTATCAAAACCTGCCCGATGCGCTGATCGGAACAGCATCTTGGTAAGCGTCGTTTAGAGAGCGCGACTCTGATCGGGGCGTGACAGGTCTCATTCGTGATTATTCGGTCACCCGCACGCCACGGCGCATGTCTTGGCGAAAGAATTCGCAACGGGAAACAATGAGCGCGCGTCACGCAGGCGTTGCTTAGCCTAGCCTGAAATGACGCTTTGAAGATGCCAAAACCGCACAGTGAAGACTGGACTGAACGCAACCGGTCAGCACGCTTGCGCGCCGTTACCGCTGCCCCGATCAGCACACCGTACGAAACCGCTCCACAATCGTGTCCAAAACCTCGCCCGGATCGCGCTGCCACCAGTTTGCGGCCGAAAAGATCTCGACTTCGCAAGCACCCGAATAGCCAGCGGCCTCGACCGCGCCGCGCAGCGCCTTCAGATCGGCCACGCCGTCACCCATCATCCCACGGTCAAGCAACATGTCCTGCGTCTCTTCGAGCCAATCGCACAGATGATAACCGAGTATCCGCGAACCGGCGCGCGCAAGGCTCTCGGGAAGGGACGTGTCCCACCAGACGTGATAGACATCGACCGCGATCCCGACATTCGCCGCATCCACCCAATCGCAGACCCGCAGAGCGTCTGCAACCGTCATTAGGCAGGTGCGGTTGCCTCCGTAAAGCGGGTTCAGGGGCTCCAGCGCCAGAGACACTCCACGATCGGACGCATAACCTGCGCCCCGTGCAATCCGGTCGGCGAGGCGCTTTTGCGTTTCGAGCACGCCTTTGCTGCCGGGATCGGTGCCTCCGGTCACGATCGTGAGCACCGGCGCTCCGAGACCGGCGGCCATGTCGATCGCCGCGCGAAACTCATCCATGATCACCGCATCATCCCCCGGCACCATTGGCCCCACGAGAAATGGCGTGCGGCATAGACCAACGACCTGCAGGCCAGCCGCCCGCACGCGGTCGCCGATCTCGACCGCGCGATCGCCGATCTCACGACGCCAGAACACGATGCCGCCATAGCCGCGCGCAGCACAGGCGTCGATGACCTTCTCGGGCGACCAACCGGCGCCATGGCCATCAAGATTGTGGCCCAACGTCGCCGTATTCAGCGCCAGAGCGGACAGGTCATTCGAGAGATCCCTCATCGCGCGCCGTAAACCGCGAGCAGCGACTGCATCCGCGCCACGGCAAGGTCCGGGTCACGTAGCAGACCGTTTTGATCCGCAAGCTGGAACACCTCGACAAAGTAAGGCAACGGGCGCATCGCGTGATGACCGTTCAGCATGATGAAATGATCCTGGAACCCGTTGAGCCAGGCCAGAAACACGACGCCCGTCTTGTAAAACTGTGTGGGCGCCCGGAAAATCAGGCGCGCAAGCGGCACCGTTGGATCCAGCGTTTGCCGGAACCCCTGTGCATCACCCTGCCCCAGTTGCGCGATGGCACGCGCCGCAGCCGGCGCCAAAGGATCGAAGATTCCCAAAAGCGCGTGGGAAAAACCCTGCGCGTCGCCCTCGATCAGCTCGGGGTAGTTGAAATCGTCGCCAGTGTACATGCGCACGCTGTCCGGCAACCGGCGGCGCATCGCGATTTCCTTGTCCTTGTCGAGCAGAGAGATCTTGATGCCATCGACCTTGTCGACATTGTCAGCGATCACGGCGAGCGCGGTCTCAAGCGCCGCATCGAAACTGTCTGTCCCCCAATAGCCTCGCAGGGCGGGATCGAACATATCGCCCAGCCAATGCAGGATCACGGGTTGGTCGCACTGCGCCAGCACATCGCCATAGACCTTCACGTAATCCTCGGGCGACCGGGCAACGCGGGCGAGTGCGCGACTTGCCATCAGAATGAGCCGCCCGCCGACCTTCTGGATCGCCTCGACCTGTTCGCCATAGGCACGGCGCACATCGTCCAGGTCGCGCGCATCCGAAGGATCAAGCTGATCGGTGCCGCAGCCGTTGAAGACCAGGGCATCTGGCAGCTCGGACCGCGTACGGGTGATGAGTTCAAGCGCTCCGTCCCAGTCGAGACCCATACCGCGCTGCGCGGTGTCCATCGCCTCGGCAATGCCAAGGCCCAGCCCGTCGAGATGACGGCGGAACGCCATGGTCTTGTCCCAATCCACTGCTGCCCGGCCTGAAGGATCGGAGGAAGTAAAGGGATCGGCAACCACATGAGCGGCTGAAAAAACCACCCGCGACGGATCAGCTCCAAGCGGCGTCTCGGGAATCGGATTGCCCGTTAGGACATAATCAGACAGGCGGCCGGTCCGGTCCGGAAGCGCAATTTTCATTCGTATCCCCTTATCTAGAACCGTGGCACCAGCATGCCCGCATCCGCCGAAATCACCTGGCCGGTAGTGTAAGGCAGCGCGCCCGTGGCGAGCGTGGCAATGATCCCGCCCATATCCTCGGGCGCGCCAACGCGGGGGAAAAGCGTTAGCCCGTCGCGCGCGCGCACTTCGTAATCCGCGATCACCGGAGCGGTCATCTCGGTCGCGATCAGCCCTGGCTGCACGTCATAAACCGCGATATCTTCGGGGCCGAGCCGCACCGCCCAGGATTTCGACACCATGGCGGCGGCAGCTTTTGACGCGCAGTATTCAGATCGGGGAACAGCGACGGCCGAGGCGTTCGAGGATGTCACATTGACGATCGAATGAAACAGATCCGCATCGCGCTCACGGGCCAGCAGCCGGCGCGCAAAAGCCTGGATCAGGAAGAACATCGCCTTGGTGTTCACGTCAAGGCACCGGTCCCAACTGTCTTCGGACACGTCCAGCGGATCACCACGGCACATCACGCCAACGCCGGCATTGTTTACAAGCGTGGTTAGCAGCCCGAGCCTGTCTTCGACCCGCGCAAGCGCAGGCGCATGATCCGTCAGTGCGGTCACATCAAGCGGCACGGCCAGAGCCCGCGCACCGATGGCTTCGATCGCAGCGACCGTGTCAAACAGTTCCGCATCGCTGGTCGGCGCATTGACGGCAACGGCGAACCCCTTCTTGGCGAGCGCCAAGGCTGTGGCGCGTCCGATGCCCCGGCTCGACCCGGTGACAAATGCGACCGGGCCGCTCACGCCGCCGCCCCGTGTTTCAGCAGCTCGCGCGCGATGATCATGCGCTGGATCTGATTGGTTCCTTCATAGATCTGCGTGATTTTCGCGTCCCGATATAGTCTTTCGACCTCGAACCCCCGGATATAGCCCGATCCGCCAAAGACCTGCACCGCGTCCGCCGTGCGCGCCACCGCCATGTCACCGGCAAAGCACTTGGCCATGGAACACGCCTTGGTCGCGTTGTCTCCAACATCGATCTTGGAGGCCGCCGAATGAACCAGCAAACGCGCCGCCTCAATGTCCTTGGCCATGTCCGCAAGCAGCCATTGCACGCCCTGAAACTCCGAAATCGCCCGCTGAAACTGCTTGCGTTGCTGCGCGTAATCGACTGCCGCCTCAAGCCCGGCCTGCGCGATGCCCACAGCAAGCGCGGCGATGCCAACGCGACCTTTGTCGAGCACGCTCATCATCATGTGAAAGCCGCGGTTGACCTCGCCCAGAAGCGCGTCCGCAGGCAGGCGCACATCGGTGAACGTCAGTGCGCCGACCTGGCTCGCCCGTTGTCCCATCTTGTGTTCTTTGGGACCGCGTTCGACGCCCGGGTCATGCAGATCAACCACGAAGATCGACATCCCGCGGTTTCCGGCTTCTCGATCCGTGCGCGCGAGCACGAAACCGACATCGGCAACCGGCGCGTTGTGGATCCAGATCTTGCCGCCATTCAGACGCCAGCCGTTTCCGTCGGGCACCGCTTCGGTGCGTATGCCCGACACATCCGTGCCGGCCTCGGGTTCCGTGATGCAATAGGCCACCTTGGTCTTGGCGCTCAGCACGTCCGGCAGCCAGCGGGCACGCTGCGCATCCGTGCCGTGACGCACCAGAAGGGTCGAGATCAGCTCAACCAGCCCGCATTGATCCGCCACCGATGCGTAGCCGCGCGACAGCTCCTCCATCACGACCGCGTAGGCAACGGTGTCGAAGCCCGGACCACCCAGATCTTCGGGCACGCAGATGCCGAAAAGCCCCAGTTCACCCATTTGGTCGTAAAGCTCGCCGGGAAAGGATTCGTCGCGATCAAGCGCTTCTGCCAGCGGTCGGATCGCCCCGTTGGCAAAGTCCCGCGCCATGTCGCGCACTTGGATATGAGTATCAGTAAGATACATCTGCGCCCCGTTAGTAACCACTTGGTTACTCTAGCGAGCATCAGCGCTGCAAGTCACGGCGGGCCCGATCGGTTTATTCTCTTGCTAAAAACGACTTCCCTGCCTTATATAACTATTTAGTTACTTAGGGAGGACAGAATGCAGCCCGGCACCAAATGCAAATTCGGTCGGGTCGATCTTGAGGTGACCGCCTTTGGATTCGGCACCGCCCCGATCGGCAATATCTTTCGCGAGATCGACGAAGAGACATCCGAGTCAATGATCCAGACCGCATGGGATCGCGGCGTTCGCTACTACGACACCGCGCCGATGTATGGCCACGGCCTGGCAGAGCTGAGGACGGGTCAGGGCCTGCGTTGGAAAAACCGTGACGATCTTGTGCTGTCCTCCAAGGTGGGACGGATCCTGAAACCCGCGCGGCGTGCTGAAATAGACTTTGCGCCCTGGACCAATGCCGCGCCATTTACGATGCATTTCGACTACAGCTATGACGGGACCATGCGCGCGTTCGAGGACTCGCTGCAGCGCCTGGGGCTCGAGCGGATGGACATTTGCTTTATCCATGACATCGACCGGTTTTCCCGCGGCGACGAACAGCCCGAAGTGTTCAAACAGGCCATGGACGGATCGTGGAAAGCGCTCGAGCAATTGCGCAGCGAGGGCACCGTCAAGGCCATCGGTGTCGGCGTCAACGAGTGGGAGGTCTGCCACGAAGCGCTCAAACAGCGCGACTTTGACTGCTTCCTGCTGGCAGGTCGCTACACGCTGCTGGAACAGGACGCGTTGAACGCCTTCCTCCCGCTTTGCGAAGAGCGCGGGGCAGCCGTGGTTGTGGGCGGCGGCTTCAACAGCGGCATTCTGGCCACCGGCGCAGTCGAGGGCGCCAAGTACAACTATGCCCCTGCCCCGGCCGAGATCATGGACAAGGTCGCCAAGATCGAACAAGTCTGCGCCGACCATTCCGTGCCTCTGCCGGCGGCGGCCCTGCAATTCGTGGTCGCCCACCCGGCGGTCCCGAGCTTCATCGCAGGCACGCGGACGGTCGAACAGTTGGAGAAGAACCTCGACTGGTTCAGCCACCCGATCCCGGACGCGTTCTGGTCCGACCTCAAATCCAAGGGCCTTCTGCGCGAGGACGCGCCGACCCCATGACGGAACGCGCCCTGACGCCGGGCCGCTACGGTCTTGATGATCTGCGCCCCGGCGACTGGTGGGACACCGGCAGTAAGGAAATAACCGCGGACCAGATCGACCGGTTCGCCGCGCTGAGCGGTGACCGGTTCGAGATCCATATGTCCGACGAGGCCGCGCGCGCCTATGGATTTCCAGGCCGCGTCGCGCATGGCCTGTTGGTGCTAAGCCTGGTGGACGGCCTCAAAAACACGTCACCGGTCGAGCTGGCAGCTGTCGCGTCCTTGTCCTGGGACTGGTCCTTTCGGCAACCGGTCTTTATCGGTATGACGCTCTCCGCCCGCATCTCCGTCGAGGCCAAGCGCCTCACATCAAAACCCGATCGCGGGATCGCGACGCTGGGTTTCGATGTGCGCGACACGAATGATGACACCGTCCAACGAGGAACCAATCAGTTGATGATGTGGCATCACACCTCGTGATCGCAGACGAAAACACCGTCTGCGCCGCCTTCAAGTTCGGCCACGATGCGGCTGCCAATGGCCTGGTGCACTTCGTCGACGAGGTAAGCGTCGCGCACGGCCGTGTCACGAAAATCGAACCAGAACATGTGGCGGAACCCGCGCACAAGCGGATCCTCGACGGACACGTTGTCCCGCACCTGAAAGTCCAGAATGCCGTCGATCCGGTCGCCAAGCCCGGCGAGATCGGTCATAAGCGCTTCCTTGACCGGGTCCGGGGTTCCGTCCTTGTACCGTAAGAACACCAAATGGCGGATCATACCTGGCTCTCCTTTGTCAGAACTTGGGGGGACGTTTCTCGCGAAAAGCGGCGAGACCTTCCTTCAGCTCGGCCGAAGTCGCTGCGAGCGCGCCGGCCAGCGCCTCGACAACCCGTTCGCGTTCCTCACCTTCGGCGACGTTGATCATCATCTTGGCAAGTTCGGTCGCGCGCGGTCCGCGCTTCAGGATCCCGTCGGCAATTGTCTTGGCCGCATCCATCCCTTCATCCGTCGCCACGACGCGGTCGACGAGACCAAGGGCAAGGCCCTGTTCGGCGGTGAAGATCTCACCGCCCAGCACCATCCGGCGCACGGTCTGAGCTCCAAACCGGCGAACCGCCCGCTGCGTGCCGGACCAGCCCGGAATGATGCCAAGGCCCGTTTCCGGCTGACCGATCTTGATCTGCGTTTCGGCAACCCGCAGATCGGCACACGCCGCCAACTCCAGCCCGCCACCGAGCGCGTGGCCGTCGAGCACGGCAATCACCGGCTGGCGCAGGCGCGCAAGCGCATCAAAGGCATCATGCCCATCGCGCAGCCACCGCCGGCCAAAATCTTCCGGACTTTCCGAGGCCCACGCCTCGATGTCGCCACCGGCGCAAAACGCTTTGCCCTCTCCCGAGAGGATCACCACATGGGTCTCAACCGACCGTTCGATGTCCGCGCATCGCGCCGCAAGCTTGGCGACCATGTTCTGATCCAGCGCATTCAGCTTGGCCGGACGGTTCAGTCGCAGATGTGCGATTGGTCCGTCGAAATCGAGGTCGATATCGGCGATCTCTTTCACGAAGCGAGCCCCATGCACCCCGGCCGGAACAGAGCGGCATCCATGTCGCGCAGATCATCCGCGACCTTCAGAGGTGTCGCCGCCTGGTCGAGCACGTCGCGTTTCACATCAAGGCCTGGCGCGACCTCGGTCACAACCAGGCCCGCCCCGGTCAGCTTGACCACGCAGCGTTCGGTCACATAGGTGATGTTCTGGCCTTGCGCGACAGCGCGACGCCCAGAGAAGCTGACCTGATCCACCTTGTCGACAAACTTGGCAATCTTTCCTTCGGTGTCGATCACCAGCCGACCATCGTCCACGCGCATTTTTGCGCCTGCATTGAAATTTCCCGAAAATACAATGTGTTTTGCGCGGGTCGTAATGTCGACAAACCCACCCGCCCCGGCGGTTCGATGCGGCGTAGCAGCCAGGCGCGAAACGTTGACGCTGCCCTCCCTGTCGATCTCGAGGAAGGACAGAAGCGAGGCATCAAATCCGCCTGCCTGAAAGTAGGAAAACTGATGCGGCGAGGTGACGAACGCTTCTGCATTCGCCGCACAGCCAAACTTGAAATCCAGAAGCGGGATGCCCCCCACGGCCCCCTGTTCGATCACCCAGGTAACGTCGCCGTGCCGGCCTTCCTCCAAAAAGATGCGCGGGACATTGGCGGACACACCAAAACCGATATTTACCGCCCATCCGGTCTGAAGTTCCTGCGCGACACGTCGCGCGATGACTTTCGAGACCCCGAACTCCATCGTCTGGAAACTGTCGAGCGGCCGGATCAACTCGCCCGAAATCGCCGGATCGTAGGGCGTGCCGGTGGTCTGCAGCATGTCCGGTGCCTCGACCACCACATCGACCAGGATCCCGGGCACATGCACGTCGTGCGGCCGGATCGATCCGGTCTGCGCGACCCGCCGCACCTGCGCGATGACCGTGCCGCCGCGATTATGGGCAGCCAATGCCATCTCCATCGCGCCCAGATAGGCGCCTTCCGATTCGAAGCTCAGATTGCCTTTCTCATCACCTGTCGTGGCGCGAATGATCGCGACGTCCGGCTTGATCGCCGGGAAGTAAAGCCAATTTTCGCCATCAAAGCTCTCGTGTCGGACGATCGGTTCCGCCCGCGCCGCATCGTTCATCGCGCAACCGTCCTGATCGGGATCGACAAAAGTGTCGATGCCAACCTTGGTCAGCACTCCGGGCCGAAAGGCCGCAGCCTCGCGCAGCATATCGAACACGATGCCGGACGGGACGTTGTAGGCCTTGACCTCATTTGCGGTGATGCGCTGCCAGATCAGCGGTGGCTCAGCTTTCGACGGGCCCGACGGGTAACTGCCGCCAATGATCCTGGTGACACATCCCGGTTTGGCGATGTGGTCCACACCTTTGACGCCAAAGAAGTCCCCGGCCGCGATCGGATGGATCGTGGTGAGGTCGCGCGGATGCCCTTCGCCGTCGAAGCGCGCGCCAAGTGCTGCCAGCACCGCATCGGGGCAACACAAGCCTGACGAGGAGTTGACAGCCACCACGTCCCCATCCCTCACCAGGGCCGCGGCCTGGGCGGCTGTGCGCTGCTTCGTGGCGATTGGCATGGCCGTGCCTCCCCGCAAGTAACTGATTGGTTATAGCACTATGCCCGATCCGAAGTGACCGTGCAAGAACGATAATTTCGCCCGATATCAGCTTACTGCGAGATTCTTGTTTCACTTAAGTAACCAATGAGTTACAAAAGGGTGAATCGAGGGAGGCTGTCCATGAACATCTATTTCGAAAAAACGCATCAGCGCGCATTCGGAACCTTTCCCCTGACCGGAGACGAGGCGCGCAACGCGATCCTTGCAGCCGCCGAAATCGGATACCGCGCGTTCGACACCGCGCAAATGTACGGCAATGAGACGGAAACCGGCGAGGCGCTTAAAGCCACCGGCCTAGCGCGCGACGCGCTCTGCATCACAACAAAGGTGCATCCTGACAACTTTACTGAAGAGGCGTTCATCGCATCAGTCGAACAAAGCCTCAAAGACCTGCAGATTGACGTGGTCGACGTGCTTTTGCTGCATTGGCCACCGGCCGATGGCAACGTCGCGCCGTCGCTGCGACTGCTAGAACAGGCGCAGACCCGTGGATTGGCGCGCAATGTGGGCGTGTCGAATTACACGATCCAGATGATGAAGGACGCGAAATCGATTATCGACGTGCCGATCGTTACCAATCAGGTCGAATTCCACCCGCTTCTGAACCAGGACAAACTACTTGCTGGCGCGAACGAAGTTGGGATCCCGCTGTCCTCCTATTCCTCGGTGGCGCGCGGCGAGGTGTTCAGACATCCCGAATTTGCCGAGATCGGCGCGGGCTATGGTAAGTCCGCAGCCCAAGTGGTGCTGCGCTGGATCCTGCAAAAGGGTGTGAGCATCAACACCATGTCCACCAAACCGGACAACATCCGGGCGAATTTCGACATCATGGATTTCACCCTGTCCCATGTGGATATGGCCCGGATCGAAGCCCTGACCCACACCGGTTATCGCATCGTTACCGAAGATCTGGTGCCTTGGGCGCCTGCATGGGATTGACCGCTCAGACCGGCAAGCAAACCGCAATTGGCCGCGCGCGGATCTATGGCGCCCTGTCCGGCAAGACCTGAAGGTCCGTTGGCTCGGGCGCGGCGCCGGCTGCGGTGAGCATGGCGTGCACCTGACCCCGGTGATGGGTCTGGTGCGTGACCATGTGGACAAGGTTGAACCCGAAAAAGGTCTCGACCGGCTGGTCACCCCGCACCCACCGGATTTGACGTTCCAAATCCGCCTCGGTCAGCGCATCAGCCCATGCGACGATTTCATCGTCCAAGGCCGCGCGTTCCCGGCAATAGACGCCCCAATCCTTTGGCGCGTCTGTATAGGGGTGGCGCGCGCCGATTTTCGCGGCCGCCTCGTCATCTTTGCGCATGCGCGCAAGCCAGACCCGATCGTCCCACAGGATGTGATTGAGCGTTTCGGCAATCGATCCGAAGAACGCACCGCGATCCTGCCAGCGGTCCTGATCGGTCAGCGTGCTTGCCGCGCGCGCCAGGGATCGATTTTGCCACCGGTTGTAGCGCGCCATCATTCTGGCGAAGTCGGGAGTGATCATTCCGCGCCCTCTGAAAATCGTTGGCCCAATGACCAGATTGCTCTGCCGCCTGAGGCGCATGGCCCGCGGCGTGTCGGCTCTGGCCCAACGTGTCTAATCGTAGCCTAAAGCAAAATGCGCCGCCTTCCGACACGGCCCGGCAAAGCGGTCGCTAGCGGTTCCCCCGCACCAGATCGCTGGCCTTTTCGGCAATCATGATCGTCGGCGCATTTGTGTTCGATCCGATCAGCGACGGCATCACCGAACTGTCGCAAATGCGGATCCCGTCGAGCCCATGCACCCGCAGCTGCGGGTCGACTACGGACATCTCGTCCGTGCCCATCTTGCAGGTGCAGGTCGGGTGATACGAGGTCCGGCCATAGCGGCGCGCATAGTCTTCGAAATCAGCCTGGGTCTTGACGCTGTCATCGGGCAGAACGATGCGTTTGATGTATTTCTGCAGCGACGGCTGGCTGAAGATTTCTTTCGATATCTTAACGCCTTCCGCTGATGTCTTCAGGTCATAGGGATCGCCCAGAAAATTCGGATCGACCACCGCAGCATCACCGGGATTGGACGACCGCAGACGGACCGTGCCGCGCGATTTAGGGCGCAGGGTGTAGCTGTTGAGCGTGATGCCTGACGATCCGGGCGACACGCCTGGCACGCCCTCTTCCGCACCAGCACCGCAGAGGAAATGGAACTGCAGATCAGGCACCGGCGCGGCGCGGTCGGCATACCAGAACGCGCCACCCTCGACGACGTTCGACGCCACCGGACCAGATCGGAAGAGCGCGTATTGCAGCCCGGCCCAGGCCGCCCAGTGGAGTTTGTTGTACTTGTCGAGGCTCTCGTGACCTTTCAACTCGGCCACGATGTCGATGCCAAAATGGTCGTTCAGATTCTCGCCTACGCCGGGCAGATCATAAACCACGTCAATGCCATGCTCTTTCAGATGTGCGGCCGGGCCGACCCCGGATAGCATCATGATTTTCGGCGTGCC
>JBCCVT010000033.1:0-16988 GCA_039195015.1 Pseudomonadota bacterium
ATCGGAAAGCGTATGTGCCGCTTTCTCGGGCGATCGGACCGGCACCACAACGGTCACGCCTTTGGCTGCGAGGCAGCGCACGGCTTCAAGACCAATGCCGCTATATCCGCCCGTAACGATCGCGGTTTTCCCGGCAACGTCGATATCGGTCAGAACGTCGGACCCTGAGGTCTTGGCGGCAAACCCCGACTGCGTGGGGACTTGATCGGATAGGGCCATCTGCTCCTCCTGACATCGCGGCTTGGACAGATGGTATCGCATCGGTGCGGTGGCGCTAAGAGCAAACTGCTAGACCACGCTGCTGGCTCTTCGGCGAGACGCGGCTTCGTCCGCAAGCAAAGGCGTCACAGTCTATGTACCCGCATTGGCGGAATACAATTGACATCAATCGTGCGGAAGATGGTCGGGGCGGCAAGATTCGAACTTACGACCCCCTGTACCCAAAACAGGTGCGCTACCAGACTGCGCCACGCCCCGGACCGTGCGCCTTCCTAGCGATGGCGAACCGGTTTGAAAAGCCCTAACAGGGCCAAATCGCGGGGCCGTCTGCAAAAACCGGATGCTGCATCATGCTGCCTTCTGTCATGCCGTAGCGGCGCGCCAGCCCGCCATTGATTTCAAGCACGGCAAAGACGCGGTCGCCGCCGTCAATGGGGGTCAGGTCCCCGGGAACAGCCTCGTGATGAATGCGCGTGACCTCGCCTCTTTCGTCGAGGAAAATCATATCAAGCGGGATCAGCGTGTTTTTCATCCAGAAGCTCGCCCGCTGAGGTTGTTCATAGACAAAGAGCATGCCCGACGAACGCGGCATCGACTCGCGAAACATCAACCCTTGCGAGCGTTCACGCGGGTCATCCGCCAATTCAACGTTGAATTGCGCCTGTCCCCAATCGCCCCGCAACGCGACCTGATCCAAGCGGCAGTCCGCTTGAGCCGAAACCGCTGCGAGACACCAGGCCAAGGCGCATGCAATAACCCGGAATGACACGATCAGTTGCTCGGCACCAGGGTGGCGGCTTCCCAGGCATAGACCTCGGCGGCCATCTGGCCGCGTTTGCCATCAATGACGCGCACGGCCAGTGCTTCGCCCGGTTGCAGATCCGCCAGACCGGACCGCCGCAGCACCTCGATATGAAGGAAGACGTCGTCCGGGCGCCCAAAAACATTGGCGAATCCAAAGCCTTTGCCCTTATCGAACCACTTGACCCGTGCCGGCTCCATCGGAACCGAGCGCATGGCATCCATGTCCGCACCGGCGATATCCGTCAGGACCGGTCCGTCGTCGCGGTCCGGCGGCGTGATGCTTATCACCTCAATCGCCTGAACACCGCGTTCGGTCCGATGGGTCACAACTTCGATCTGCGATCCATCCGCCACCGAGCTTTGCCCGAAGTTTCGGAGGACATTGACGTGCAGCAGTATGTCAGGACCGCCCGTGTCCGACACGACAAATCCGAACCCCTTGGTCGGATCAAACCACTTCACGTGTCCCCGAACCTGCTGCATGCTACTCAGATCGTCCGCCACAGTGCTTTACCTACATTCCCCATCACGGTCTTTTCCCCCTCGGTTTGGCCAAAATATCAAACGGAATTCAAGAGAAAAAATTTATGTTAAATCAGTATTTTGCATTTCACGGTGCGTGTAATTCACGGACTTAGCCGCTGAATTGACCAACTTGACGCAGCGTCAACTCTGCGCCACCTGAAGCGGTCATGCAACCGAAAGGCGCCATCCGCCCAGAATTCAATCTCTAGTGGTGTAATCCTGTAACCGCCCCAAAACGGCGGACGATCGGGCGATGGCCCCTTTTGCGCCGTGATCTTTGCGACCTCTGCCATGAGCGCCGCGCGGCTGCTGAGCGGTTGCGATTGCTTTGACGCCCAGGCGCCCAACCGGCTCTTGAGCGAGCGCGATGCAAAATACTCATCCGCCTGCGGGCCGGCTTCGCGTTTGACCAGCCCGCGCACGCGCACCTGGCGCCGCAGCGATTTCCAGTGCATGACGAACGCGGCGCGTTCCGTGCTGTCGAGCTCCTGGGCCTTGGCGCTGCCGTAGTTGGTATAGAAGACGAACGCGCCGGCCTCGATCTCTTTCAACAGGACCATGCGGGCATTTGGCAAACCGTCGGCATCCACAGTCGCCAGCGCGATTGCGTTTGGATCGTTTGGTTCGGTCACTTCTGCGTCTCGCAACCAGGCACGTGCGATTTCAAACGGGTCTTCACCCGCGAAAACGCCGTCGCGATCTGTCATGGTCTGTCCCCTTTGCAGTCATCACCTGTAGTACGCGTTTCCATCTGCGTCCAGACCGGGTGCCCTTGAAGCAGCAAAGTCAATCGCCTAAACGTGATCGCAAAGACACGAAAAAGGCGGAGAGCGCGCGAATGTCCGAGGGCTTGATGGCAGGGAAGAAAGGGCTGATCATGGGATTGGCCAATGACAAATCCATCGCCTGGGGGATCGCACGCGCTTGCTCTGACGCCGGTGCAGAGTTGGCTTTTTCCTATCAGGGTGACGCGTTGAAACGGCGCGTGGATCCGCTGGCCGAACAGCTGGGCAGCAACATCGTGCTGCCCTGCGATGTCAACGACGAAGGATCGATCGACGCGCTGTTTGACACACTCTCCAAGACGTGGAGCGAACTCGATTTCGTCGTGCACGCCATCGGGTTTTCCGACAAAAACGAACTCCGCGGGCGCTACGTGGACACCTCGCGCGCCAATTTCATCATGACGATGGATGTGTCGGTCTATTCCTTCACGGCCGTGATGCAACGCGCCGAAAAGATGATGTCAGACGGCGGCAGTGCCGTGACACTTACCTATTACGGGGCTGAACAGGTGATGCCGCATTACAATGTGATGGGTGTGGCCAAGGCGGCGCTCGAGGCATCAGTAAAGTACCTGGCCGAGGATCTGGGAAAGGACGGGATTCGGGTGAACTCGATCAGCGCGGGCCCGATAAAGACGCTCGCGGCCTCCGGTATCGGCGATTTCCGTTACATCATGAAATGGAACGAATACAACTCGCCATTGCGGCGCAATGTGACGATTGATGATGTGGGACGCTCGGCGCTTTATCTGCTGTCGGATCTCGGCAGCGGGGTGACCGGCGAGAACCTTCATGTGGATGCCGGATATCACGTGGTGGGAATGAAGGCGGTCGACGCACCGGACATGGCCAAGGGCCAATAGCAGCTGGAACAAGGGGGCGTGCGATGAATGACCGTTTGCCACATGAAAAAGGGTTCCACATCAGCTGGGACCAGATCCACCGCGACAGCCGCGCGCTGGCCTGGCGGCTCGACGGGCAAGGACCGGATAATGGCGCATGGCGGGCAGTGGTGGCAATCACACGCGGCGGCATGGCGCCCGCGATGATCGTGAGCCGCGAGCTCGACATTCGGACGGTGGATACGATCAGCGTGAAATCCTACCACCATCAGTCGCAAGGCGAGGCAGAGGTGCTGAAAGCACCGAATGCCGAACTGATGCGGGACGGCGATGGAATTTTGATTATCGACGACCTGGTCGATAGCGGCAAAACGCTAGAACTTGTACGAGAGATGTACCCAAAGGCGCATTTCGCGACGGTTTATGCCAAGCCACAGGGGCGCCCAATGGTTCATACTTTCATTACAGAAGTGAGCCAGGACACCTGGATCTTCTTCCCCTGGGACATGGCCTTGCAATATGTCGAACCCTATCGCGGCACAGAGTGACCCACGCTCTTCGATCCCTTCGGTCTCTTATCGCTGGCGCTCAGCGAAGACGTCCCGAAGGGCGGATGAGCGCTGCCTGAGAAAGTCCCAAAGATGAGTATGTCGCGCACAGCCGCCACCTTTGCTCCGCCGGTTATGGAGGCACGCCGCTGGATCGACGGCATCTCTTTCCCGGCCGACCGCCCGCTCATCAATGTCAGCCAAGCCGCGCCGGTGGAACCGCCTCCGGCACCTCTGCGCCAGGCGATCGCCGATGCCGCGCTGACCGATGACGAGGCGCATCTATACGGCCCCGTACTGGGGCTGCCCGCGCTGCGCTCCGAACTCGCCACGCACTGGTCGGAAGACTACGCCGGCACCATCCCGAGCGAAGCGGTTGGCATCACCTCGGGCTGCAATCAGGCTTTCGCCGCAGCCATTCACGCGCTGACCGGCGAAGGCGACGAGGTCCTCCTGCCGACGCCTTGGTACTTCAATCACAAGATGTGGCTCGACATGGCGGGCGTTCGTGCGGTGCCGGTGCCCACGGGAAATGATCTTCTGCCCGATCCCGATCGGGTGGCCGGGCTGATCACCGACCGCACGCGGGCCATCGTTCTCGTCACGCCGAACAACCCGGGCGGCGTAGAGTACCCGCGCGACCTGATCGACGCGATGATGGATCTTGCGTCCAGTCGCGATCTCAAGCTCATCGTTGACGAAACATATCGCGATTTCCATGCGCAAAACGGCCCGCCGCACCGACTTTTTCAGCGTGCCGATTGGGAACACACGCTGATCCACCTCTATTCTTTTTCCAAAGCCTATCGGCTGACCGGCCACCGCGTCGGCGCCGTGGTCGCGGCGCGCGAAACACTCGCCGAGATCGAAAAATTCCTGGACACCGTCGCGATCTGCCCCGGTCAGATCGGCCAGCGCGCCGCACTCTGGGGCATGCGCAATCTCCGTCAGTGGCTGGCCGGGGAAAGGGACGAAATCCTCGACCGCCGCGCCGCCATGGCGGACGGTTTCGCCCGCCTTGCCCCGCAAGGCTGGCGTCTTCTCGGGGTCGGTGCGTATTTTGCCTATGCCGAGCATCCATTCGATATCCCGTCGGACGACTTGGCGCGCCGTCTCGTGACCGAGGCCGGGATCCTGCTTTTGCCCGGGACTATGTTCCAACCCGACGGATCGGAGGCCGGAAAACAGCAGGTCCGGCTGGCCTTTGCCAATCTCGACCGGGCCGGTATCGGGGTTTTGATCGACCGGCTGGCCGCGCTCGCCTTCTGAGCTTGCCCCCCTGCATTCACCATCGTATGCAAGGCGCCACCGGATGGTCGACCACCATCCCAAGACTTGAGGGAGCATCATGGCACGCGGCAGCGGCGGCATCTCGAAAACCTTTGTCTGGATCCTGATGGGTCTTCTGTTTGTGGGTCTGGCCGGTTTCGGAGCCACCAACCTCAGCGGGACGATACGCACGGTCGGATCGGTTGGTGACCAGTCGATCAGCGTGGACGCCTATTTCCGTGAGTTGCAACAGGAGATCCGCGCGGTCGAGGCGCAGACGCGCCAACGGCTGCCAATGGCGCAGGCGCAGGCGCTTGGCCTCGATCAGACAGCTCTAGCCCGGCTGGTGACGCGTGCGGCGCTCGATCAGGAAACCGCGGATCTCGGCATCTCGATCGGCGATGAGAACCTGCAGGCCGAAATTCTCCAGATCCCTGCCTTTCAGGGCCTCAACGGGTCTTTTGACCGCGAGTCTTATCGCTTTGCCTTGAATCAGGCGGGCATGAGCGAAAGCGAGTTCGAGGACGATCTGCGACGCGAAACCGCGCGCACGCTGGTGCAGGGCGCGGTTTTGTCGGGTGTCGAAATGCCCGCGGCCGCGACCGACGCGGTGGTCGACTTCATTGCCGCGCGACGGAGCTTCACTTGGGCAGCACTGACGGCGGAAGACTTGGAGACCCCCCTGCCCACCCCGAGCAGCGGCGATCTGCGCGGGTTTTACGAAGACAACCTGGCCGACTACACGCTGCCCGAGACCAAGGTCATCACCTATGCGCTGCTGTCGCCCGAGATGATCATCGACACGGTTGAGGTGGATGCCGATGCGCTCAGGGCGCTCTATGACGAAAGGAGCGCGGAGTTCAACCAACCGGAACGGCGCTTGGTCGAACGGCTGGTCTATACCTCCGAAGATGCGGCGGCTGCCGCAGTAGCCCTTGTGGAAAGTGGCGAGACCACTTTTGACGCGCTTGTCGAAGACCGCGGGTTGGCGCTGGCGGATGTGGATTTGGGAGATGTCACGCGCGACGCGCTTGGCGCGGCGGCGGACGCCATTTTCGCGGCCGAGATCAATGACGTGGTCGGTCCGCTGCCATCGTCGCTTGGCCCCGCGCTGTTCCGGATCAACGGATCGCTTGCAGCGCAGATAACCAGTTTTGACGAGGCCGAGCCCGAGCTGCGCGACGAGCTTGCCTCGGACCGCGCCCGCCGCGTGATCGAGGCGCAATCGCAGGATGTGGACGACCTTCTGGCCGGGGGCGCAACGATCGAAGAGCTAACGAGTGAAACGGACATGGAGCTCGGCCAGATCGATTGGACCGAAGCGAGCTTTGAAGGTGTCGCAGCGTATGACGGGTTCCGCACCGCCGCGATCGAGGCGCAAACCGACGATTTCCCCGAGGTTGCTTTCCTCGAGGATGGCAGCATCTTTGCTCTGCGCGTCAACGAGGTTCTGGCACCTCGCGCGCAACCGTTCGAGGATGCGCGCCCGCGCGTGGCCGAGGACTGGCGCATCAGTGCCCAGCAGGCAGAGCTTGAAGGGAAAGCGAACCGCATCCTGAGCACGTTGGCCACGGATGGTGATTTCCAGGCCGCGGAGCTTGTCGAGCGCACCGAGGCGGGTTTGACCCGCAGCGCCTTTATCGAAGGCACGCCGCCGACCTTCATGACAGAGGTCTTCGAGATGAAGCCCGGCGATTTGCGGGTGATCTCAGGCGGCGGCGCGGTGATCATTGTGCGTCTTGATGAGACACTCCCGCCCGCCGATACATCGGATACCGAGGCGCTGCGAACCGCGTTGGCCCAGCAGTTAAACCAGGCGCTGGCGCAGGACCTTTTTGATGCCTATGCCCGCGACGCGCAGCTGCGCGCGCGCCCTCAGATCGACCAGCGTGCCCTGAATGCGGTGCATGTAAACTTTCAGTAAGGTCGCTGACCATGGCTCTGACGCCCGATTACGACAGTTTTGCGCATGCCTACGAGGCAGGCGAGAACCAGGTGGTTTATACGCGTCTTGCGGCAGATCTCGACACCCCGGTGTCGTTGATGCTCAAGCTAACAGGCGCGCAGAAGGATGCGTTCGTTCTGGAATCTGTCACCGGCGGCGAGGTACGCGGTCGCTATTCGATCATCGGGATGAAACCGGATCTGATCTGGCGCTGCGATGGCGAGACCACCCGCATCAACCGGTCGGCCCGGTTTGACCCCGATGCGTTCGAGCCGGTCGAAGGGGACCCTCTTCGCTCCCTCCGGTCGCTTATCGGGGAAAGCCGGATCGCCCTGCCCGAGGATCTGCCGCAGGCGGCTGCGGGGCTCTTTGGTTATCTCGGCTATGACATGGTGCGGTTGGTTGAACATCTGCCGGATGTGAACCCTGACCCGCTGGGCCTGCCGGATGCCCTGATGTTGCGACCGTCGGTCGTCGCCGTGCTTGACGGGGTGAAGGGCGAGGTCACGGTTGTCTCGCCGGTCTGGACAAGCAGCGGGCAATCCGCGCGCGCGGCTTATGCCCAGGCGGCAGAACGGGTGATGGATGCGGTGCGCGATCTGGAACGTGCGATGCCCGCTGAAACGCGCGATCTGGGTGACGCCGACGAGATCGAACCGCCAGTGTCGAATTTTACCCACGTGGGCTATAAGCAGGCGGTGGAACGCGCCAAGGATTACATCCGCGCGGGCGACATCTTTCAGGTGGTCCCGGCGCAGCGCTGGACGCAGGATTTCCGCCAGCCGCCCTTTGCGCTTTATCGCTCGTTGCGGCGAACAAACCCGTCGCCCTTCATGTTCTATTTCAACTTCGGCGGCTTTCAGGTCGTGGGCGCAAGCCCGGAGATCCTTGTGCGTGTCTTCGGAAGTGAGGTCACTGTGCGGCCGATCGCGGGCACCCGCCCGCGCGGCACCACGCCCGAGGAGGACCGCGCACATGAGGCGAGCCTGCTGGCGGACAAGAAGGAACTGGCCGAGCACCTCATGCTTCTTGACCTCGGTCGCAACGATGTAGGTCGGGTGGCAAAGATCGGAACCGTGCGCCCGACTGAAGAATTCATCATCGAGCGATACAGCCACGTGATGCATATCGTGTCGAATGTAGTTGGCGATCTTGCTCCGGACAAGGATGCGCTCGACGCTTTCTTTGCTGGCATGCCGGCGGGCACGGTGTCCGGTGCGCCCAAGGTGCGCGCAATGGAGATCATCGACGAGCTCGAGCCCGAAAAGCGCGGGATCTATGGCGGCGGCGTCGGGTACTTCAGCGCCGGCGGAGATATGGACATGTGCATCGCGCTGCGCACTGCAATTGTGAAGGACCAGAAGCTTTACATTCAGGCTGGCGGTGGTGTCGTCTATGACAGCGACGCCGAGACCGAGTATCAGGAGACCGTCCACAAGTCGAACGCCATCCGCCGAGCGGCGGCGGATGCGGCCCGGTTCACGGGGCGGGGGAACGCGTAGGACGGATCGCTGCCGCACCCTTTGGATTTGGTTTTGGATTGCCGGGAACCGGGTCCGGGCCGCGGATCAAAGCAATCACTGCATCAACTGTTCCTGGTTCCAGTTGCCCTAGCCTGCTTCGTCCATCGTGCGTTTCAGCACCGCCGACACCGGCGCCAGGGAGACCCGTGCCGCCCGGTCCTGCAGACCCCAGAGCAACAGCGCGCTGATCGTGTCCGGACGCAAACGGCCGAGCATGATCACCGCTCCGTCCTGGCGCGCGCGAAACGCGGCCTGATCGAGGAAGCGCCGCATCACCGTCGGCGTCTGACCAGCACCGTCGAAGTCACGGAACACAACCGAGGATGGCACACCGGCCCGCGCCGCCAGCTTCTGCGCCGTGTTCAGCCCGTTATCCTGCGTGATCAACCCGCGCCCACTGTCGGCCGTGATCGCGGTCACCTGATCCGAAAGCGCCCGGTTGCCTTGAATTCCAGTGCTCACGCCTTCTAAAACGGCCACGGATTTAGGCACCGCATCGAACCCGGCAGCGAGCATGACCTCGGCATCCTGAGCCGTCGCGGTTGATGGCATGTCGATCAGCATCACGATCTCGAACCCTGCAGCGCGGTGCTTTTCCATCCGTTCGGCCGCGTCGGGCAGCGTCGGATCAACGGCCATTGTCAGCGGATAGGGGAACCCGTCCAGCGCCTCGGCCCCAAGCGCATCCTTACCGTCGATCAGAACGATGGACATCATCGGTTTGTCTTCGGGATTGTCGAAGGGCAGCGCGTAAGCCTGCATTGGTGGCAGCAATTGGAAATTCGCGTCGTCCCCGTCCGCGCCATCGGGCTGAATTCCGGGACGTTCGGTTAGGGGACGGACCGGCGTGCCAACAGTCAGACGGCGCGGCTGTGTCGCATCATCGACACCCGTTTGCGGCACGGCGGCGACGCCCCGGTTCACCGATGGTGTCGGCGGAGCGGATGGCTGGGACGGTGTCAATGAAGAGACATCCGGCGCGGTCGGATCAGTTGTCTGGATCGGGGGGGTGGTGGGCGGTGAATCTTGGGCCGTCGCGACATTTGGCGCGTCAGCAGGCACAGGCGGTGTCGACGGGAAGCCGGCTTCGGTCTGACCCACATCCGGCGCGATCGGTTGCGCCGGCTCGGTCGAGATCGAGAGCTCCGTCTCGGACGCAGGCGCGCTTGGCCCGGGTGCAGGCGTGCCCGGTGTGACCGGCGTGTCTGTCGCAATATCGATCTGACCGGCATTCCCTGTCTCTGTTGGTCCGCTGAGCGCCGACCCGTCACCTCCGACCTGCGGCAGCGGCGAGGGCTGGGTGTCGAGATCGCTCACATCGTCAGGCCCCTGCCCGGCCTCGGGCACTGTGGGCTGCGCTCCGGCCAGATCGGCGTCGCGTCCCGCACCGTCAATCGAAGCCCCCTGCCCGGCCTCGGGCGTAACCTGGCCTGCACTGTCGGGCACATCAACCGCCACATCCGGCGCTTGTGCCAGCGGCGTCAGCAACGACATCACCGTCACTCCGCCAATACCGGCGAAACTGCCCCAAGTCAGACCACTCAGAAAACCGCGTGCCACCGCTCTGCCCTCACTGCCTTTTGCGCCGGTCTTTGTCCGGCATGTCGTCTTTTTCGCTGGGGCGAACAGTCTTTGGTGCCGGATGCGGAGGGGTCAGCGCACTGGTGACCCTTGACGCTGCCCGGCAAGCCTGAACATGTATCCCCGACAAACACTATACTGCGAGCGAGGCCCCAGCCTCCAGCCCCAATTGAGCGAATGGTCGCATGTTGCTGCTGATCGACAACTATGACAGCTTTACCTACAACCTCGTCCACTATCTGGGCGAATTGGGCGCCGAACCCGTCGTTCACCGCAATGACGCGCTGAACGTGCAGGAGGCGATGGCGCTTCGGCCCACCGGTATTGTTCTGAGTCCCGGACCTTGCGACCCTGATCACGCGGGGATCTGCCTGGCGTTGACCCAGGCGGCGGCGGAAACCGGCACACCTTTGCTGGGCGTTTGCCTCGGCCATCAGAGCATCGGCCAGTGTTTCGGGGGCAAGGTGGTGCGCTGCCACGAGATCGTACATGGCAAGATGGGAACCATGCATCACGACGGCACCGGTATCTTTGCCGGCCTCCCGAGCCCGTTTGAGGCCACGCGGTACCATTCGTTGGTCGTTGACCGCGACAGCCTGCCCGACACGCTTGAAATCAACGCCTGGCTCGAGGACGGCACGATCATGGGCCTGCGCCACAAGACCCTGCCAATACACGGGCTCCAGTTTCATCCCGAGTCAATCGCCTCGGAGCATGGGCACGCGCTTCTGAAGAACTTCCTGGAAACGCTCAGGGTGCTTGCATGAGCGACGCGCTGAAGCCGCTTATTGGCGCTGCGGCCGACCGTCCTCTGACCCGCGATGAGGCCGAGGCCGCGTTTGGCATTCTGTTCGACGGCGAGGCCACACCCAGCCAGATCGGGGGCCTGCTGATGGCGCTGCGGACACGTGGCGAAACGGTCGAGGAATACGCCGCCGCCGCCGCCGTCATGCGTGCCAAATGCAATGCCGTTCAAGCGCCCAACGGCGCGATAGACATTGTCGGCACCGGTGGCGATGGCAAAGGCACGCTGAACATTTCGACCGCCACCGCCTTTGTGGTCGCCGGGGCCGGGGTGACCGTCGCCAAACATGGCAATCGGAACCTGAGTTCCAGATCCGGCGCGGCAGATGCACTGACCCAGCTGGGCATCAACGTGATGGTCGGACCCAGCGTGGTCGAACAAGCCCTAAGGGAGGTCGGCATCGGCTTTATGATGGCGCCGATGCACCATCCGGCGATCGCCCATGTGATGCCGACGCGCGCCGAACTTGGCACCCGCACGATCTTTAACATCCTGGGACCCTTGACGAACCCCGCCGGGGCCAAACGTCAATTGACCGGGGCATTCAGCCGCGACCTGATCCGGCCGATGGCGGAAACACTCAAGACGCTTGGATCCGAATGCGCCTGGCTGGTCCATGGCAGCGACGGCACGGACGAACTGACCATCACAGGCGTCAGCTGGGTGTCGGCACTGGACGAAACCGGCGCGTTGCGGGATTTTGAGCTCCACCCAGAAGAGGCCGGCCTGCCCATCCATCCGTTTGAAGACATTCTTGGCGGCACACCCGAAGACAACGCCGTGGCCTTTCGCGCCATGCTCGACGGTGCACCGTCGGCCTATCGCGATGCCGTGCTTCTGAACGCGGCCGCGGCACTTGTGGTGGCGGGCGCGGCTCCCGATCTGAAGGACGGTGTCGCCAAGGCGGCGGAGAGCATCGACAGCGGCACTGCCAAATCCAAAATTACCGCCTTGGCGGATGTGACCCAGGGTGCCGCATGACCGCGACCATTCTTGACCAGATCAAATCCTATAAGCTTGACGAAATTGCTCAGGCCAAGACCGAACGCCCGCAGGACGAGATCGAAGCCGCTGCCCGCGGCGCTGACCCTGTCCGACCTTTTGGCGACGCGTTGCGCAAGGCGGCGCGTGACGGGTATGGGCTGATTGCCGAGATCAAAAAGGCCAGCCCGTCCAAAGGGTTGATCCGCGCTGATTTCGACCCGCCCGCGCTGGCCGAGGCCTATGCGGCGGGCGGGGCCAGCTGCCTGTCGGTCCTGACGGACTCGCCAAGTTTTCAAGGCGCGCCGGAGTTCTTGGTCTCTGCACGTGCGGCCTGTGATCTGCCGGTACTCCGCAAGGACTTTATGTACGATCCCTATCAGGTGGCTGAGGCACGCGCCTGGGGGGCAGACTGCATCCTGATCATTATGGCCAGCGTCTCGGACGCGCAGGCCGTCGAGCTCGAAGACGCCGCCCAGCAGTGGGAGATGGATGTCCTGATCGAGGTGCATGACCGTGCGGAACTGGACCGTGCGGCCACGCTTAAAAGCCAATTGGTCGGCATCAACAATCGCGATCTGAATACGTTCGAAACCTCGCTCGACGTGACTAAAACGCTTGCCAAACACGTGCCCGCCGACCGCACCATCGTTTCCGAAAGCGGCCTGAACCGACCCGAGGAGCTGGCCGACATCGCGATGTATGGCGCGCGGTCGTTTCTGATCGGCGAGAGCCTGATGCGGCAGGCGGACGTGGCCGAAGCG
This sequence comes from Pseudomonadota bacterium, assembly GCA_039195015.1. Lineage (GTDB taxonomy): Bacteria > Pseudomonadota > Alphaproteobacteria > Rhodobacterales > Rhodobacteraceae > JBCCVT01. The sequence goes on from JBCCVT010000033.1 coordinate 12,592, forward strand.
ACCCGCGCGCTGCTCGCCAATCCGCTGGTTCCGGGGGCGATGTGATGCCGCTGAGCCATTTCGACGGAAAGGGCGATGCGCACATGGTTGATGTGAGCCACAAGGCAGTGACCGATCGGCTTGCCATTGCCGAAGGTCACATCAGAATGGCGCAAGAAACCTTTGATATCATTTCCGAAGGTCGCGCCAAGAAGGGCGACGTTTTGGGTGTCGCGCGGCTCGCCGGGATCATGGGGGCAAAGCGCACACCAGACCTGATCCCGCTCTGCCACCCGCTGCCGGTGACCAAGGTCGCCGTGGAGCTGACACTCGACCCGGATCTGCCCGGCGTGCGGATCGAGGCGACCGTCAAGACCACCGGACAGACCGGCGTCGAGATGGAGGCGCTTACCGCCGTGAGCACCGCCGCCCTCACCGTCTATGACATGACCAAAGCGGTTGACAAGGCGATGGAGATCGGCGGCATTCGCGTGCTTTTGAAAGATGGTGGTAAATCAGGGCGTTACGACGCGAAATGATTTCGGTCGCCGAGGCTCAGCAAGCGCTCTTTGCGCTGGTCAACCCGCTCGGCAGGGAAACCGTGCCGTTGGTCGACGCGGCCGGCCGGGTTCTGGCCTCGGAGGTGCATGCCACGCGCGACCAACCGCCCTTTGCTGCCTCATCGATGGATGGATACGCGATCAAGGCGGTCGAGGCGGATCTGCATGCGCAGTTTCAGGTCATTGGCGAGGCGGCGGCTGGCCACGCCTTTGGCGGCACCGTCGGGGCGGGTCAGGCCGTGCGGATCTTTACAGGTGCGCCGATACCGGAGGGCGCCGATTTCGTTGTCATTCAGGAGGATGTGGGCCGCAGCGGCGCCCTGATCACCATCACATCCGACCCCGGCCCAAAGAGCAATATCCGCCCGGCCGGAGGAGATTTCACCGCTGGCACACCCATCCACGCACCACGAGTTCTGCGCCCGCAGGACGTGGCCCTGCTGGCCTCGATGAACCTCCCCGAGGTCGACGTGACCCGCAAACCTGTTGTCGCGCTGATCTCGACCGGGGACGAGTTGGTCATGCCAGGTGAAACGCCAGGCCCCGACCAGATCATCGCGTCGAACACCTTTGGCTTGCGTGCGATGCTGGATCAGATGGGTTGCACAACCCGTCTGTTGCCCATCGCGCGCGACACCAAAACCAGCCTTCTCATGGTGTTTGACCTCGCGCGCGGTGCCGATTTGATCGTGACGATCGGCGGGGCTTCGGTGGGCGATCATGACCTCGTCGGTGCAGTTGCGGTGGATCTCGGCATGGATCGCGCGTTCTACAAGGTGGCCATGCGTCCCGGCAAACCGTTGATGGCTGGACGCATGGGTGATGCCGCCATGATCGGCCTGCCCGGAAATCCGGTCTCGGCCATGGTCTGCGGGCATGTTTTCGTCGCGCCGATGATCCGCGCGATGCAAGGCCTGGGTGCGTGTGCGCCCGAGCCGCTGACCGCCACGCTCGCCGCCGACTTGCCCGTCAACGGTCCGCGTGAACATTACATGCGAGCGGTGATCGATCGTGGTGCCGTCACCGCCTTTGATCGACAGGATAGCTCTTTGTTGACCGTATTGGCTCAGGCCAATGCTTTGATCGTCCGCCCGCCTCATGACGGCGCGCGTGTCGCGGGGGACACGGTATCCTACCTGCCGCTATGACGCCAAAGCGCAACCGTTGACACAAAACAAGAACATGCATAGAACAAACCCAGATAACGCATCAGGGGGTTCTCCCATGTTGACCAAGAAGCAGTTGGATTTGCTGCAGTTTATCCACGACCGCCTGCAAAAGGACGGCGTGCCACCCAGTTTCGATGAAATGAAGATGGCGTTGGATCTGCGGTCGAAATCCGGGATCCACAGGCTGATCACGGCGCTGGAGGAACGCGGCTTTATCCGTCGTCTCGCCCATCGCGCACGTGCGATCGAAATCGTCAAACTGCCCGACAGCATCGCCGCGTCCAAGGGGTTCCAGCCCCGGGTGATCGAGGGTGATGGGGGCACACCGGGCGCGCCGCCGATGCCGGCGAATTCGCAGCCGGTGACCATCGACGCGCTTGAGGTGCCGCTCATGGGTCGGATCGCCGCCGGTGTTCCGATCGAGGCGATCAGCGAAGGGGCGCATCACGTGGCCGTCCCGGGTCAGATGGTGTCGGGCGCCGACGACCATTATGCGCTTGAAGTCAAAGGCGATTCGATGATCGATGCGGGCATTAACAACGGTGATGTCGTGGTGATCCGCGAAGGCTCGACCGCCGACAATGGCGACATCGTCGTGGCGCTTGTCGAAGATCACGAAGCGACGTTGAAACGTTTCTATCGCCGTGGCAACTCGATCGCGCTCGAGGCCGCGAACCCGGCTTACGAGACCCGGGTCTTTCCTGAAGACAAGGTCAAAGTTCAGGGGCGTCTGGTCGGGTTGATCCGCACCTACTAAGTTCCGACCAGATTGGTCGATACACAGCGGAATCCGCGCAGAACCTCAGCGTTTGCGCGTATTCCACAGGCGGGTGCCGGAGAGGTCGCGGGCGGTCACCATGTGCCCTGGATAGATGGCGATGCTGCCTGTGTTGCGCAAAGAGGCCGGGGTCAGAAGCGTGCATCCTCCGGGCGGATCAATGGCGACCGAGGCCACGACAATCTGGTCGTCGGCACAGTGCTCGAACCCTTGCGCGCCGCGTTTGCCAATCACATGGACGATCTCTCGCCCGCCCACGGCAAAGCGGCGGATAACACGGGCGTCATCCGGCCAACGCTCGGCCGCTTCGGGTTGATCGGCGCCGTCTCCGTCATTCTCCAGCCAGACCGATGCAATGAATCCCGCGCCCTTTGGTTTGCTCAACGCGCGGCCTTTGTCGGTCATCACACCGACCAAGCCTCCGGTATCAGCAATCAGCACGGGCGGCCGTTCGACGCCCTGCCAGAGTACCATCGCAGCAACAACCGGCAGAACGCCCGCAAACCGGAGCCGCCCCTGCCACAGAATCACCCAGAGGCACCCGAGCGCAATCATCGGGAGCACCCAAGGGTAGGGTCCCGGGACCAGCGTGCGCGCGCCGTCGATGCCCGCCACCCAATGGGCCACGCCAAGGATCCACCGCATCCCCAAACCCATGAGCCAGAGACCGATCGCGTCAAGGCCCAGGGGCGCAAGGCACAAGGCCAACACAGCCGCCGGGATAACCAGAAAGCCCATCAAGGGCACCGACAGCAGGTTCGCAATCAACCCGTATTGCGCAAGCGCGTTGAAATGCGCCGCCCCCACCGGCGCGGTCGCAAGCCCCGCAATACCTGATGACAGGATGACGCCCAGTACGGGTTTCAGCCACTCTGGCCCGGGATTGATCCGTTCATCCCGCATCCAGCCGAAGACGGCGACCAGAGCGGTGGTGGCGGCAAAGGACATCTGAAACCCTGGGCCAAGCAAGGCCTCGGGTCGAAGCACCAGCACCAGGATCGCCGCCATTGCAACCGCGCGCAGGCTCAGCGCGCGGCGGTCAAACAGGACCGCAACCAGAGCCACCGCGACCATGATGAATGCCCGTTCGGTTGCGACATTGCCGCCAGACAACGCCAGATAGCCCGCCGCCACGACAAGCGCCGCCACGGCTGCCACCTTGCGCACCGGGATCCGCAGCGCGATGGCCGGGATCAGTGACAGACCGACCCGCAGCAAGGCAAAGACAAACCCCGCCAACAGCCCCATATGCAGCCCCGATATGGCCAGAAGATGCGCCAGATTGCTCGCCCGCAGCGCATCGAGCGCATCCTGGCTGACACCGCTGCGGTCTCCGGTCGTGACGGCGGCGGCGAACCCGCCCACGTTGCCAGGGAGCACGGATCGAACCCGTTCGGACAGCGCCATGCGCACCGAAAAGACGCGCAAGCTGCCGGGTTCGGGCGGTGCAGTAGTGAGCACTGGCACGCGCGTGTATCCCACGGCACCGAGACCCTGGAACCAGGCATGGCGGCGGAAGTCGAACCCGCCCGGTTCAACCGGCCCCTGTGGCGGCGACAGATGCGCCGTGGTCATCACGAACTGACCGGGCTTCAGATCCGCGCCGACCGCTTTGCCATGCAGCGAGATGCGCGCGCGCGTCGGCTGCCGATCTGGATGAGTGCGCGAGATGCGCACCTGGTCCAGCGTCATCCGCACCGCGTCAGAGGCTGATCGGTCAAGCCCAACGATCCGACCCTCGACCGGGCCATAATATCGAAAGTCCAGAACCGGAGCGGCCACGTGATGCGCGCGCCATCCCGCCAGCGCGGCTCCGACCGCGACAAGCGCAAGCGCCACGGCCAGCGGAGACCAGGCGGATGGCCATCGCCATCCGATCAGCGTGCCGACGCCCAAAAGCCCTGCCAACGC
>JBCCVT010000034.1:0-16623 GCA_039195015.1 Pseudomonadota bacterium
CTACCAGCCCGCGCAGATCACCGCGCGAGAGGCCCTGATACATGCGGGTGCTGTCAGCAAAGCGGTCGCAGATCACTGTCTTGCCCTCGGCGATGGCGGGCAGGATCAGCCGCTCCATATGATCACGGCGGGCAGCAGTGAAGAGCAGAATTTCGGTTTCGGCGGACCAGCGGTCAGGATCACCTTGCAAAACCAGTGCGCGAATTTCCTCGGCCCCTGGCGATCCGCCCGGCTCGCGCGTCAAAACGACGTCGTGATCCGCTTCAGCAAGGTGCTCGGCAAGCAGGCGGGCCTGCGTGGATTTGCCGGAACCATCAATGCCTTCGAATGTCACAAACAGGCCTGGGCCGGTCACGACGCCTCCGAAGGACCATTGATCAGGCGCGCCAGAAGGATCTGGGCAACCGTGCTCACACGCGCGACAAATCCGCCATTGGGCACATCGCGTTCGGCCACTAGCGGCAGGCGCATCTCAGGCAGCTCATCGGGCTTGATCACCAGCTCGGCCAGTTGATCGCCCTTGGACACAGGCGCCGCGAAGGGTCCCGAGTAAACCACCTCGGCCGAGACTTCATTGCCTGCCAGGATCGGCAGAAGCACGGTGAAATCCTCGGCAGCGACGAGGCCAACACGCGGTTCGCGCCCCATCCAGACATCCGCCTCGGCGATCACCGTTCCTGCGTCGACAAGCGTTTTTTCCGTAAAGTGGCGAAAGGACCAGTTCACGATAGCCTCTGATTCCTCGGCCCGGCGGCGGACCGTGTCGATACCGGTCACCACGAAAATCACGCGCCGGTCGCCCTGGGCGGCCGACCCGACAAGACCATAACCGGCCTCTTCGGTGTGGCCGGTCTTGAGCCCGTCCGCGCCGATCTCGAGCCGCAGGAGAGGGTTGCGGTTGCGCGTGTTCTGCGGAGCTCGGCCATCAAACGCGAACTCGGTTTCGGCAAAGAGCGGGTAGAATTCGGGAAAGTCCGAGATCAACCGGTCCGCGAGTGTCGCCAGATCCCTTGGCGACATCATGTGCCCGGCCTGGGGCCAGCCGTTCGAGTTCATGAATGTCGAATTGGCCATGCCCATCTGGCGGGCGCGTTGGGTCATGAAACGGGCAAAACCCGCCTCGGTCCCGTCGGGGCTGAGCGCCTCGGCGATCACCGCGCAGGCATCATTGCCCGACAAAACGATGATCCCGCGCAACAGGTCTTCGACGGTGACGCGGTCGGTTGTGTCCAGGAACATGGTCGAGCCGCCATAGCTCATCGCGTGCTGCGAGACGGGGAGGCGTTCGTCCAGAGTCAGACGCCCGTCGCGGATCGCTTCGAACGCCACATAAAGCGTCATCAGCTTCGACATCGATGCGGGCGGGATGGGCATGTCCGCGTTCTTGTCCAGAAGCACGGTGCCGGTAGTCTGATCCAGCACAAAGGCTGCGCCGGCGGATGTGTCAAAGGCCGCGGCAGGCAGTGACAGCAACGTCAGGCATGCAACTCCGGACAGAAGATGACGAAACTTGAATGAACGTCGTGGCATGGGCCGCATCCTCCTCGGGTATCAGTTTGTCACCGGATAGGCGTCGGTGAAACCCACAGTTTTGATCTGTTTCAAGATCGCGCTGCGTTCCGATTTGGTTTGCGCAGGGCCGACGACAACCCGCCAGAAGGGTTTTCCATTGGCCTGTTGCGCCAGAACCGTGGGCACCATACCCGAATTGCGCATCTGTTGCGCCGTGCGGTTGGCATTGTCCTCGACACTGAAGATGCCGATCTGGATATAGGGTTTCGACAGTCGCGTCGCTTGCGGCGCAACTGTTGCCGGTTCGGGATCGACTGGTTTTGGCGGGACAACGGCAGCGGCTGCGGCCGATACGATTGCCAGATCCGGTGCATAGCGCAGGGCAGAGGCGGTCGCGCTGGTCACGGGGTCAAGCGCTGCGGCTGTGACCGGCTTGGCGCTTGCGGTCGTAACGGTCGGCGCTTCCGAAGCGTCGGACTCCGCGATGGCCAGACCGGCTGTCGCTGCCGCAACAGCCGCCGTTTCCGCTGCCTCGGGCAGGGGCGTGTCGGTCACGGGCCCGTCGGCGGCCAGCGCTTCGGCATCCTCAGCCAGGGTCTCAGGCTCCGGCTCGGGCGTGACCGGTTCGCGGCGCAGGGCGGTGACGTTCAGCTCAACCGGTGCGCCGGCCAGCATGGCCAACGTGTTGGCGGCATCCGAAGACACCTGAAGGCGCGGACCCGGAATGTCGCGTTCGCGTTTGAAAAGCGCACCGATTACGAACTTGCCGTTGGATTCATTGCGGATGATCACTCGTTCGGGTTCGGTCACGTCCGGATGCGCAACCCAGACCCCGCCGAGCGATGGCCGACCGTCCCACAGTCCCGCCTCGCTAACTTGAAAGACCTCGGGCGCTTCGACATCTCGCTCCACCAGCGTGGTCGACCGCGCGTCCAGCGACACTTCATCCGGCCTGTCGCCGCCCAGTTGAAAGCCTTCGTCACATCCGCCAAGAAAGAGTGCCGTCAGGCAGGCCGCGAACACCAACGGTTTGGAACCCCGTGCGCACGGCTGCATCGGTAAGGCCTGTGTCATCTTGATCTGCCCTTTGCCTGTAATTTCACGGCGCATTCGCGCTCGTTTCCGGGTGTCGCGGACAGGGTCGGGTTCTGTGCCCGGCGCCTGATGCGACCGCACCTTATGCCGCAGAATAGCTGGCAAAGGCGCTCATGGGAAGGCGCGAGGTCGCGGTTCGGCAAGAAAACCTGTGGTTGAGGCGTGGAAACCGCTTGCTTTGGGCTTGCCTGTCGTGACCCGACCCCCTAAACCCGGGCAGCGCCGGGGAGGTGGCAGAGTGGTCGAATGCGGCGGTCTTGAAAACCGTTGGGCGTGAGAGCGTCCCCAGGGTTCGAATCCCTGTCTCCCCGCCATCACGCTTGCGGATCGTCGTTTGATCCCGAAGTGCGGCGTCAATCATACACCAAGTACAAAACGGCACCGCGTTGAAGAGGCCGGGAGTGATGGTCTGCGGCGGGCTCGAGAGCGTGACAGCTGCAGTATCAGACCAAGTGTTTTCGGAAATGCGCCAGGGTCCGGTCCCAGGACAGCTTGGCCATCGCTTCGTCATATCGCGGCGTGCTGTCATTGTGAAAGCCGTGATTGGCGCCATCGTAGATGTAGGCCTCGTATTCCTTGCCATGCTCTTGCAGCGCTTTCTCGTAATCCGGCCAGCCCGCGTTGATGCGGTCGTCGAGTTCGGCGTAGTGCAGCAGGAGCGGCGCCTGGATCTTTGGGACATCCTCGATGGCTGGTTGGCGTCCGTAGTAGGGGACTGCGGCCTTCAACTCGGGGTAGGCCACGGCGGCTGCATTCGACACGCCACCGCCATAGCAGAACCCCGTGATGCCGACATTTCCCGTTGATCCGTCATGTGCCATCAGGAATTCGACGGCCGCAAAAAAGTCGTTCATCAGCCTTTCGCGGTCGACTGACCGTTGCAACTCGCGCCCTTCGGCGTCGTTTCCGGGATAGCCACCAACCGAGGTCAGCCCATCAGGAGCCAGCGCCATGAAGCCTTCCTTGGCAAGTCGCCGGGCTACATCTTCAATGTAAGGGTTCAGGCCCCGGTTTTCATGCACGACCACCACCGAGGGCAACCGTGCGTCGGTTTCGGCGGGCCGGACCAGATACCCGCGCACCTCTCCATGCCCGCTCGGCGACGCGTAGAGGATGTATTCCGGCAGAATATCGGGGTCATTGAACGACACTTGCTGCGCCAGCGCATAATTGGGGGACATCAGGCCCAGGATCGCTGTCGCGGTCAGACCACCAACTGCAAAGGTCGATGCGCTGTCGAGAAACTCGCGCTTTGTGATCATGCCATGGGCGTAGAAATCGTAAAGCTCTAGAAGCTTGGGGTCGAAATCCTTTGCGGTGAGCCGCGTCATGCCTCGTCTCCTTCCTGTGGATCTGGCTTAGTCTAGCATGTCCGCACCGGGATCGCGGTCAGGCTTTCGTGCACTATTCGCACATGATCGATCCCGGGTCAGGGCGATTGGTTACGCGCTGCGCATCGCGATCGGAGCGGTGTCGAAATGCAACTCGGCTGATGTGGCCGCGCGCACCGTGCCGATGTCGACATCTGGCGCGACCTCTCGCAGAACGAGGCCCGCATCGGTAGGTTCGATTACAGCCATATCGGTCACGATCAGATCGATCCGCCGGGTCGCGGTCAGCGGTAGGGTGCATTTCGGCACGATCTTGGGCTGACCTTTTGCGGTGTGCACCATGCTGACGATGACCCGTTTCGCGCCCGCCACCAGGTCCATCGCGCCGCCCATTCCCGGCACCATCTTGCCTGGGACCATCCAGTTCGCGAGATAGCCTCGCGCATCCACCTGCAGACCGCCCAGCACGGTCATGTCTAGGTGACCGCCACGGATCAGCCCGAAACTCATCGTGCTGTCGATCGCGGCCGCGCCGGGCACCGCCGTGACAAAACCGCCACCGGCATCTGTCAGGTCGGGATCCTCCATCCCCTCGGGCGGCCGTTCGCCCAGGCCGATCACCCCGTTTTCCGCCTGAAAGAAAACGTCGACGCCCGATGGTAGAAAACTTGCGACCATCGAAGGCAAGCCGATCCCGAGATTGACCAGCGATCCCGGTTTCACCTCAAGCGCGACGCGGCGCGCGATCCGTTCCTTGGCATCCATCACTGCGCCCTTTCCAGAATGTGGTCGACCAGAACGCCTGGTGTCTTGACCGCGTCAGGCGGGATCACACCGACGGGCACGATTGTGCCGGGTTCGGCGATCACCACATCGGCAGCCATCGCTATGATCGGGTTAAAATTGTGAGCTGTAAGGGAATAGTCGAGGTTGCCCACGTAATCCGCTTGGTGCGCCCCGACGAGCGCAAAGTCACCGCGCAGCGGTGTTTCGATCAGAAAGCGCTGGCCGCCAATTTCGACGGTCTGCTTGCCCTGTTCGACGATGGTGCCCAAGCCAGTTGCGGTCAGCACGCCGCCAAGCCCGACGCCGCCCGCGCGAATGCGTTCGATCAGCGTGCCCTGGGGCGCAAGCTCGACTTCGATATTGCCGTCAATCATCATCTGCTGGGTTTCGGGGTTGAGCCCGATATGTGACGCGATCAGATGCGTCACCGCCCGGGCCGAGATCAGCTTGCCGATCCCGTAACCGGGCCGCGCAGTATCATTGGCGACAACTCGAAGGTCTCGGCGGCCTGCGGCCACCAGTGCATCGATCATGCGATGCGGCGATCCCACGCCCATGAAACCGCCGATCAAGAGCGTGCTGCCATCTGGTATGCGAGCAGCCGCGTCATGAGGAGAAATCGCTTGTTTCATACGGCCTCCTTTGAATTGGAGTTTTCTGCATGCGCAAAACTATGCCAACGGGGTCCAACAGTTCTGCGACACCACCATATACGCAAAAGAAACAGGCGCAGAGGGTGTCGTCGTCGCACAAGCGTCACCATATTCTGCTGCAATGCAGAGAACGGATGACAGAGGAGCTCGCAGTGTTTTCTCTGGACGGTAAAACGGCCTTGGTTGTGGGCATCGCCAACAGCAATTCGATCGCCTATGGCTGCGCAAGAGCGCTCAGGGATCGCGGCGCGAAGCTGGCGATCACATACCTGAACGAAAAGGCGAGGCCGCATGTCGAGCCGCTGGCCGACGCGCTTGGGGCCGACATCTTCATGCCGCTCGAGGTGCGCGACGAAACTCAGGTCGATGCGCTGTTCGATACCATCCGCAACCGTTGGACAACGGTCGATACGCTGCTCCATTCGATCGCCTTCGCCCCGCGCGATGATCTGCACGGCCGGGTGATCGACAGCTCATCGGAAGGGTTTCAGATGGCCATGGATGTCTCGGTGCATTCTTTCCTGCGTCTGATCCGCCGGTGCGAGCCATTGATGCCACAGGGTGGAACCTGCATGACGGTGTCCTTTCAAGGCGCGACCAAGGTGGTCGAGCATTACAACTTGATGGGACCGGTTAAGGCCGCGCTTGAGGCGGCAGTCCGATACGCTGCGGTCGAACTTGGTCCCAAAGGCATATCGGTTCATGCATTGTCGCCGGGGCCGCTCAGAACCCGCGCGGCGTCTGGAATCGATGCCTTTGACGAATTGCTGGAGTCAGCGGCGGCCCGGGCTCCGACACACCAGCTGGCCAGTATCGAAGATGTCGGGGCCTATTGCGCGTTCCTGGCCAGTACCGAGGCCGCCAATGTCACCGGCGGCGTTCACATGATTGATGGCGGTTACGGCATCGTCGGGTAATCGTCGGAAAACTCTCGGACAGGAGACGCCCCATGGCAGAACAGACGCACGAGGTCCCTGAAACGCACTTGACCGGTCTGAAACAGTTTGCCGGGTCGTCCGTCTTCAGCCCGGACATGCGTCCACAAATGGCGGCGGCAAGCGGTGCCATCCTGAGCACCCAGGCCGAACTGATGACCAAGGCCTTCGCGCTTCAGATGACCAAGATCACTGGCTCGCATGGCCCCCGTTTGCGTCAGACCCTGAAGTCTCTGAACGTAGCAATGAAGGGGCTGCAGACCGCGATGTCCGACGACACGTTGGCACAGGCCTTCCAGGATTACGTGATCGACGCGGGCCAGCGCACGGTCCTCACGCTCGACACGCTGCGGCGCCGTGGCGACATTTTCATCGAACACGAGGCGGCGGGCTGCCCGCCGGTGCTGATCTACGATCACGAGATGATCTGCGATGGCAAGGACATGTCGCGGCCGTGCAACTACTACTTGCTGAGGATCGTGCCACCCGACGGCACCACAGTGCTCGACCACAAGCGACCCTATATCATCATTGACCCACGCGCGGGTCACGGTGCCGGGATAGGCGGCTTCAAGACCGACAGCCAGGTGGGGGTGACGTTGCGCGACGGGCATCCCGTTTACTTCGTGGGCTTCCGGCGCATGCCTGAACCCGGCCAGACTCTCGCCGACATCGCCCATGCCGAAGCCGCATTTGTGCGCGAGGTCATCCGCCGTCATCCCGGCGCGCCGCGCCCCGTTGTCACCGGCAACTGCCAGGGCGGCTGGGCGACGCTGCTGATGGCGGCAACGAACCCGGATCTGACCGGGCCAATCCTGCTGAACGGAGCGCCCGTGGACCCGTGGGCCGGGCGCGTTGGCGAGAACCCGATGCGCTATAATGGCGGGGTCATGGGTGGCGCGATCCATCCAATGTTTCAGGCCGATCTTGGCAATGGCGTGTTCGACGGCGCCAACATCGTCGCCAATTTCGAGCAGCTGAATCCATCTCGGAACTATTTCGGCAAGTATTACGACCTCTACGCCCGCGTGGACAGCGAACAGGAACGGTTCCTCGATTTCGAACGATGGTGGGGCGGGTTCTTCTTGCTGAACGAGGCCGAGATGCGATGGATCGTCCAGCAACTCTTTGTCGGCAATCGCCTCGTGAAGAACGAGGCGCAGCTTGAGCCCGGGCGCAATATCGACGTCACGAATATTCGTGCGCCGATCATCGTCTTTGCGTCTTACGGCGATAACATCACGCCGCCGCAGCAGGCGCTGAACTGGATCATCAAATCCTATACCGACGAACGCGAAATCGAGATCCGCGGTCAGCGCATCATCTACATGCTGCATGATCAAGTCGGGCATCTTGGGATCTTCGTGTCCTCCAAGATCGCCCGAAAAGAACACAGCGAAGTCACATCGACGCTCAAGACCATCGAAACGCTCCCGCCCGGTCTTTTTGAGATGAAGATCGAGGATTACGAGGGACCGGTCGAGGACCGCACATTTACGGTCAGCTTCCATGCCCGGACGATGAACAACTTGCGTGACATCAATGACGGTACCGATGATGAGGACGCCTTTGCCGGCGTGGCGCGCCTGTCTGACCAGATGGCCGAAACCTACGACGTGACGCTGCGCCCCCTCGTGCAGGCCGCTGTTACCGAGGATATGGCCGAGATGACCCGCAAGTTGCACCCCTCTCGGCTCCAGCGGTCGGTGATGTCGACCAGCAACCCCATGGTCGCGCCGATTGAGATGCTGGCCAAACAAGTGACTGAGCGGCGAGCTGTGGCGGACCCTGCGAACCCGTTCCTCAAGCTCCAGCAAGTCTGGGCCGACGGTGTCATCCAGTCGATGGATCTTTACCGCGACCTGCGCGACATGATGTACGAACAGACTTTCTTTGGCTTATGGGCCTCGCCCTGGGCGCGCTGGTACGGGCGCACCAACCTGCCCGACCGAACGCTGAAACGAGCCGAGGATCTGCGTGGTCTGCCCGAGGTGCAGTCTGCCCTGATGCGCATCGAACAGGGTGGCTTTGCCGAGGCGGTGATCCGGATGCTGATCTTGCTCGCCGATAGCCGCGGCAGCGTGCGCCGCGACCGGCTCGAACGGTCGTCACATGTTCTCAATATGGATGAGCCATTCAAATCGCTCAGCCCGGATGACCGGGCACGCATCCTCTATGAACAGAAGCTGATAGCCGAGTTCGAACCCGACCGCGCGATCGAGAGCCTCCCGCTGCTGCTCGTTTCCGCATCCGACAGAAAGCTCGCCGCCGAAGTGGTGCAATATGTGCCTGGCAGCATTGATGAAATGGCACCGCATACGTTTGAGATGCTGCAGCGGTTCCGACAGGTGCTTGATCTGCCGAAGGTGACCGGGGATGTTACCGAAGACCCGCTCGCCCCGAAACGGGCGTCACCCCCTGTCGAGAGTGTCGAAGAATGATCACCCAAAACCGACCCTATGACGAATTGAAGATCGGCGAGACCGCCAGCCTCAGCCGGGTCGCCCGGGTCGAGGATTTCATGATTTTTGCCAATGCGTCGGGCAATCACAATCCGATGCATCTGGCCGAATATGATGGCGATGGCGATGGCAAGCCCGAAGCGATCGCGCCGGCGCTCTGGCTCGGGTCGCTGGTGTCAGCGGTCATGGGCAATGTGCTGCCCGGTGCCGGCACGGTCTATCTGCATCAGGATTTCGACTTTGTCGGTCAGGTTCAGGCGGGCGACAAACTCGACGTGACGGTGACCGTGGCCGAAAAGCTACCCGACAATGTCGTGCGGCTCGATACCGAGGTGCGCCGCAGCACCGATGACGCGCTGATCGTGTCTGGCAGCGCAATGGTGACAGCGCCGACGCGCAAGCTGAGATTTGACGAGATCCACATACCTGGTCTGGTCGTCCAATCGCATTTGCATTTCGATCGTTTGATTGAGGAGGTCGGCCCGCTGGACCCAATTGTCTGCGCGGTGATCGCACCGGAAGAGCCGAAATCGCTGGGCGGAGCGCTGCTTGCGGCCGAAAAGAACATCATCACGCCGATCCTGATCGGTGCGCGCGACCGGATCACCGCCGCCGCATCCGAGCTTGGGCGATCGCTGGCAGGGGTCGAGATCGTCGACGAACCGAGCCATCATCGCGCCGCACATACTGGCGTAGACCTAGTCGCCGAAAAGCGCGCCGGCGCGCTGATGAAGGGACACTTGCATACTGACGAGTTGCTTAGTGCCGCCTTGCGCAAAGAGCGCGGGATGCGGGCCGGGCGGAGGTTCACGCATGTCTTCGTGATGGATGTGCCCGGCCTGTCGCATCCGTTGCTGGTCACCGACGCGGCGGTGAATATCCAGCCGGACCTGAAGACCAAGGTAGATATTGTGCAGAACGCGATCGAACTGGCGGTCTCGATCGGGATCGAACGTCCCAAGGTGGGCATCCTGTCGGCCGTTGAAACCGTGAACCCCGATATCCCCTCATCGATCGACGGCGCGCTTCTGGCCAAGATGTCGGAACGCGGGCAGATCACCGGCGGCGTGGTCGACGGCCCGCTCGCGATGGACAATGCGGTTGATCTGGGCGCGGCCCGCACCAAGGGTATCACGTCCGAGGTTGCGGGGCAGGCCGAGGTTCTGGTCGTACCCAATCTGGATGCGGGAAACATGCTGGCCAAGCAGCTGGCCTATATCAGCCATGCCGAAGGTGCGGGCGTCGTGTTGGGCGCAAGCGCGCCGATCATCCTCAATTCGCGTTCCGATAGCGATCAGGCGCGGCTTGCGTCCTGTGCCGTCGCTGCGTTGCATCACGCGTGTCTTACCGGGGTGCGCACCGTCAACCGCGCCGCCGAATGACCGACCACATTCTGACGTTGAATGCGGGTTCATCATCGCTGAAGTTCGCGCTTTACCCGCGCGAGATCGAAAACGGTCCGGACTTTGTGGGGCAGGTCGAACGCATCGGGATCGCGCCCGCCCTGTCGGGCAAGTGGCGCAACGGCACCGTGTTGCAAAATGAGTTGCCCAAGGGCAACGGAGACGGCCACGCTGCGGCGCTGTCTGCGGTTATCGAAGCCGTCAATTCGGGCAAGGCGGGTATTGCCGTCTCAGCGGTCGCCCATCGGATCGTCCATGGCGGCCCCGACATCACCACCGGCATCCGCCTGACGCCTGAGATGCTGACCGCGCTTGATCGTTATTCGCCCTACGCCCCCTTGCACCAGCCCAACAATATCGCCGGCGCAAGGGCGGCGGCGCGGGTCTTTCCGGATGCGTTGCAAGTCGCCTGTTTCGACACGGCCTTTCACCGGGGCCACCCTTGGGTCAACGACACATTCGCGCTGCCTGAGGAATTTTATGACAACGGCATTCGCCGCTACGGTTTTCACGGGTTGAGCTATGAATACATCTCCGGCTACCTGGCCGGGGCCGAACCGGCCCTCCACGCTGGTCGCACGGTTGTTGCCCATCTCGGCAACGGCGCGTCAATGTGCGCGTTCCGCGGCGGCCAGTCCATTGCATCGACCATGGGGTTTTCGGCAGTTGATGGTCTGCCCATGGGAACGAGGTCGGGTCAGATCGATCCCGGCGTGCTGCTCTATCTGATGGCGGAACGCGGAATGGATGCCGAGGCCATCACTGATCTGCTCTATCGCAAGGCGGGGCTTTTGGGGCTCTCGGGCGTGTCGAGCGACATGCGAACGCTTGAAGCTTCGGATGTGCCCTCGGCGAAGCGGGCAATCGACTATTTTGTGTTCCGCATCCGACGGGAGCTCGGCGCGCTCGCCGCCGCGCTCGGCGGGCTCGACGGGGTCGTTTTCACAGGCGGGATCGGAGAGAATTCGGCGATGATCCGCAGCCGCGTCTGTGCGACGACTGAATGGATGGGCATTCATCTGGAAGCGGCCGCGAACGCCGCGAATGGCCCGGTTGTTTCAACGCCCGAGAGCGAAGTGCGGGTGCTGGTTATCAAAACCGATGAAGAGCGGATCTTGGCCCGTGAGGCCGCACGGCAGCTTGAATTGAATGCCTGATCCCCAGGCAGACCAGTTACATGGCCGGGGGTTATCTCCTTCCGTTCAGTGACACTCGCGACCCGACGACCGACCGCAAAGGTTGGGTGCTCTGACGCAATGGTCACTTGACCCTGCGCGCGGCGGGCTCCAAGTCTGCGCAACGGGCGCGCGCATCGCCGGAGTGAGGGGAGAACATCGTATGCAACTTACCGCCACGCCACATTACCCGTCGCGGCGGTCGGCCGTTCTGGCGGACAATATGGTAGCCACGTCGCAGCCACTGGCTGCGCAGGCCGGTCTGTCGATGATGGCGCGCGGCGGCAACGCGGCGGATGCAGCAGTGGCAACCGCCATCACGCTGACCCTTGTCGAGCCGACCGGGAACGGTGTCGGTTCTGACGCGTTTGCGATTCTTTGGGACGGCACCGAGTTGCACGGTCTCAACGCATCCGGCCGCGCGCCGATGGGCTGGACGCCCGAACGATTCGAGGGAAATTCGGCGATGCCCATGCACGGCTGGGACAGCGTCACCGTACCCGGCGCGGTCTCGGCCTGGGTGACCGTGTCCGACCGGTTCGGAAAGCTCCCCTTTGCCACTTTGTTTGAGCCGGCTATCGACCTGGCGGAACGCGGCTTTCCGGTAACACCGAAGATTGCGCAAGGTTGGAATTTTGCCGCGGATCGCCTTTCCGGTCAGCCGGGCTTTGCCGAGACCTTTCTTCCGGGTGGTGCCGCGCCTTTGGCCGGTCAGCGCTTTGCAAACCCCGATCTTGCGCGGACCCTCCGCCTGATTGCCGAGACCAAGGGCGCGGCCTTTTACACCGGAGAGCTCGCCGATCGTATCCTTGCCTGGTCTGACGCCCATGACGGTGCAATGGTGGCCGAGGATCTGGCAGCCCACACGCCCGACTGGTGCGGCACCCTTTCGCGGCGCTTCGACGATGTTACACTGCACGAGATACCGCCAAATGGGCAGGGGATCGCGGCGCTGATGGGGCTGGGCATGCTGGATCACAGCCCGATCCGCGACTTCGACGTCGATGACCCGCGCGCGATTCATCTCCAGATCGAAGCAATGAAGCGCGCGCTCCGCGATGCCGAAGCCTATGTGGCCGATCCCGGTCACATGACCGGTGTGACGGCCGAGGACCTGCTGGACGACGGCTATCTTGTGTCCCGCGCCCGCAGCATCGACCCCGACCGGGCCATCGATGTCGGCACTGGCGCGCCCCGGCAGGGCGGCACGGTCTATCTGAGTACTGCGGACGCCTCGGGTATGATGGTGTCCTTTATCCAGTCCAACTATGCGGGTTTCGGGTCTGGCGTCGTGGTGCCCGGCACCGGCATTTCGATGCAAAACCGGGGCTGGGGGTTCTCGCTCGATCCCGCCCATCCCAACCTTGTCGGCCCAGGCAAGCGCCCGTTCCACACGATTATCCCAGGGTTCCTGATGGGTCCGGATGGCCCGCGGATGAGCTTTGGAGTGATGGGTGGGCCCATGCAGGCACAAGGCCATTTGCAGATGCTATTGCGGACGCAGCTCTGGGGGCAGGACGTGCAGGCGGCCGCTGATGCGCCGAGGTGGCGTGTGACCGAAGGCCTCGGCGTGGCCTGCGAGACTTCGTTTCCGTCCGAGACCCTTCAAGCGCTCGCGGATCTGGGGCATGAATTGTCGCTCGAGACGCCGGATGCCGCCTTTGGCTTTGGTGGCGCGCAGCTGATCCATAGGCTGGAGGGCGGCGGCTATGCCGGGGGATCCGACCCCCGCAAAGATGGCATGGCGGTCGGGTTCTAATCGCGTGTCTTGTCGCCCAACCGGGCAGGCGCGATCGTGACCTGCACTTGCCGAAAACACCTGTCTTGAAAGGCGCGCAACGTGATCTGGCGATTGACCGGCCCCCGTTCTAGGGCCGGTCAATCGCTTATGACCTCTAGGCCTTCTTGCGTTTTGGTGGCATCAGGTCGGTGATCGTGCCCTCGAACATCTCGGCCGCGAAATTCACCGTTTCGCTGAGCGTCGGGTGCGGGTGGATGGTATGGCCGAGATCGACTGCGTCCGCGCCCATCTCGATCGCCAGCGCAACTTCCGAGATCAGATCACCGGCATTGGTGCCCACGATGGCAGCGCCGATCACTCTGTCATCCTCGGGGTCAAAGATCAGCTTGGTCAGTCCCTCGGACCGCCCGTTCGACAGCGACCGACCCGATGCGGCCCAAGGGAAGGATCCCTTGCCGATCTTGAGCCCCTTGGCCTTGGCCTCGGTTTCGGTCACCCCGGCCCAGGCGACCTCGGGGTCGGTGTAGGCCACCGATGGGATAAGGCGTGCATCAAAGAACCGCTTGTGCCCGGCAGCAACCTCGGCCGCGACCTTGCCTTCATGCACGGCCTTATGCGCCAGCATCGGCTGCCCGACCACATCACCGATCGCAAAGATATGCGGAACGCCGGTACGCTGCTGGTTGTCGACTGCGATGAACCCGCGCTCGTCCACGGCGACCCCGGCCTTCTCAGCATCGATCAGTTTGCCGTTCGGTCGCCGCCCAACCGCGACCAGCACCTTGTCGAAGGTCTGCGTGCTGGTCTTGCCATCGGTATCCTCAAAGGTGACTTTCAGACCACCTTTCTGTGCGTCAACGGCCGTCACCTTGGTCTTCAGCAGGATCTTTTCGTACCGCCCCTCAATCCGTTTGTGGAGCGGCTTGACGATATCCTTGTCGGCACCGGGAATGATCTGGTCCATCAGTTCGACGACCGTGATCTTGGATCCAAGCGCATCATAGACACACGCCATCTCAAGCCCGATGATCCCGCCACCGAGGATCAGCATGCGCTTGGGGATGCCGTCCAGCTCGAGCGCCCCCGTGCTGTCGACTACGCGGGGATCATCATGCGGAATGAAGGGCAGCTGCACCGGCTCGGAGCCCGCAGCGATGATGCACTGATCAAAGCTGACACGCGTTGTCGACCCGTCGCTGCCTGCCACTTCAATCATGTTGGGGCCGGTAAATTTTCCGTAGCCTTCGACGACCTGAACCTTACGGCCCTTGGCCAGCCCTGACAGACCGCCGGTAAGCTGGTTTACGACACTGTTTTTCCAGTCGCGAAGTTGATCAATGTCGATCTTGGGCTTTGAGAAGGAAATTCCGTGACCGCCCATTTCTTCGGCCTCGGTGATCACCTTGGCAGCATGGAGCAACGCCTTGGACGGGATGCAGCCCACATTGAGGCAGACACCGCCGAGATAAGGATCCTTCTCGATCAGAATGACCTTCTTGCCCAGATCCGCGGCTCGGAACGCGGCGGTATAGCCACCGGGGCCGGACCCGAGCACAACAACCTCGCCATGCACATCGCCCGGACCCGTTGCGGTGCCGGTCGCTGCGACCGCCGTCGGGGCCGGGGTGCCAGCCGCGTCAGCGGCTGCGGGTGAGGAGGGCTCGACGCCCTCCGAGACCGTGCCCCCTTCAGCCTCCAGCACGAGGATCAACGAGCCCTCCGACACCGTGTCACCTTCGCCCACTGCGATCGAGGCGACCTTGCCTGCTGCGGGCGACGGCACCTCCATCGTGGCCTTGTCGCTTTCCAACTCGATCAGTGGATCCTCAGCTGCCACCGTGTCGCCGACGCTGACCAGAATGCCGATCACCGGCACATCCGTGAAATCCCCGATATCGGGTACCTTGACGTCCATCCCGCGCCCTCCGTTACAGCATCAGCCGGCGCACATCGCCGAGCAGGTGTTTCAGTGTTGCGCAGAACCGCGCGGCGAGCGCGCCGTCGATCGCGCGGTGATCGTAACTGAGGCTCAGAGGTTGCATTAGGCGCGGCACAAAGGCCTCTGCCTCCTTGTCCCAGACAGGGGCCATCTTGGACCGGGTGAGCCCGAGGATTGCCACCTCGGGTGCATTTACGATCGGCGTGAAGCTCGTGCCACCGATCCCACCGAGCGACGAGATGGTAAAGCTTGCCCCCGACATGTCGTCGCCCTTGAGCTTGCCGTCACGCGCCTTGGCGCTGAGCTCGCCCAGTTCTTTCGAGATCGCGACGATCCCCTTGCGGTCCGCATCCTTGATCACCGGGACCACCAGCCCGTTGGGCGTGTCGGCAGCAAAGCCGATATGGAAGTAATCCTTGCGGATCAGCTTGTCGCCATCGGGATGGATCGAGGAATTGACCTCCCAGTGCGACTTCAGGGCCGAAACGCTGGCCTTGATCATGAAGCTCAGAAGCGTGATGCGATAGCCGTCCTGCTTGGCCTGGGCGTCGAGCTCGCGGCGGTAGCCGTCAAGTTCGGTGATGTCGGCCTCTTCGTTGTGGGTCACATGCGGGATGTTCAGCCAGGAGCGATGCAGCGCGGGACCCGATATCTTCTTGATCCGCGACATCTCGACATCTTCGACAGGTCCGAATTTCGAGAAGTCGACCGCCGGGATCGGCGGGATACCCATCCCGCCGGAGGGTGCACCACCCGTGGCCGCCGCTGGAACCGCAGTCGATTTGAAGGCCTTCATCACGTCTTCGCGCAGAATGCGGCCCTTGCGTCCCGTGCCGTTGATTTTCGACAGATCGAGATCCAGCGAGCGCGCGAAAGCCCGCACGGATGGCGAGGCATGTGCCTTGCCAAAACCCGCATCAGTGACGGGTGCAGGTGCCGCGGCGGGGGCCGGTGCTGCCGGTGCCGGGGCACTTGCAGGCGGGCTTGCGGGGGCCTCATCGGTCCCTTTCGGTCCCTCTTCGGCGGCGCTTGCGCCAGCACCATCCAGCAGGATCAGGAGAGATCCTTCAGAGACCGTGTCGCCTTCGCTGACCTTAATCTCGGCCACCGTTCCGGCGACCGGAGAGGGTACT
This sequence comes from Pseudomonadota bacterium, assembly GCA_039195015.1. Taxonomy (GTDB): domain Bacteria; phylum Pseudomonadota; class Alphaproteobacteria; order Rhodobacterales; family Rhodobacteraceae; genus JBCCVT01. The sequence goes on from JBCCVT010000034.1 coordinate 16,166, forward strand.
TCCATCGTCGCCTTGTCGCTTTCCAGCTCGACGATCGGGTCTTCTTCGGCGATCGCGTCGCCCACGCTGACCAGAATGCCGATGACGGGGACGTCCGAGAAATCGCCGATATCGGGGACTTTCACTTCAATTGCCATGTTCTCATTCCTTCTTCGGCGCGTCAGACCAGGCGCGGGTTCGGCTTGGCGCCGTCAATGTCGTATTTCTTGAGCGCGGCTTGCAGATCCTTCTTGGTCACCGCTCCGGTGCGATAAAGATCGACCATTGCCGCCGCGGCAATGTGGTTGGCATCGACTTCGAAGAACCGCCGCAGGTTTACCCGACTGTCGGACCGCCCGAACCCATCCGTGCCCAAGACCGTAAAGCTCTGACCTTCGGGGACAAAGGCGCGGATCTGTTCGGCGTAGTTTTTCATGTAGTCGGTGGCGCAGATGATCGGTCCCTTCGATCCCGCCAGC
>JBCCVT010000035.1:0-16440 GCA_039195015.1 Pseudomonadota bacterium
CCCGACACCGGATCGGTCATGTTTGACGGCCAGTCGGTGCTGGGCCGCGCTCCGTTCGAGATCAACCAGATGGGCATTAGCCGCGTTTTCCAGACACCGGAGATTTTCGGCGAACTCACCGTGATGGAAAACATGATGATCCCCTGTTTCGCCAAGCGGGACGGCGCGTTCGAGATGAACGCCTTTGCCGGCGTCATGCAGCAGCGCGATGTGGTGGAACAGGCCGAACATGTGCTGGACGACATGAACATGGCCGACAAGCGCCACATGCATGCGGCGGCCTTGTCGCGAGGAGACAAACGGCGGTTGGAAATCGGCATGTGCCTCAGTCAGGAACCGCGCCTGTTGCTGCTTGACGAACCCACGGCCGGCATGGCGCGGGCCGACACGAACAACACGATCGACCTGTTGAAACAGATCAAGGACGAACGCGACATCACAATCGCGATTATCGAACACGACATGCATGTGGTCTTCTCGCTGGCCGAACGGATCACGGTGCTGGCGCAGGGCACGCCGCTGGTCGAAGACACGCCCGACCAGATCAAGGGACACCCCAAGGTGCGCGAAGCGTATCTGGGCGAAAGCGCGTAAGGAGGCGATCGAATGAACGTCAAACCCGACTTTTCAAAGAATGCCAATATGGCGCAGACCGCCCCGGCCTTCCTGTCTGTCTGGGACATGCATTCCTATTACGGCGAAAGCTATATCGTTCAGGGCATTAGCTTTAATGTGCATGAGGGCGAGATCCTGGCGCTTCTGGGACGCAACGGGGCGGGTAAAACCTCGACCCTGCGGTCAATCGCGCGGATCGGCGACCCCGAAGTGCGTCATGGCGAGATCTGGCTGGACCATCAGCCGTTGCACAAGATGGCCAGTCACGAAGCGGCCGGCGTTGGTCTGGGTCTGGTGCCAGAAGACCGTCGGATCATTCCCGGCCTGACAGTCGAAGAGAACCTGCAGCTGGCGCAGATCGCACCGCCCGTGGGCTGGTCGCTCGACCGGCTTTATGACCTCTTTCCGCGGCTGGGTGAACGCCGCAAGCAGGAAGGCGTGACCCTGTCGGGCGGCGAACAGCAAATGCTGGCTATCGCGCGCGCGCTGGCGCGGGACATCAAGGTGTTGCTACTGGATGAACCCTATGAAGGTCTTGCGCCGGTGATCGTAGACGAGATCGAGAAAACTCTGATGCACATCAAGGAACAGGGCATGACCACGATCATCGTTGAACAAAATGCCGTTCGCGCGCTCGAACTTGCCGATCGGGCGGTCATTCTGGACACGGGTGGGATCGTGTTCGACGGGACGGCATCGGAGGTTCTTGAAGATGATGGGCTCCGCGCCGAGTACCTGGCGATCTGAACTGAGCGTTTGCGGCGCTGCTGAGCCAGCGCCGACAGTCCCAACGGGCAAACTCGAAATGCCTTGCGCGCATTACCAACTGAGGCATTTGACCCATCCGACTGGGGCCCCCAAAAGCAATCGGCGCGGCAGCCGGTCGCATCCGCGTTATTGGCCCGATCCGGTAGATCGCCGGGGAGACTAGAAAAAGGTTCGCGCGCATGACCGATCTGGCCCCTCTTCTTACGCTCGCCCGGTCTCTGGCTGAACGCGCCGGGCATCTGGCGGTCGACCTGCGGCGCGATCCGGACACGCTGGCAACCTCACGCAAGGGCGGGGTCGATCTCGTGACACTTGCCGACACGAAGGTCGAGGCATTCATTCGCGCGGAACTCGCCACCCACCTCCCCGATCATACCGTGCTCGGGGAAGAGGAAGGCGGCACGCTTGGCGCGGCGACATGGGTTCTGGACCCTGTCGACGGCACAGAAAACTACGCCAGCGGGTTTCCGTTCTGGTGCGTATCGCTGGCCTTTTGCCTGGACAGCACACCGGTTCTGGGCGTCGTACACGATCCGTTGCGCGGCGAAACCTTTCACGCCGCGCGAGGCCTCGGCGCCAGTCTGAACGACACGGCCCTGCCGCTCACCCTGCCACAGGGCGTAACGCTTGGCTACTCCTTCGGCCTCGGAAGCGAGGCGAAATCAGAACGTACCTTTGCCGCCGTGACCCGGGCCGCGCAAACGGGTCGACGAATCCGCTCACCCGGTGCAGGCGCGCTTGCCACCACCTATGTCGGTGCCGGTCGGTTGGCGTGTTTCTTTGAACAGGCGATCCACTTCTGGGACATCGCAGCGGCTCAGGTCATCGTCGAAGAAACCGGGGGGCACATCCGCTCTGACTTTGACCCAAGCGACCCGACAGGCGGGTTTTCATATTGCGCCTGGGGCGCGGGAGAAGACGCGCGTGTCATCGACGACGTCTGGGCCGACCTCACCGGCACAGCCACCTGAGCGTCCACGGCGAGCAGCGAGGATCCGTCGCGACACCTGTTGGAAAAACGACGGGTGCAAACCAAAACCCTCTCGCTTTTTACGCGAACGAACCCCACCTTTGCCCGTGGCTGAGCGCTTTCCTCGGGGGAAAGCTTGCCCTATAAGCACGCCGAACGAAAACAAACCCGCTGGCAGACGGGCAAGCAAACCGGGTCGAGGACGATACATGACGGACACAAAACACGATGCGGACGTGGCGTTTATCAAAGCGCTGGCCGAGCTTCTGCGCGAAAACGATCTGACGGAACTGCAGGTCAAGCGGGATTACGGAGAAGATGACAGCCTGAACGTGCGCGTCAGCCGTGTGTCCCCGGCCCCGGCCGCGGTCCAGGTTGCCATGCCTGCCGCCGCGCCGGCAGCAGTCGCCGCCCCCTCCGCCTCGGCGCCCGAGGCCGACCCGGCACCGGCTGCCGTCGAAGACCCCGCAAGCCTGCCCGGCGCAGTCACCTCGCCGATGGTCGGCACCGTCTACATGCAACCCGAGCCCGGAGCGCCGGCCTATATCTCGGTCGGCGCACAGGTGACCGAAGGTGACACGTTGCTCATCGTCGAAGCCATGAAGACCATGAACCACATCCCCGCCCCCACCTCGGGCACCGTCAAACGCATCCTCGTCGATGATGGCGCGGCCGTCGAATACGGAACCCCCCTGGTCATCATCGAATAAGGCGGTCCGGAAATGTTCAGCAAAATCCTGATTGCGAACCGGGGTGAAATCGCCCTTCGGGTGATCCGTGCCGCGCGCGAGATGGGCATCGCCACCGTCGCGGTGCATTCGACCGCGGATTCAGACGCAATGCATGTGCGTATGGCCGACGAATCGGTCTGCATTGGCCCGCCACCCAGCCCGCAAAGTTATCTGTCGGTGCCCGCGATCATGTCGGCTTGCGAGATCACAGGCGCCGAAGCCATCCACCCTGGCTATGGGTTCCTGAGCGAAAACGCCAGCTTCGTGCAAATCGTGCAGGATCATGACCTGACCTTTATCGGTCCAACCGCTGAGCACATCCGGATCATGGGTGACAAGATCACCGCAAAGGACACGATGAAAGACCTGGGCGTGCCATGCGTTCCGGGTTCCGATGGCGGCGTACCGGATCTCGACGCGGCACAGGCGATCGGGGAAGAGATCGGCTATCCCGTGATCATCAAGGCCACGGCCGGTGGCGGCGGTCGCGGGATGAAAGTGGCGCAATCGGCTGCCGAGATGGAGAGTGCCTTCATGACCGCACGCGCTGAGGGCAAGGCCGCCTTTGGCAATGATGAGGTCTACATTGAAAAGTACCTCACCACACCCCGTCATATCGAAGTCCAGGTGTTTGGCGATGGCAAGGGCCACGCAGTGCATCTGGGCGAACGCGACTGTTCTCTGCAGCGCCGCCACCAGAAAGTGTTCGAAGAAGCACCGGGACCAAGTATCTCTCCTGACGAGCGCGCGCGCATCGGCAAGATTTGCGCCGACGCCGTGGCCAAGATCAACTATATCGGTGCGGGCACGATCGAATTTCTGTACGAGAACGGAAACTTCTATTTCATCGAGATGAACACGCGGCTCCAAGTCGAACACCCCGTGACCGAAAGCATCTTTGGCGTCGATCTCGTGCGGGAACAGATCCGTGTGGCGGCCGGTCTGCCCATGTCCTTTGGCCAGGACGATCTGGACATCAATGGCCACGCAATCGAGGTGCGGATCAATGCGGAAAAGTTGCCGGATTTCGCGCCGCGCCCTGGCAAAATCACCCATTACCACGCGCCCGGCGGGTTAGGCGTACGCATGGATTCCGCACTTTATGACGGCTACTCCATCCCGCCCTATTACGATTCACTGATTGCCAAACTGATCGTGCATGGCCGTGACCGGCCCGAAGCGTTGGCCCGGCTCGACCGCGCGCTGTCGGAGTTGATCGTGGACGGGGTCGACACAACCGTTCCACTTTTTGATGCGTTGCTGCGCGAGGGCGACATCCAGACCGGCGACTACAATATCCATTGGTTGGAGAAGTGGCTGGCGCACGGGTTTGACAGGGGGTGATCCGGCGCCTGTCGTTTTGGCACGTCTCCGCGCGAGCGTCAGTTTGGCGATGCCGCCGTTGTGGCAGCGTTTTCAGACAAGCCCAACATGCACTAATCTGTCGCGCATGAGCCTGTCGCCAGATCTGCTGCTACACGGTTACTCCATCGGGATCTTTCCGATGGCCGAGCACCGGGACGACCCCGAAATCTTCTGGGTTGATCCCCGGCGGCGTGGCGTGTTCCCGTTACATGGGTTTCACATTTCCAGATCCCTTGCGCGCCGCATGAAAAACACTTCGTACAGCGTTGCAATAAATACGGATTTTTCAGGCGTAGTCGACGGGTGCGCCGACCGGGGGGAGACCTGGATCAATGAGGAGATCCGGCGCCATTACCTGAGCCTGCATGCACGCGGACATGCGCATTCTCTGGAAATCTGGGATGATGGCACGCTGATCGGAGGCGTTTACGGCGTGGTGCTTGGTGCCGCCTTCTTCGGCGAAAGCATGTTTTCCCGACGGGTCGATGCGTCGAAAATGGCCTTGGCCTATCTGGTCGACCGGCTAAAACTGGGTGGGTTCACCCTGTTCGATACCCAGTTCGTCACCGATCACCTGGCTTCGCTCGGCGCCATCGAAATCCCGCGCGCCGAATATCACCGTCAGTTGAAACGGGCGATGGCGCGGCACGCAGATTTCACCCGCGCGCCGATCCCGACGGCTCAAGCCGTGTTGCAGCGCAACAGCCAGACATCATAGCGCGCGTGGTCGAGCGCGTTGAGCGCCGGTGAGGACGCGATCATCCAGCCCTGAAAGCGAATGTCGCGCGCGCCCGTTTCACGGACGACCAAAAACGCCCAGGCATCGCCAGTGGGATTGCGCGCGGGATATCTGCACTCGACCATGAACACATCAAGCCCGAACATCGTCACGGTTTCGCCCGTGGCAGCGGTGATATCCACCGTCTTGCCGTTGACCTTGTCGAGCGCGCGAAGAACGGCGCCGGATCCCGGTGCAGCCTCTTCGCGGTCTTGAGCGGGCACTGGCGCTGCGAATGGCATGGCCGCCAGCGCCGCAAAAAACGCCACCCGCAGCATCAGCTTCCGCCTTCGCCCGATACAAATTTCAGGAGCAGCGATATCAGGCTGACCGCGCCCTGAGTGTCGTCGATCGTGTCTCCTGGCTCAAAGTAGAACGGTGAGCCGCCCGGCATGAGTTCCACGAAGTTACCGCCCAGAAGGCCTTCGGACGATACAACGATGGCGCTGTCATCGGGGATCTCGATCCCGTCATTCACGGTGATCGTGGTGTCGGCGCGATAGGTGTCGGCATTGAGCTCCATCCCCGTCACCGTCCCAACCTTGACGCCGGCGAGTCGCACATCGGTCCCAACGCTCACCCCTTCGAGCGAACGGAAACTGGCATTCAGCTCATAGCCGCGGCCCGAAGCCGCCGAAAACCCGGTGCTTTGCCCCGCATAGACGGCAAATCCGATCGCGCCGGCCAGAACAGCGGCCCCCGCGAGAACTTCCAAAGGATTGTGACTGGCCATGTGTGGCTTACTCCGGGCTCCAGGCCTCGTAATCGGAACGTGGTGCGGGATCGGCTTTGCGCAGCGACCCGGCTGGCGCGTAGGCAAGTCCGGTTCCCGTCAGGTTCTCTTGATGTGGTTTTTCCCAACTCTTGTGCGGAAGCGGCTTGTCCGAGGGTGGTTCGTCCCAGGTCCGGTGCAGCCAGCCATGCCAGTCCGGGCTCACCCGGCTGGCTTCGGCCTCACCGTTATAGATTACCCAGCGACGGCTGTCGTCCTTGGTCCGGTAGAACACATTGCCCTCATCATCCTCGCCCACTTTCACGCCGTGGCGCGACGTCCAGATCTGCGTGTTCAGCGTCTGGCCGTTCCACCAGGTCACGGCGCGAAGAAGGGTTGTCATGATGCCCATGTCGGACTCCGGCTCTTGGCTGAGGCAGATATGTACCAACCCGTGCCCGAGGTCCACAGGTCAGGAGCGCGCAGGCAAGTCACGGCACACGCGCCGTGACTTCGATTTCGATCTTCATTTCAGGTTCTTGCAAACCGGCCACAATCATGGTTGCTGCCGGCTTCGCGGTGGCGAAAGCCGCCCGCGTGATCGGCCAGCAGGCTGGCCAATCTTTTGCGTCCGTCAGGATGTAGCGCACGCGCAGCACGTGATCGAGGCCACTGCCCGCCTGCTCCAGCGCGCCCGCGATCGTGTCGAGCGTGTTGTGGCATTGCTCGGTCACGTCCTGTGGCATGGTCATCGTGGAATAGTCGTAGCCGGTGGTACCAGCTACATGAACCATGCCATCGGCCACCACGGCGCGCGAGTAGCCGATCGTTTCCTCAAACGGAGAACCCGACGAGATGTGTTTCACTGTCAAGGGTTTAACCGGCGCTCGCCGATTCCTTTTCATCCGCGTGGATCATCAACGGAGCGGCTTCGGTTTGCGCGGCCTCCTCGTTTACGACCACCTTGGTCACGCTGTCGAGACCCGGTAAGTCGAACATCGTATCCAGAAGAATGTCTTCGAGGATCGATCTCAGACCACGGGCGCCGGTCTTGCGTTCAATGGCACGCTTGGCGATTGACCGAAGCGCATCATCGGTGAACTGCAGTTCGGTGTCCTCAAGCTCGAACAGCCGCTGGTATTGCTTGACCAGAGCGTTCTTCGGCTTGGTCAGGATCGTGACCAAAGCGTCCTCGTCCAGATCCTCAAGCGTCGCGAGCACCGGCAAACGGCCAACGAATTCCGGAATGAGGCCAAACTTCAGAAGGTCCTCGGGCTCCAGATCGCTGAAGATTTCTCCCACACCGCGATCGTCGTTGTCGCGCACATCTGCGCCGAAGCCCATCGCGCTGCCCTTGCCGCGCTGTGCGATGATCTTGTCGAGCCCGGCAAAGGCGCCGCCGCAGATAAAGAGGATGTTCGTGGTGTCGACCTGCAGAAATTCCTGCTGCGGATGCTTGCGCCCGCCTTGCGGGGGAACGCTGGCCACGGTGCCTTCCATCAGCTTCAAGAGCGCCTGCTGCACGCCCTCGCCCGATACGTCTCGTGTAATCGAGGGGTTTTCGGACTTGCGGGTGATCTTGTCGACCTCGTCGATATAGACGATGCCGCGCTGGGCGCGTTCGACATTGTATTCGCTGGCTTGAAGCAGCTTGAGGATGATGTTCTCGACGTCCTCGCCGACATAGCCCGCCTCGGTCAGGGTCGTGGCATCTGCCATCGTAAAGGGCACATCGAGGATCCGCGCCAAAGTCTGCGCGAGCAGCGTCTTGCCGCAGCCCGTTGGCCCGATCAGCAGAATATTGGACTTGGCGAGCTCAATATCGTTGCCCGCCTTTTGCGCATGATTGAGGCGCTTGTAGTGGTTGTGCACAGCCACTGACAGGACCCGCTTGGCCGTCGCCTGTCCGATCACGTAATCGTCCAGGACGTCGCAGATATCCTTGGGCGTCGGCACACCATCGCTGGACTTCAACCCGCTTGCCTTGGTTTCCTCGCGGATAATGTCCATGCACAGCTCGACGCATTCGTCGCAGATGAACACAGTCGGTCCCGCGATCAGCTTGCGTACTTCGTGCTGGCTCTTGCCGCAAAAGCTGCAATAGAGCGTGTTCTTGCTGTCTCCGCCAGAATTCGTCGCCATGATTTACCTTTCGGGCCTCAATGTGGCGCCGCGCCCCGAGACCGGGGCGGCCGCGTATCGTCGTGGCAGCTTAGGCCAGCCACTCAGCCTCCACAATCGCAAAATATGCCCGGTCCCAACCAGACCGGACACGAAGTTCTGATCGCGCCGCGAGATTAGGCGTCCCCGTTTTCGGGCTGGATGCGATTCTCAACAATCTCATCGATATGGCCCCATTCCTTGGCCTCTTCGGGGCTCATGAAATTGTCACGGTCCAGTGCTTTTTCCACGGACTTTTTTGTTTGACCGGTGTGTTTGACGTAGATGTCATACAGCCGATCTTTCAGCTTTTGGGTCTCGGCCGCGTGAATCATGATATCACTGGCCTGGCCCTGATATCCGCCCGACGGCTGGTGCACCATGATCCGGCTGTTGGGCAGCGAGAACCGCATGCCGGATTCACCCCCCGCCAGAAGGACCGAACCCATCGAAGCCGCCTGCCCGATCACCAGAGTCGAGACCTTGGGTTTGATGTATTGCATCGTGTCGTAGATCGACAGCCCGCTGGTTACCACGCCACCTGGCGAGTTGATATAGAGGCTGATCTCTTTCGAGGGATTCTCGGCCTCAAGGTGCAACAGCTGCGCCACGACCAGGTGACTCATGCCGTCATGGATCGGGCCGTTGATGAACACGATCCGCTCTTTCAGCAGACGCGAAAAGATGTCGTAGGCGCGTTCGCCGCGGCTGGTCTGTTCGACCACCATGGGAACGAGCGTGTTGTTGTATGTGTCGATTGGATCAAACATCCTGCCTGCCTTCATGTTGTCAGATTGGCGATATCCCAGAGGGGTTAACGGAGTCTTAGTGGTCGGCTTATTCGGCTTCAAGTGCAAGGCCGGTCGCGTGAGAGTCCGGCTCTGCATTGACAATTGGTAAGTCATGACTTACGGTAAGCCATGACTAACGGTAGTTCAAGCATCGATCTGACCTTTGCCGCGCTGGCCGATCCGACGCGGCGCGCGATTGTGTCGGGGCTGCGCGGCGGCGCGCGCTCGGTCGGCGATCTTGCAGCCGGACTACCGGTGTCGCGCCCGGCCGTGTCACAGCATCTGCGTGTGCTGACCGATGCGGGGCTTTTGTCGGTCGAACAGCAGGGAACGCGACGAATGTACGCGCTGATCCCGCAATCGGTGGCTGATCTGCGCCGCTATCTCGACAATCTGTGGGATGACGCGCTGGCGGCCTACGCGGCCGAAGCCCGCCGCCAGGCCCGCGCCAAAACGCGTTCACAGAAAAAGGAGACCAAGTCATGACGTTGCGTGTGGAAAAGTCCGTGCATGTGCCCCTGCCCCCCGACGAAGCGTTTCGCGTCTTCACCGACGACATTGCCTTGTGGTGGCCGCTCGACAGCCATTCGCTGTCAGCGAGCCGTGGCGATGTGGCAGAAACCGTCGCGATGGAGCCGCGCACGGGCGGCAAGGTGACCGAAACGCTGCCCGACGGGTCCCACGCCAATTGGGCCACGATCACTGACTGGACACCTGGCGCGCGCCTGTCGCTCGACTGGTATGTGGGCCGCGATCCGTCAGAGGCGACGCAAATCAGCGTAACCTTTCTGGCCGATGCGGACGGCACGCGCGTGGATTTGGTGCATGACGGGTTCGAAAACCTGCCGGAGCGCGTTGCGGAAACCGCCGCTGGGTACCAGAGCGGTTGGGATCGGGTTCTGGGTGAATGCTTTACCGCGGCCTGCCTGCGCAAAGCCGCCTGACCCCTTTTTCGGGACCGGAAAAACGCGAGCGGGACGTGTGGTTCTGCCTGCTCGGTGTACATTTCGGACAGGTTTGGGCGTTTTGATCGCGCCGGGTCAATGCGAGCGACCGCGGCCGGCGAGCGGAACGGGACGCGGATTTCACACTATGTCCAAGGCGCGCAAAACGCGAGCAGAAGCCTCCCGCTCGGCCACCGAAAGCCCCGCTTTCGCACGAATAATCAGCGCTTTCCACAGCGCCCATCCGACCGCGCGCGACCAAATACCCCGATCCAAGTCCATGGTCTTTTGAAACACCGATCGAGCCTCGGCTCCAAACCAGGAATAGGCGATCGAAAGGTCACACGCCGGATCGCCGACAGCAAGCAGACCGAAGTCGATCACCGCCGAAAGACGCCCGTCAGACACCAGAAGATTGCCGGGCGCCACGTCTCCATGGACCCAGACCGGCGTGGCACGACAGGGCGACGACATCGCCTCTTGCCAAATGGCAAGGGCCCGATCTCGCATGCACGGATCCGGAAGGGTCGACAAGGCGTTGATCACCTCGACTTGATAGACGCCAAGGTCTCCGCCCCGATGAAAATTGCGCGCGCCCGGCATTGGGCCGTCGGATGTCTCAGTCTTCCAAAACGCCCTCAGCGCAGTCGCCAGATCCCGTGCCAACGCAGTTTCATCCGGACGCGCATCCAGCACCGTCTCGCCCGGCAGCCAGCGATAGACCGACCACGCAAACGGAATTTCATCGGTCGGTTGTCCCAATGCAACCGGCTCGGGGATCGCGACGGGAAGGACTGGCGCAATACGCGGCAGCCAGGTCTGTTCGATCGCCACCTGAGCAGCGTAGCGCGGAGCACTGGGGATGCGCACAAGCAGGTCGTCCCCAAGCCGAAAACTGAGATTGTCCCAACCGCCTGGCGTCACCGGTTTCACCGGCAAACGGGACCACTGAGGGAACTGAGCCTTGACCAAGGCGGCAACCGTCTCGGGCGCAATCCTGATCCGATCATCCACTTTGGTCACCCGCCAGGTTGCAGAGGCAAAGGATGATCTCGGGCGCCGTGTTGCTCGGGACAATTGATGAAGGCAACGGCTTCCACGGTCCGTCTGCCTCATTCGGATCCAATATCGCTGTTACCAACCGGTCGCATTTGATCAGCGTCGCGCTCGATGACCGGTTTGATTGCAGTTCAGAAAAGAGGCAGGTCACGGCTTTGTCTCGTAGGGCCTCGCACGAAATCGAAGCGGAGATTGTTTGAAACGAGCGCATCATTTTCACAAAGCAACCTCCCTACTCAGACCCTAAACCGCGACTGCAAATGTTGACACTCGTTCTGCGCGACTAGGATGGCGTGAATGCGCGTTGCGCCGTGCTGCCCGATCCCTTCAGTGACCAGGCGTTGCAACCGCGAGTTCGCCACTGTCCCGCCAGACTTGCGCATTCCCAGGCGCAATTGCGGAACACTCGACGAGCGCTCTGGCCGTTTCTGTCTCATCACTTTCGACCACGCGGATGACCGAGCAAAGAAGAGGCGCAGTTGCCAGCTTGAAACGCTAACCGTCTCTTAACGAATTCCTTGCATCACATGTTATACTATAACGAGAAGCGAGGCATTGTTACTCGCCATATTATAACATATCACCTCGTAAACACTTCCCGAAGGACCGCCAATGCCCTCGCTTGGATTTCACCACCACGACCATTCGCAATGTATCGAAGAAACCATGACGAGCGCGGTGGAACTGTGTCGGCGCGACAAGCTGAAATTCACGGCCCAACGCCGACGCGTTCTGGAAATCCTGCTCGATGAACACCGTGCGCTCGGCGCTTACGAAATTCTCGAAGTCCTGGCGCGCGAAGGCCTTGGCGCACAGCCGCCGGTGGTCTACCGGGCGCTCGATTTTCTGGTCAAGAACGGCCTCGCGCACCGCATCGAACGGCTGAATGCCTACGTCGCCTGCACCCATGTGGACAGCAAGCACGCGCCAGCTTTCCTTATCTGCCGTCACTGCAAAACGGTGTCCGAGGCCGATACGTCGCTCGCAACCTGGCGCGTGGGCCTTTTCGCCGAGGTCAAAGGCTTCAAGATCGAACGCGTTGTTGTCGAAGCTGAAGGCCTATGCCCGGCCTGTTCCGAAGCCGCTTGATCCCTTCGCTTGGTCGAAGGGCTGATCCCTATGGCCTGACAACGCACCGACCAGGCAGACGCCGGAACGCCCATCGAAACGGAAACCCGTCACTCCCGAGCGGCCAAACGTAAACGCAAACCCGCGTTTCATTGACAGCTCGCCAATGCGCCAAAATCTTTAGGAGGCGCCTTGGTGTTGCATCCAAGTCGCGCGGTGGGCCATGGAACGCATGCCGAACTCCGACCTGACCCTCCCCACAAAAGCCAATGCCTTTTGGCATCGACGCGCAAGGAGCAACGGCGCCTAAAAAGCGTCCGGATCCAAACTGCTGTGATTGCAGCCTGGGTCCGCCCGCCGCCTACGGTACTCATGTTACGCGGACGCTTCTTGCGCGCCATATTCAATAGCAAGGTGCCGCTGCGACTTTAGTGTTCTTGGAGATGGCAATACCGGCGGAGATGAACACCGGTCTGCTCGGCTTTCTTTCCCCAGGTGTACCGGCCGTCAGCTCCCGCAATCCGAATACCATCTGAGGCAGTGCTGCACCGACGGCCGGACCGATTTCTTGGTATCGGGCGTTAACGCTGTTCAATGTGAACTCGGTTCTTACGTGTCAGTCGGATCGATCTCCGCTTGTGCGAGATGGTGCGGGCAATCGCGCTCGTCGAACCGGTGATCGTTGCAACCGAGGCGGTCCATGGCTTGGTGATCGCGGCTCTTCTTTCCGTCGTTGATACCAAAGACTATGTATCGGCCCATGGGCCCGAGGCGACTTAGCAGCAGCAGCGCTGTTGCCAGTAACCGCGTCGCGTGACCCGGCGGCGCACCCGCAGTCGAGCGCTTGTCCGGGCCACAGTTTGAAGGCCGAAATCGCGATCCATCCGGTGCGGCCCGCGATTACTCTGTCGTGTCTTCGACCGGATCGCGCGTCTCACCTTTGCGCGGTACCAATCCGTAAGGTTCGGCCAGTGACCAGACATGTGCGGGGATCATGTTCTTCATCCGCGCCGGCATGTGCCTGCGCAGATGCAGAATGGTCTCGGCCGCCTTCATCTCTAGCCGTGCGCGCGCGAATTCGAGCCCGCGCGGACCCGTTCGCGGCTGAAGCCAAGACACGATTGGACGCAGCCAGCGCGGCATCCTGCGCAAGGGCAACCCTCCGGCCGCGCGTTCGGTATTGGTGACAAAGCCGCGAACAGCAGCCAGCCTTTTCCCCCGACTGCCCGGGGTCGTCAGCACCACGTCGTCACCGAGAAGCCCGACCATCTCTTCGCCCCGCCCGTTCCGGACGATCAGCCATTGATCGCCCTCCCCACCCATATAGCCGACTGTGATGTCTGCCAAAGTGTTGGTGTAATCCACGCATGTGCGGCAAGTGAGAGGGAAGAAATCCGGCGGAAGGTCGGAAATCGGCAGATTGAGAAACGGGATCTCACGCTGCGTTCCATCGTCAAAGCGGAGCTCGACCCGGTAATCGGCGCGAAATTCAAGGTAGGTTATGCGGTCAGGGTCCCGGTCGAGCCGGGAGAGAAAGTGGTGAAACGCCTCGGTCGTGGTGTTGTCCGAACAGGGCGTGCCGATCACATAAAGTGATGTAAGGCCCAGGTCCGCCTCGATCGCGCGCAAAGGGTAGACCTGGCAGGGAATGGCAATCACGGCGATCTTCGAAAAACCTTTGCGGCGCACCTCGTCCAGCAGAGCCAGGACCGGAGCATAGCCCATGCGCATCCCCCGCACCTTGGCCATGTCGGCCGGATCAGTTACCAGCACCGGCACCGGCCGCCAGCGGTCATGCGCGTCGGGCGCCACGGTCAAAACGGCCTCAACCCGTCCGGTCTCGAGCAGGCGTTCGGCGATGCGTGTTGTGATGCCAGTCCATTGCGCGCCCTGGCTCGGCGCGCGCAGCCGCGCCCTGTACATCGACCGATAGTGACCAAAGAACCGTTCGTCACCGTGTCCCGGGTCGCGCGGACGCCCATGGACCTTCGCCTCGGCCCGCGGGTAATCCGGCCGAATGAACTGACACGCGCGACCACATTTCCCCGCCTCGGGCAGGCGCGACAATCCGCAATCAGTGCAGAGCCCGCGTGCCGCCGGCGCCGCCAGGTCGGGCGTGTGTAAACTCATGTTGACAGACTAGGAGTGAAGCACCCCTGCACGCAAGTCCCGGCTCAAACCGAGCATCCGGTCTCGTGCCGTTGCGTAGTCCCCAGCCGTGGCGTCCGCCGAGATAGTGGCGGCGATCTCGGGATCGGACATCATCTGGCCGGCTACCAGAACGCGCAGATCAGGACGTCGCACGCGGATTTCAGTCAGGAGAGGGGCAAGCGCACCAAGCCCCGCATCACAGGTCACCGACAGCCCGAGTAGACCGCTGTCACATCGGGACAGGTCGGACAGAAGCTGATCCTGACTGCGGTCCAGCATAAGCTCGATCTGCCAGCCGTCGCGCTGCATGAGATCCGCGGCCATTTGCACTCCCAGATTATGCGGCTCTCCCGGCACAGGTGCGAGCACGGCGCGCAGATCAAGCCGGGGACTGCGCATGTCTGCACGCGCCGACAGGGCGTGCATCAGCGTGACCATCCGGTTCGCGCACTGGGTCATGTTCGTAGCTGAAAGATCGCCGCGCTCCCACGCCGCGCCAATCTGGTTCACCGCGCCAACCATGTCTTCCAGGTAGACCCGCTCAACCTCGGCGCCGAGAGCCAGCTGGCCCTGAACCAACCGCAACGCCTCGCGTCCGCCGTCAAGCTTGAGCAGCGCAGATGCCAAACCGTTCACTGCCAGATGGTCCCGTCGTCGCGTGCCCCGCGCGCGCGAGGCAAGACGGTCGATGACCTCGCAGGCCAGGCTATTGACGGACTGAATGTGCGCCCCACGTGCGACCAGCATCTTGGCGGCGGGAGGAACAGAATCTGAATGCGTAGTTACGTTGACCATGGGCGGATCCTTCCAAGATCACACCTCCTGACGCGGACGCGACAAGGATAGTAAGCGGATAATAGCTGCATTGTTGAACGCTGACCATACGTCAACTTGAGCATAACCCCGCTGCGCTTGCGCGACAGTGGGAATTCGCTCACTCTTGCGCCGAAACGCACGTGAGGCCCCTATGCAAGATGGCAGCGCGCCCGAGACGCCAGTTTACCTAACAACAAAAGAGGTGGCCGAGCTGTTGCGGGTCAAAGAGCGCAAGGTCTATGACCTCGCGGCGGAAGGCGACATTCCGCACCGCCGTATCACCGGCAAGCTGCTTTTCCCGCGCGCGGCCTTGCTTGCGTGGGTCAATGGGCCGGATGGCATGGCCAAGACACGGCCCGATGTGGTGGCGGGCTCGCATGATCCGCTTCTTGACTGGGCGATCCGGGAATCGGGCTGCGGTCTGGCCACGCTGTTCAACGGCAGTCTCGACGGGCTCGATCGCTACATGGCTGGGGACGCCGCCCTGTCGGGTTTGCACATGCCCGAAACCGATGGATGGAATCGCAACACGGTGGCCGAGCGCAAGCCGTCGAACGCGGTACTGATCGGATGGGCGATCCGCCGGCGTGGCCTGCTGTTGTCACCGCGTGTACACGCGATGATCCGTACAATCGCCGATTTACGCGGGCATCGGATTGCACTGCGTCAGCCGGGCGCGGGTGCCAGCACGCTGCTGGTCAAGATGCTGGCCGAGGCCGGGCTGCATCCAGGGGATGTCACCCCG
Source organism: Pseudomonadota bacterium (assembly GCA_039195015.1). GTDB lineage: Bacteria > Pseudomonadota > Alphaproteobacteria > Rhodobacterales > Rhodobacteraceae > JBCCVT01. Next base: position 15,674 of record JBCCVT010000035.1, read on the forward strand.
ACGCGCACTATGGCTTATACCGAAGGTGAAGCGGCCGCTGCCGTAGCCTCGGGTGAGGCGGATGCAGCGCTTGGTCTTGAACCCTTTGCCACGCAATACGGGCTGGGATTTCTGCCACTGACAGATGAGTACTTTGATCTTCTGATCGATCGAAGAGCCTATTTTACGAATTCAATTCAGATTCTTATGCATTTTACCTCAAGCGATGCATTCGCTGAACGCGCTGCGGCGATGGGCGGGTACGATCTGTCCCCGGTCCGGACGGTGCGCTGGCTGTCTGACTGACCAGATCTTTGCAAGCCACACCAAAGGTCAATTCGCGTTGGGGACAAAAAGCTGTTTTCCATCAATGCGGTAAGCGGCGATCGCGGCTTGACCTTGGGGGCTCAGGATCCAGTCGACAAAGGCTTGCCCATCCTCGGCCTTGACCGAAGGATGGCGGCTGGGGTTCACGGCGATGATGCCATATTGATTGAAAAGCCGCGTGTCGCCTTCGACAAGAACGTCGTTTATCTCCTTGTTTCCAAAAGCTAACCAAGTTCCTCGATCGGTCAGCGTGTATGCCTTCATGCCAATTGCGATGTTCAACGTCGCGCCCATCCCCGAGCCGGTTTCGCGGTACCAGCCGCTGCGCGGATCCTGCGCACCAAGGCCCGACGCCTCCCACAGTCGCAACTCGGCCTTGTGGGTGCCGCTGTCGTCCCCTCGCGAAACAAATGGCACCTCGCGCTCGGCGATGCGAGACAGCGCTTCGGTGACATCCTGCA
>JBCCVT010000036.1:0-16232 GCA_039195015.1 Pseudomonadota bacterium
ATCCCATGATCCGTTTTCAACCGGGTTACATGGTCTGCAACCTCCGCCCGCACGCGGGCGGCAAAGGCTTTTCCGTCAATAACTGTCGCGCTCACATCTCTTCCTTTCGTCCGAAGCGCCGGGCCATGACGGCCCTCGCGTCCGTGTTTGGCCGGGGTTCGATGCCCCGGTCAAACGCCCCCCTTTTCAAATCAGAACAGACCTTCGATTCGACCTTCGTCATTCAACCGGATCTGCTCGGCAGCCGGCATCCGGGGCAGGCCCGGCATGGTCATGATCTCACCGCAGACGACCACGATGAAACCCGCGCCGGCGCTCAACCGCACCTCACGCACGGGCACCGAATGCCCGGTCGGTGCACCGCGCAGGTTCGGGTCGGTGCTGAAGGAATATTGCGTTTTGGCCATGCAGACCGGAAGATGGCCGTATCCGGCATCCTCCCAGTCTTTGAGCTGGTTACGGATCTTCTGATCCGCCAGAACCTCGTCAGCCCGGTAGATCCGCTTGGCGATCGTCTCGATCTTTTCAATGAGAGACATCTCGTCGGGATAGATTGGCGAAAAATTCGCCGTCCCAGCATCTGCCAGTTCGACGACCTTGCGCGCCAGATCCGCCGACCCTTCCGAGCCCAATTCCCAATGGCGTGACAGGATTGCCTCGACGCCGTGTTCCGCGACATAGTTTTTCACCGCGTCGATCTCGGCATCGGTGTCGGTCACAAAGTGGTTCACGGCCACCACAACCGGGACGCCAAAACTTTTGACGTTTTCGATATGGCGACCGAGATTGGCGCAGCCGGCCTGCACGGCCGCGACGTTTTCAGCGCCAAGATCGGCCTTGGCCACGCCGCCATTCATCTTCATCGCCCGAACGGTCGCCACGATCACGACGGCCGCGGGCGAGATACCGGCCTTACGGCACTTGATGTTCATGAATTTCTCGGCACCCAGATCGGCGCCGAATCCGGCTTCGGTCACCACGTAGTCGGCCACTTTCAGCGCCGTCTTCGTCGCAATCACCGAGTTGCAGCCATGCGCGATATTCGCAAACGGTCCTCCATGCACAAAGGCCGGGTTGTTTTCGAGTGTTTGAACCAGATTGGGCTGCATCGCGTCCTTCAGCAAAACAGTCATCGCCCCTGCGGCTTTGATGTCTCGGCAATAGACGGGGGATCTGTCGCGCCGATAGGCCACGATGATATCACCCAACCGCTTTTCAAGATCCGCCAGATCGGTGGCGAGGCACAGGATCGCCATGACTTCCGAGGCCACGGTGATGTCAAACCCGGTTTCGCGGGGGAAGCCATTCGACACGCCGCCAAGGCTCGCCGTGATCTGGCGCAATGCGCGATCATTCATATCGACCACCCGGCGCCACGCGACGCGGCGCGTGTCGATTTCAAGCTCGTTGCCCCAGTAGATGTGATTGTCGATCATCGCGCTCAGCAGGCTGTGGGCGCTGGTGATCGCGTGAAAATCACCGGTGAAATGAAGGTTCATCTCCTCCATCGGTACGACCTGAGCGTAGCCCCCGCCCGCGGCCCCGCCTTTCATACCGAAATTCGGCCCAAGCGAAGCTTCGCGGATACAGATCATCGCGTTCTTGCCAATATGGTTCAGCCCGTCGCCAAGTCCCACGGTGGTCGTCGTCTTGCCTTCGCCCGCGGGCGTGGGGTTGATCGCGGTCACAAGGATCAGCTTGCCATCTGCACGGTCCTGCACGCCGTCGATAAAGGCCTGGCTGACCTTGGCCTTGTCATGCCCATAGGGCAGTAGATCATCCGCACTCATGCCGAGCTTACCTCCAATTTCGACGATAGGTCGTTTGGAGGCCTCGCGGGCGATCTCAATATCGGTCTTGTAGCTCATCGGACGGGTCCCTGCTGTCGTCTCGCGCGGCCGTGGCGGCAGGCGCTTGATCACCCTATTAGCGAGAGCGTCGTTACGTCACGAGATAGTTTCCGACATTTTCACAATCTGAAACGGCGCGGATTATCGCTTCGGTTTCGGATCGGAAACGGTGCGGCACTCAAGGTGCCCAGCCGCGCTGATCGGGAACAAAGAGCCGCAGGCCGTCCCCGATCGCCAGTTCCCCTGGGCGTTCGACCCATGCGGTCACACCGCGTCGACCCACTGCGGCAGCCTTGAAACCATGGCCATGTCCAGGTGTGTCCGCTTCGATCTCGCGTCCCGGCAGATGACAGGGCCGGTTCTCCATATCCACCGTCAACGTGACGCCTGACGGGCCCTGCAGGCGGGAAGACGGGGGGATATGGGTGAAGTCGGGAATGCCCCGCAGGATGATGGACGCGCCCAGCAAGCCGGGATCCAGCGTCTCCAGATCGATGCTTTTCGCGATCTCGGCCATTTCTTCTGCCGACAGGATGCTGAGCTGCCGCACATTGCGAATGTCGGTACCCTTTGGATAGAGGTTGCTGACCCGGACGCAGGAGGCTCGATTGACCCCGGCATGCCGTCCGCCGGCAAGCCCATCAAAGCTCAGATCGAGGCTGTCGCGCGTCTCTGATCGAAGCGTGTCATGTGACGAAGCGGTCGTGCCCAGCCACGTCACTTCACCAACATACTCTGTCTCTTTCATGGTCGGCACAGCTTGATGCTCCTTCTGCTCGTTTTCCTCCCGCCGAACATATCGCGTCCGCAGCCGCGCGCTAGTCACGTTTGTATCGCGCATACAACTGAAAAGGTTCCGAGCTTGCCTCCGCAAGACTGTTTGCAGTGCACGCATTGGCAGGAGCGTGTTGCGGCAATTGCTTGGCTTCAGGTCATCCAGCCGACCGGTGCCAACGCTATTCGACCGCTCTCAATTCTCGGAGGGCTGCTGTGGAGCAAGCTTGCTACGCGCCCAAAGGCAAACGGCAAGGACAGCCAACAGCACAAAGGCCAGTTCCATCCATTCTTCTGTCGCACCGGTTGCCGCGATAACCGCGTCACTCAGCTGGATGCCCAGCGGCTCGAGCTTGCGTCCCGCGCCATCGATGGTTTTGGAGACAAATGCGAGGGCGAGAGCCCCGCCTGCGGTCAACGCCCAAGGCGCGGCCCGCCCGAGCCCGCGCAGCCAGTCGCCAAGATTCCTGCGAAAAAGTCGAATTGCAATGGTCAGGATCAGCGCGATCACAATCAGTCCGATCAGTTTTTCCCCGATCGGCGCATCCCCGGAGTAAAGACGGGCCTTCAGGATTCCTTCGCTCAGATAGGCCTTGTCCATGTCCAGTTCGCGCGCAGCAAAAAGCACAAACAAGGCAGGGAACTGCCAGCCCTGTCCCAAAACTGTCCGCGGGGCAAACCAGACAAGCGCCGCTGCCGCATAGATCCAGAGCAACGCCGACGCAGTTTCGATCGGACCACCCTCACCCGTCAGCCCCTTAGGCGAAGGCGACAATCCCAGATCGAACACGACGAATGCCAAGGCGATCACGCTTGCAATTACGAACGGGATTATTGTGCCGCCCCCTCTCACCGAAGGGGTGAGAACGCCATCATCGTCGAGCGTTGCCATTGCGCAGAGCGTCCCTTGCCGTAAGTTCAGTGTCACGTAACTGTCACAACTTAGGTCGACGCAGCATGTGCCGCAATGCGTGCTGGCAGGAAGTTGCTGACGCCACATGAAAAAAGCGACGCAGCCGGACTGCGTCGCTTTCTGTCTCGTTTTCCCGGGCGTGTACCTAGGCGGTGGGCTCCGGCTCCAACCCGCCTTCGGGCGGTATCTTCTTGGGTTTGGTCTTCGGGATCGCGGTGACGCTTGGTTTCTCCTCAGGACCAACGCTTTCGCCTTCGCCGTCATCCGATTCAGGCGGTTCGCCATTCATGACCCGTTTGATTTCGTCCCCTGTCAGGGTTTCGTATTCCAGCAGGCCCTGGGCAAGCCTTTCCCATTCTTCCTTGCGCTCCTCAAGGATCTGGTAGGCGCGCTCATACCCTTCCTGGATCATGCGCTTCACCTCTTCCTCGATGAGCTCCTTGGTGTGAGCCGAGACCGAGAAACCGGCTGTGTTGCCCTGATAGCCTTCATGCGCTTCGGCATAGTCGATATTGCCGACCTTGTCGGACATGCCCCACCGCATCACCATCGCACGCGCCAGTTGGCTGGCTTGCATGATGTCACCGGCGGGACCATTCGACACGTGATCATCGCCGTATTTGATGATTTCGGCCGCCTTGCCCGCCATGGTCATTGCAAGCTTTTGCTCGCATTCATCCTTGTGCCAGTTCAGGCGATCCATTTCTGGCAAGGACACAACCATCCCCAACGCACCGCCGCGCGGGATGATGGTGGCCTTGTAGACCGGATCACAGAGCGGCAGGCTCAGCCCCACAACGGCGTGCCCGGCCTCGTGATAGGCTGTTTTTTCCTTCTGATCCGCAGTCAGGACCATGCTTCGCCGTTCGGCGCCCATCATGACCTTGTCCTTGGCGTTCTCGAAATCCTCCATCGTGACGAACCGGCGTCCGACGCGCGCGGCCATCAGCGCCGCCTCGTTCACCAGGTTCGCAAGGTCGGCACCCGAAAAGCCCGGCGTACCGCGCGCAATGATGCGCAGATCGACATCCGGCCCCAGAGGTGTTTTGCGGGCGTGAACGCCAAGGATTTTCTCGCGGCCTTTAATATCGGGATTGCTAACCGTGACCTGACGGTCAAACCGACCCGGGCGCAGGAGCGCGGGGTCCAGCACATCCTTGCGGTTGGTGGCCGCGATGATGATGACGCCTTCATTGGCCTCGAACCCGTCCATCTCGACAAGCAACTGGTTCAATGTCTGTTCGCGCTCATCGTTGCCCCCGCCATACCCGGCGCCCCGGTGGCGTCCAACGGCGTCGATCTCGTCGATGAAAACAATGCAGGGCGCGTTCTTCTTGGCCTGTTCAAACATGTCACGGACGCGGGACGCGCCGACACCAACGAACATTTCAACAAAGTCAGACCCGGAGATTGTGAAAAACGGAACACCCGCCTCACCCGCGATCGCGCGGGCGAGCAGCGTCTTACCGGTGCCGGGAGGGCCCACCAGAAGCGCGCCTTTCGGGATCTTGCCGCCAAGGCGCGAGAATTTCTGCGGATTGCGCAGGAACTCGACGATCTCTTCGAGCTCTTCCTTGGCCTCGTCGATACCCGCGACATCGTCAAACGTGACGCGCCCGTGCTTTTCGGTCAGCAGCTTGGCGCGCGATTTGCCAAAACCCATCGCACCTCCTTTGCCGCCGCCCTGCATCCGGTTCATGAAGTAGACCCAGACACCGATAAGCAGCAGGAATGGCAAGAGCGATACGATAAAGGCCTGGAAACCCGATTGCTGCTGCTGCTCCGCCCGCACGGGGATGTTGTTGTCGATCAGAAGACCGGTGATTTCAGCATCCTCGGGCTTGATGGTCACATAATCCTGACCGTCCGCGCCACGGAAACGAACCTGTTCGCCATCCAGTGTGACCTGATTGACCTCACCGCCTTCGACCGAAGCGACAAAGTCCGAATAACTGATCTCGCGGCTTTGCAGCGTTCCGCCGGACCCGCTGAACAGGTTAAACAAAGCGAGGATCAGAAGAAACAGTACGACCCAGAAGGCGATGTTTCGTGCGTTGCCCAAGGAAACTCTCCTAAAAAACGGCCATCACCCCGTGACCGGGGTTTTACCTAAGATAGACATCGTGGCCGCGGGTTCAATGCGATAATATGGAGGCGTAAAACCCCTCGCTGCCTTCTGCAAGGTCGATTGTCCATTCACCGGCCAATCCGATGGCAGGCGCGGCAAGCAGGGTGTTTCCCTGCCAGACCCCCGGAACCGCGATCACGGCTCGGCGCGGGCGTCCGGCCTGACGCCAGGTTTCGCACATGGCAAGACCTTCGGGTCCCAAAACCCGCAGCTCGACTGCGTCGGGGTTTGGCCCTTCGGCACGCCAGCGACCGTCCCAGAGATCGTTTGCAGGGGCGCGGTGGTCTCGCACCGCATTGAACTCGCGGCACAGCCACATATGAGTGTCGACCCGAAATCCGTGAACGCCGCCCAACGTCAGTGTCTCGCCCCGTCGCACCTGATCCACCGCGCGCAACATCGCCGCACGTCTTGCGGGGTATTTGGCACCGGAAATCCATGTAATGGCATGTTGCAAAAGCCGCCGGGCAATTTCAGCGGGGAGCGTGCGGAAGCCGCGGATTTCGATGAGGATGTTGCCGCAATCAACCGATACGAAGTCCCGCGCGGCGAGAAACGTGTACCAGTCCAGCGCCTCACGCGCCTCCTGCATCTGGCTGGCGACCTGCGACAGCGCCTCGGCAGAGATCCCAAGGGGTTGGAGCACATCCAGCGCCTGCCGCGCCTTGATCCGGTCGTACCTGTCGTCGGTGTTGGACGGATCGTCGACCCAACAGATCTGGCGATCCGACAGGAATTTTCGCAATTCAGCGCGGGTGATCCCCAGAAGCGGGCGCATCAAAGTGATCCCATTGCGCATACTGCGGGCCGACATTGCTGCCAGCCCGGTGACACCGGAACTGCGGCCCAGACGCATCAGAACGGTTTCGGCCTGATCATCCGCCGTATGGCCTAGTGTCAGCATCGGGATGTTTCGCTTGCGCGCCCAGCCGGTGAGAAGGCCATAGCGCGCGTTGCGCGCCGCGCTTTGCATGTTGCCGGTCCGATCCCAGCCTTCCCAGGACAAAAGCGTGTGTTCGATCCCAAGCGCAGTGGCCATTTCCGAGGCAAAAGCGGCCTCGTCCTTGCTTTCGTGCCGCAACCCATGATCCACCGTGGCGGCAAACAGCGTGACGTCTTCACCGTCAAAGCATTGAGACAAGCATTGCATCAACGCAACGGAGTCTCCTCCGCCCGAAACGGCGACCCCGATCCGCTCGGGCGGCGCGGGGCCAAACTGCGAGCGAACCGTGGAGACGATATCTCCTGTGTCTGCTGTCAAGAGCAGCCCAGTGCCGCGATATCCTGTTCGGCTTGCGCAACTGCTGGCGCGCCGGGGTATCTTTTGCCGACTTCAGCGAGGGTCACACAGGCTTGTTCTACCTGACCCAAGGCGCCCAAGGCCGCACCCAGCTCGGCCAGCGCATCTGGCGCGACAGAACTCTGCGAATTGGCCGAATAGCTGTCGAGATACGCCCGGGCTGCCTCGCGCGTGTCGCCGAGCGCTTCAAGCGCCTGACCACGGCCAAAGAGAACCTCGGGCAAAAGCGGTGACCCGGGATACGCTGTCTGGAAGGCCGCGTATCGGTCGGCTGCCGCCTGAAAGTCGCCACTGCCAAGCGCTTGCTTTGCGGCATCGAAATCCGCCTGTTCACCCACGGCAAGCTCCGTCGCAGGCTGTGCAGGGGCAGGCGCGACGACGGGTTCTGCTGCCGGTTCGACATCACCGCCCAGCGTCGTGGTTTCGCCAAGTTGGCTTACATCGCCGCCCTCCAGCTCAACGAGCCGAAATTCCAGATCGCCGATGCGGTTGGTGCCGTCCTCAACAATCTGCTGTATGCGAAAATCCAAGTTTTCGGTTTTTGCGGTCAGGCGTTGCAATTCAGCCTCGATCGCAGCGACGCGGTCGAGAACGCTGCCTGCTCCGGTCGTGACCGACGGCGCAGTCGTTGTCGACAGCTCCCGTTTGAGCTTTTGAACCTCGACATAAAGTACTGACAATTCCTGCCGGATATCAGCCAGTGTCTGGTCATCTTGCGCGCGCCCCTGAGACACAAGCACCACACTGAGCAAAACCGCGACCGCCGCGAGCCCTCGCATCGTTTTCTACCCCGTTAATGCTGCCGACAACACGGTAACCGCGCGCCGGTTCTTCGCATAGCAGCTTTCCTCGCTGCAGACTTCAATTGGACGTTCCTTGCCGTAGCTGACCACCTCAAGCCTACCGGCCGGCACCCCGCGCGAGATCAGGTATTCGCGCGCCGCGTTTGCCCGCCGGGCGCCCAAGGCAAGGTTGTATTCCCGAGTGCCCTGTTCATCCGCATGCCCTTCGATCACCGCTCGGTAATCGGTGTTTCGCGCCAGCCAGTCGGCCTGCGCGTTCAGCACCGTTTGCGCCTCGGCCGTGAGCACCGACTGATCCACCTCGAACAGAACCCGGTCACCGACCGCCTGTTGGAAGAAAGCCACCGAAGTCGGGTCCGAAACAGACCCATCCGCGCCGATCCCGGCGCCCGCGCCCGCCGCCGCGCCTGCGCCGCCGTCATTGCCAAAGCCACCGAAATTCTTTGCGTTGCTGCACGCCGTTGCCGTCATCAGCAAGGCGAGCAATGCTGCTCGGGTGAGAAGGGTCATGCTGTTGCCTCTTTATTATCCCAGTGTTTTGCCTAATTGCTTAGCACAGGCCACCGCACTTGTGAACGGATTGACGCCACGTGACGTCAGTTTTGCAAGGGTGACCATGCCGGATCTGACGCCCCATCAGGTGTGCGGACCGGTTTCAGGTTTCGCCCGGTGATATCGACCGAATAGAGAGCGGCGCGTCCCGCCGCCCCTTGCGATTCCCTGGCAAACATGATGACCCGCCCGTTCGGTGCCCATGTCGGCCCCTCATCGAGGAAAGAAGCTGTCAGCAACCGCTCTTCGCTGCCGTCCGTGCGCATGACGCCAATATGGAACCGACCCTTGTTCTGCTTGGTAAAGGCGATGAGGTCATCGCGCGGGCTCCAAACCGGGGTGCCGTAGCGTCCTTGGCCGAAACTGATCCGCTGCGCCTCGCCCCCGGCGCTGGACATCACGTAAAGCTGTTGCGATCCGGACCGGTCGCTTTCAAAGACGATCTTGCTGCCATCGGGCGAGAAACTGGGCGCGGTTTCGATCGACGGGGCCGAAGTCAGGCGTGTCCGGTTCCCGCTCGCGAGGTTCAGTGTGTAGATGTCAGTATTGCCACCTTGGGTGAGCGAATAGACCACCGTATTGCCGTCGGGCGCAAAGCGCGGCGCAAAGCTCATCGTGGCGTCTTGCTGATCGAGCACGCGTCGCTGTACGCGACCCACATCCAGCACGTAAATGCGCGGGAAGCCGGACTCGTAGCTGGTGTAAAGGATCCGGTCCCCGGTCGGTGAAAACCGCGGCGCGAGCACGATGGCCGAGCTGTCGGTCAGATATTGAACGTTCGCGCCGTCGTAATCCATGATGGCAAGGCGCTTGCGGCGATCATCCTTGGGGCCGCTTTCGGACACAAAGACGACCCGGCTGTCGAAATAGGCCCCCTCGCCCGTGATCCGGCTGTAGACCGCATCCGCCACCTTGTGCGCCATGCGCCGCCATCCATCGAGCGAGCCGGAAAACTGCAATCCGTTGTCCATTTCCGCGCCTGAGAACACATCGTAGATTCGGAACCGTACGGTCAGGTTGTTCCCCGACACGCTGACGCCCCCGACAATCAGCGCCTGGGCATTGATGGCCTTCCAGTCGGCATATTGCACCGGCGCCCCGAAATCGGTGACCTGGCTGATATAGGCCGAAGCAGGCACCTCGCGGAACAACCCGGTGCCGCTCAGATCCGCGGAAATCACGCGGGCAAGCTGGGCGCCATAGCCGTTGGGGTCGGCGCCATCGGGCACGAAATCGGGCACCGCGAAGGTCAGCGGTTCGATTACGCCTTCGGTGATCTCGATCCTCAGCGGGCCTTGGGTTTGCGCGGCCACCTGCAACGCAAATGTGGCGATGCTGGACAAGCCTGCGAGGAGTGCAACCAGGTACCGGGTCATTTGATACGCATCCTTTCAGGATTGAAGGTCATTTCGATGTCGCGCCACGAGGCGTATTTGTCAGCGGGGAGATCAAAGCCCGACGCACCGCAGCGGATGATCGCGCGGCGCGCGGCTTCAAAGGCTTGTCGAGCGGCCGTCGCGTCGCCACCATCCGAGGAGAGCATCTCGATCGACGGCACGACCGGTGTTGCGTCCTGGTTCATGGCCACTGTGACCACTACCGTCGTGTTCAGGGCCGCCGAGGATAGCGAGCCGACATTCCAGCACCGCGAAACCGAAACCCTCAGCGCGTCCTTCTCTCCCTGGCTGAGCGGCGGTCCCGCAGGCGCGGGCGCCGGATCAGAAGCACCGCCGAGCGCTTCGGCAAGCGCCGCAGCCACGGCATCCTGCGACCCTGTGACGGGGTCAGCTTCCGCTTCGGCGGCCTGCTCGGGCTCGGGCTCCGAGGCTGGCGCAGGCTCCGCCGTCTGCGTTGGTCCAGGTGTGGGTTGGGCAGGCCGCGACAGCGGCCGAGGCGACCGGGTCACCCGGGTTGTAAGCACCTCTTCGGGCGGTTCATTCGCCTCGGTTGCAATCTCGGTTCCCGCTTCTTCAGGCGCTGTGGCGGCGTCTTCGGCGGGTGCGTCTGCCTCGTCAGGGGACGGCGCTGTTTCCTGTTGAACAACCTCATCAGGGCGCGCATCCGGCGGAGGCGGCGCAATCGGCGTGGGTGCCACACGATCCGCCGGGCGCGGTTGCCGGCGAGGCACGTCTGGTAAGGCGGCCGTGTCAATCGTCGGCTCGGGAGCTTCCGGCGTCACATCGGTTCCTTCGGCCAACGGCGCGAGCGGATCAGGGGTCACAGGTTGCGGCGCGGGCGCCGCGGGCTCGGCGGTTTGTGGTGGGGTCTCCGGCGCGGGCACGGGATCGGGCGTTGCCGATATCTCAGGCGTTTCGGGTGCAGCGTCGGGCAGCGGCAGGGCTGCAGGTTCGGGTGTGATATCAGGAGCGGCTTGCGGCGCCACCAAAGCCGCGAACTCCGCAGACGAAATCACCGACACTTCCTGCACTTCGAACGGCAAAGGTTCGGAGCGGAAAGTGCCACCGAAAATCATCCAGGCCACGAGTCCGATATGGGCCACGCCCGAGATATAGGTGCCGGTCTGCAAGCCGTATCCCTCACCCGCCCGACACGCCCGCAGGCGCGTCCAGTGCCGGGCCGCCGATGTCGGTCACCAGGCCGATATCGGGGAATCCGCCAGCGTTCAGCGCGCCCATGACCTGCATCACCTCGGCATATGGAACCGCTCCGTCGGCGCGCAGGAAAACGCGCGCGCCCTCACGCTCCGCCGCAATCGCCCGCAGCTTCGAAACCAGTTCAGCCCGCGGCGTGTCGGTGGTCTGGATCTGCACGCGACCATCCGCCGTGAGCGTTACGGTCAGGGGTTCCTCCTGATCCGACGGCAAGGCGTTGGCTGCTGTCTTCGGCAACTCAACAGGGACACCGACTGTCAATAAAGGTGCCGCGACCATGAAAATTATCAGCAACACCATCATCACATCAACAAAGGGCGTGACGTTGATCTCGGCCATCGGATGCGACCGCCTGCGCCCACGCCGCCGCCGTTCGCCGCCCGAGCCGGTTTGAACGCTTGCCCCCATCGCTCAGCTGTCCAGCTGCCGCGACAGGATTGTCGCGAATTCATCGGCAAAGGCCTCGTAGCTGCCAATGATCCGGTCGCTATCGGCGCTGAGCTTGTTGTAGAAGATCACCGCGGGAATTGCCGCCAAGAGGCCCAGACCGGTCGCCAAAAGCGCCTCGGCGATGCCCGGCGCGACGACGGCAAGGTTGGTGTTTTGCTGTTCGGCAATCTCGATAAAGGCATTCATGATGCCCCAGACTGTACCGAAAAGGCCCACAAACGGCGCCGTTGACCCAACCGTGGCCAGAACCGGCAGTCCCTTTTGCAGCGCCTCGGCCTCCTTGCCGATCGCCACATCCATGGACCGGTCGATCCGCGATTGCGCGCCGGCGATCAGCGCCCCATCAGTCCGGTGCGACCGCCGCCATTCGGTCATTCCAGCAGCAAAGACACGTTCGGACCGCCCATGCGGCTGCGGCCCCAGCGTGTCGAAAAGCTCGTCCAGCGGCTCGCCCGACCAAAAGGACTGGTCGAACTGTTCCGCTTCGGATCTTGCGGATCGGTAAGTCATCAGCTTCTGGATGATGATCGCCCAAGCCCAAAACGAGGCGAATAGCAACATAACCATGACAAGTTTCACCACTAGGGTGGCGCGCACGAAAAGGCCCCACATAGAGAAATCAATCTCCTGCGCAGCCGCCAGCAACTCTGTTTCCATCTGCCTGCTCTTTGTCCACCTGCGCCCGTTTCCCGAGCTGCTTTGGCCAGCAACCTACCGTGTGTGCCGTGCAAAAGCCAACAAAACCACTAAATCAGGCGATCACGATTTTTGTAATGCGCGAATCTCTGCCGGAAGACGCAATGGCTTTCCGTCGCGTGTCATGCAGACGGCGGTGACCACCGCGGTAAAGATCGTCTCGTCTCCGCGGGTTACGATCTGGTCCATCACCAGGCGCACGCCCGAGATCCGGTTTACCCGTGTTTCGACAATCAGCGCGTCCTCGAACCGGGCAGTCGCAAGGTAGTCGGCCTCGATCCGCCGCACGACCCAGACGACGCCCTCTTCGCGCATCCGGTTCTGGTCTTGACCCAATTGCCGCACGTAATCGCTGCGCGCGCGTTCGATGTAACGCAGGTAATTCGCGTGATAGACGATCCCACCCATATCGGTGTCTTCGTAATAGACGCGGATCGGATAAGTGTGCTGCTTCATTGCGTAGGCTCCATTCGGGCATACAACCGCAGCGCATGAGAGGCGTCCTGCGCCGCAACAGGCAGCACAGGATCATAAGCGGCTCGGATGACGGCCGCAATGTCGGGGCGCAGAATTGTCGTCTCACCGGCAATTGCCAGCGGAGATTTTTGGCGAAAGGCGGTATCCGACCACAAAAGCATCGTTTGAACCACCTGCGACAGGGCCAGAGTTTCCGCTGGCACCGCGCTTAAGTGCGGATCCATACGCAGAAACACGAACGCCGCACGGATCCCGCCGTTCTCGTCAAAGCGGAAGACACGATATTGGTTCGCTTCCGCTGTCTTGAGCCGTTCAACCAGAGGACCAAGATCGGGTATCAACCGGTCAAGATCCGGCACTTCGGGCAGTTCGTCCCAGTTGCGAAAGAAGAAAACCATGCAATTGACACCCAGCTCGGGGTCGGTTTCGGCCATCTGGTGCCCGGCCAAGGCGACAACGGCCTCGAACGCACCCTTGACCACTGACAGCGTCTCATCGGCCACGCCAAAGACCACGGGCACGATCGGGCGGCCCCATCGTGCAAACACGTATTCGCCAGTCTCCCGGGTGAACAAGGCGGCGACATCGTCCGGGCTCACGCCGATCCCTTCTTCTTTTTGAAAATACTCCCGCCGGAGGCATAGGGCCCTGCGCGCACGCCTTCAACCAAAGAGATCGCCCGTGCCTTTCGGCGCGGCCATACCGAGATGCTCCCACGCCTTGCGCGCCAGCATGCGGCCGCGCGGCGTACGCTGGATCAAGCCTTGCTGCAAAAGATACGGTTCGATCACCTCTTCCAGCGCGTCGCGGCTTTCGCTGAGCGCCGCGCTCATCGTTTCGATACCGACCGGGCCACCCGCATAGTTTTCAGCGATCAGCCTCAGATAGCGCCGGTCAGCGCCGTCAAGGCCCAGATGATCCACGCCCAGGCGCGTCAATGCGCGATCGGCGAGTGCGCGGGTGATGCGGCCATCCCCTTCCACAACGGCGAAATCCACGACGCGACGCAGCAACCGACCGGCGATCCGGGGCGTGCCGCGCGCGCGGCGGGCAATTTCGAGCGCACCCTCTGTCTCGGCCGGCGCGCCGAGCTTGCGCGCGTTGCGCGTCACGATCTCGTGCAACTCCTCCACTTCGTAGAATTGCAGTCGCGTCGGGATTCCGAACCGGTCGCGCAGAGGCGTGGTCAGCAAACCCATCCGCGTGGTCGCCCCGACTAGCGTGAAGGGCTGCAGCTCAATCCGTACCGTTCGCGCGGCAGGCCCTTCGCCGATCACGAGGTCCAGTTCGAAATCTTCAAGTGCCGGATAGAGCACCTCTTCGACCGCCGGGTTCAGGCGGTGGATCTCGTCGATGAACAGCACATCACGCGTCTCAAGGTTTGTGAGGATCGCCGCGAGATCTCCGGCCTTGGCCAGTACGGGGCCCGAGGTCATGCGGAAACTCACGCCCAATTCACGCGCCATGATCTGCGCCAGCGTTGTCTTACCAAGACCGGGGGGGCCATGAAACAGCGTGTGATCCATCGCCTCGCCCCTCTGGCGCGCAGATTGGATAAAGACGCGGAGATTTGCGCGGGCTTCGGCCTGACCGATGAAATCCTCCAGCATCTGCGGTCGGAGCGCCCGGTCATTGTCTTCGGGCAACGGGTCGGGCCGCAATGTCGGGTCCGCGTCGATCATCTCAGTCTCCTCGCGGCGCGGGCGCCATCACGATTTCGGCGCCAGCAGCTTCAGCGCGTTGCGGATCAAGGCGCCGGTTTCAGCCTGAGGATCCGCACCGGCGGCCTCAGCCACCGCGGCGGCCGCTTCGGACGGACCATAGCCCAGATTGGCCAGGGCCGAGAGCGCATCGGCCTGCGACGTCGCCGGCATAGCTTGCGGTGCAGGGGCAGTTGGGGGAGGCGTGGCGGTTTCGGCCTCGACCACCTCGACTTCGGGCGCGGCGGCAGGGGCGCCACCCATCGCCATCACACTGGGCGCTTTGTCCTTGAGGTCGAGAACAATGCGTTGCGCCGTTTTCGGACCAACACCTTTGGCCGCCTTAACCGAAGCCCAGTCTCCCAACGCGATCGCCCGGCTCACCCCATCCGGTCCCAGCGTCCCAAGGATCGTCATCGACACTTTCGCACCGACACCCTGCACGCTCATCAGCAGGCGGTGCCATTCCTTCTCGGCAAGCGTCGTGAACCCGAAAAGCTGCATCAGATCCTCGCGCACAACCATGTCGGTATAAAGCGACACCGCCTCTCCCAAGCCGGGCAGAGATGCCATCGTCCGGTCCGAGCAGTAGACAATGTATCCAACCCCACGCACGTCGATCAGGATGTGGTCGGTCGCGCGATAATCGAGGCGCCCACTCAGTCGGCCGATCATCCGGTGGCCCGCGCAATGGCAGCGTGAAACCCTGTCGTGCCGCCACCGTAATAGGCATGGCAGATCGCAATCGCGAGCGCATCGGCCGCGTCGGGTCCTGCCAGATCAACGCCAGGGAGTTGCATGCGTACCATGTGCTGGATCTGCTCCTTCGCGGCATGACCCACACCAACCACGGTCTTCTTGACCTGGTTCGGCGCGTATTCCCCAACCGACAGTCCCGCCTGCGCGGGCACAAGCAAAGCAATCGCGCGCGCCTGGCCCAGTTTCAGCGTACCGGCCCCATCCTTGTTGACAAATGTCTGCTCCACCGCCGCCGTGTGAGGCGCAAAGCGAGCGACCACGTCCGTCAGTTGTCCATGCAGGGAAAGAAGGCGTGCAGCCAGGTCACCCGACCCCGTCTGACAGAGCCCATTGGCGACATGGCGCATCTTGCCGGCCTGCGAATCAATGACCCCCCAGCCCAAGGTTCGAAGGCCAGGATCAATGCCAATTATGCGCATGGTGCACCTGCTCTGCCCGCCTGTTTTTGCGTTTTGCTCGAATTAGCACGAAACGCGAACACTTTCCAAGTCTTTCACGTTCACACCAATTGCGACACAAGCCCGTCGCATTCCGGAAAAGCGGTCAAAAACGACCAAGGATTCACCCGAAAGCGACACATGAACACACGGGATTTTCATATTCGTTTCAATACCGTAAACAAATTTCAAGCCATGCAAAATCTGCATGGGAACCATGCAATTTTTGCGTCTTGTGAGAGCGAAAATCCGGGCCTATCTGCGGTTCACAACAACAACGATACACATCAACACCCTAAAGCAGAGGATACGGATATGGCTGCATTTGACACCACCCGCCCCGCCTATGGCTCGATCGGCCTTGTTGGCCGTATCGGAACCTTTTTCGCATCGATCATCGCGTCGTACACCGCTTGGAACGACTCCCGGATCACGCGCAAAGCGCTGTCGAAGCTGAGCGATCGCGAATTGGAAGACATCGGCTTGGTTCGCGGTGACATCGACGTGGTTGCAGACGGCAAAACGTCGTACTGAGCGACCGCCCTGGCAGGATCGCCAGACCACTCACACAACGGAGATGCCGTGTGATGAACTGATCATCACACGGTATTTTCTTTTTCGGGACAATGCCCCTACCGACGCCCCCGAACCGGGGTCAGCGGAGGTAGGGACCGATTTGCTGTGCGGCCCAGATCGACACCGGATCCGCTTGCATCAGCCATGCGCCCGCTTGTTCGACAGACGTACCAAGGCGCAAGCCCGAGACGCGTTCATCATAGCC
>JBCCVT010000037.1:0-16164 GCA_039195015.1 Pseudomonadota bacterium
GCCAGAATACCACGGTTTGCCGGGATCAGATGCGGCGTGAACTGCACTTTGACGGGCCGTCCGGCAAGAGCACTGAATTCTTGATCGAACTCACCCAGATGACGATGCGTGCCGCCGACGGCATAGGCATAGTAACCTTCGCTCAGCTCTGCATGGAGAAGGTGTTCCTTCAGGCTTCGTCCCGCCCCACTGACTGCACATTTGAGGTCGATTATGATCTCATCCAGATTGATCACGCCGGCCTCGATCAGCGGACGCAACGCGTATTGCCCGGTCGCCGCATTGCACCCGGTGCCCGCCACCAACCGCGCGCCACGGATCTGGTCACGGTAGAATTCGGTGAGGCCATAGATTGCCTCGGTCTGCTGCTCCATCGCGCTGTGCGGATTGCCGTACCAGGTCTCGTATTCCTCAGCCGACCGCAGCCGGAAGTCGGCCGACAGATCAATGATCCGCAAGTCATCCGGCAGGTTGCGGATGACCTCCTGGCTTGTCCTGTGCGGCAATGCACAGAAACACAGATCGACATTGTCAAAGTCAATCTCGCCGATCTTGCACAGGCGCGGCAATGCCAAATGGCGCAGATGCGGAAAGACCTGCGCCAATTCCATGCCTGCTTTGCGGTCTGCGGCCAACGCCACGATCTCCATCTTCGGATGGGTGGCCAACAAACGGATGAGTTCGGCGCCGGTATAGCCGCTGGCGCCCAGAATTGCGATTTTGTGGGTCATCTTGGACCTTTACATCTTTGGAAGTCTAAACATGCGACGCCCCGGCATCATGAAAAGCGAGGGCAAAATACGGCTCAGGCCGCTTCGAACCGGATGTTTCGTCGGAGAAATTGCGTCGCACGGTCGCTCACGCGTCGCGGATCGCCGGTGGTCAGGTATCCGCCATCGCTGTTGCCGATCATATCAGGATGGCGGTCCAGGTAATCAGCAAGGCTGTCGGCCACCAGGGACGCCTGACTAAAGACTTTGACCTCTGAACCAAGTGCCGCCTGGAAAACCTCCTGAACAAGAGGGTAATGCGTGCAACCAAGCACCGCGGCCTGAGGGTCTGGCATCTTGCGTTTGAGCGCATCGACGTGGCCTCGCACCAGAGCTTCGGCAAGGATCATGTCGCCATCCTCGATCGCATCGACCACCCCGCCGCAGCTTTGCGCCTCGACATCCACACCAATCGCGCGAAAGGCGAGTTCACGCTGGAATGCGCGGCTTGCCACCGTGGCCGGTGTCGCGAAAAGCGCCACATGTTTGACCGACACTTCGCGTGGCGGGGAGTTGTCGCCCCATTGCCGCTCGGTCAGTGCCTCGATCAACGGAACGAATACACCCAGAACGCGCTTGCCTTTGGGCACGCCGGCCTCCTGCATCCGGCGCAGCGCAGCGGCCGAGGCCGTATTGCAGGCAAGGATCACCAGGTTGACCCCCCGATCCCACAAGTCTTGTACCGCCTGTTTGGTCAGGTCGTGGATGTCATTCGCGTCACGCACACCATAAGGCGCATGCGCGCTGTCGGCATAATACAGGAAATCCACCTCGCGCAGCCGGTCTTGCGCGGCGGTCAGAACCGTCAGCCCCCCGAGGCCTGAATCAAATATGCCAACGGCCATTGTTATCTCCGGCGCCGATCAGGCGCGGTGTCGGTCTTCGAATTCGAACCCGTAGTCCAGCGACTTGAGCGGGGTCGGTGACAGCTCATACGTCGCTCGTCGGAGATAGTCCATCATCGCTTTGGAATCCTTGGCCATCGGATCCAGGATGTCGCGGTTGATCGGCTTGCCGACCACCACGCGCACGGGGGTGTCGACCCTTTTCTTGAACTCGCGGATCAAGAGACCCATCCGCAGGGTGTAGTGCAGGTGGCTTGCGATGTGGAAAAGGCGCGTTGTGTGCCCATCGAAAAACACCGGAACAACGGTTGCCCGCGACTTGCCGACCATCCGCGCCGTAAAGCCGCGCCAGCCCGGATCCATCGGATGCGAAAACGGTTTTGCCGCCGTGCTGACCGTGCCGCCGGGAAAGATACCGATCGCACCACCTTCGGCGAGGTATTTCAGCGCCGTCTTGCGCGTCTCGATGTTTAGCCGGACCGCTTCTTTTGTCTCATCGAAGGATATCGGCAGAATGATCCGGTTCAAATCCTCGGCTTTTCGAAACACTCGATGCGCCAGGATTCGAAAGTCACCGCGAACCTGCGCCAGGATATGTCCCATCATCAGCCCGTCGAGAATACCATAAGGATGGTTTGCAATCAGGATGAGCGGTTCGTCCGTGGGAATGTTGTCGAGCGCCCCGCCAACCACGTCAAGCGACAGCCCATAGCGTTCGACCATCACTGCCCAGAAATCGCGGCCAGCAGCCACGTCGCGTTCATAGCCATCGGCCCGTTTGATCAGCCGCAGCCGCCCCGTCGTGTTCTCCATCAGCCGGATCATCGCGCGTCCACTCTTGGTTTCGGCGGAATGGGCGTACGAGATGTCGCGGGCGACCTGGCGGCGCGATGGCATGTGATACTCCGTGGCGTGTCGGCTTTCAGCTTAGCCGACTATCGAGGCTAAATAGGGCGGGATCACAATTTTGCATAGTCCCTGTGTTGGGCATATGACAGGTTTTCATTCTGCGGCTTCAGCCAGTTTTGGGCCACCCTGCCGGATTGTCACCAGCAGTTCCTCGCGCCGTTTGGCCACCTTGGCTTCGTTTGCGCGTTTGACGGGCCCAAAGCCACGAATGTCCAGAGGCAACGCTGCCAGTGCCGCGACCGCGTCGCGCGTATCTTGGTTCAGTAGCGGGAGAACCTCGGCCATGTCCTCTTCGTATTGACGGATCAAGGCACGCTCCATTTTGCGTTCAGCACTATAGCCAAAGAGGTCCAGCGGTGTCCCACGCACCCATTTCAAGCGCGCCAGCAGGCGCAAGAGCGGCAGCATCGCCTCGCCGAACGCGCGCTTCTTGGGGCGACCGTCTGGACCTGTCCCGCCCAGGATCGGCGGCGCCAGGTGAAAGGTCATCTTCAACTCGCCGTCGAATTCCGCCTCGGCCTTGGCTCGGCTGGTGAGCAACAGCCGAGCGACTTCGTATTCGTCTTTGTAAGACAGTAGCTTGTGGTACCCTTTGGCCAAAGCAGACTTCACCGCGCCGTCGTCGACCTCATCGACCAGTTTACGATACCGCTTCGCAAGTCGCTTGCTCTGGTACGCCACCAGATGCTCTGCCCGCACAGAAATCTCGTCGGTCGAGGATGTCGGCAGCTTGACGACAGTCGTGCTGAGCAGCTTTTTAACCTCTTCGGAGTGCAGAACCGCCCACCGTCCGATGTCAAATGCCTTGAGATTGCGCTGCACCGCCGCGCCGTTCAGGTCAATGGCTTGCAGGATCGCCTCCCGGCTCAGCGGGATCAGACCCTTCTGCCACGCCGCGCCAAATATCATCATGTTTGAAAAGATGCTGTCGCCCAGCGTAACGCGCGCCAGATCCGAGGCATCGAACAGGCTCAGCCGATCCTTGATCCGGGCTTCAAGAGCGAGGCTCAACTGGTCGCTTGGCAACGAAAATTCTGTGTTTCGTGTAAAATCCCCAGTGATGATCTCATGCGCGTTCACCACCGCGCCGGTGCGACCGGTTCGCGTGAGGCCAAGCGTCTTGGCCCCGGCGCTCACCACCAGGTCGCCGCCGATCAGCGCATCCGCCTCGCCCGTCGCAACGCGGATCGCGCTGATGTCGTCAGGTGCGTTCGCCAGTCGGCAATGGATGTGCACCGCGCCCCCCTTTTGGGCGAGCCCGGCCATCTCCATCATGCCCGCACCTTTGCCATCCAGCTGCGCCGCCTGCGCGATTACCGCGCCGATCGTCACCACGCCAGTGCCTCCGACACCGGTCACCACGATGTTCCACGTGCCGTCGATCTGCGGCAATGCGGGCTCGGGTAGAACTGGCAGCTCCAGCGCGGTCGTCGCCTCCTTGCGTAGCTTGGCACCTTCGACCGTCACAAAGGACGGGCAGAAGCCCTTAACGCATGAGAAATCCTTGTTGCATGACGATTGGTCAATCGCGCGCTTGCGGCCCAACTCGGTCTCCTTCGGAACGATCGACACGCAGTTCGACTGAACCCCGCAATCACCACAGCCTTCGCAGATGTCGGAATTGATGAAGACCCGCTTGTCGGGATCGGGGAAGGTGCCGCGTTTCCGCCGACGGCGCTTTTCGGCGGCACAGGTCTGCACATAGATGATCGCCGAAACACCGGGATGCTTGGAAAAGGCCTCCTGCACCGGCATGAGATCCGCGCGCTCATGGGTTTCAACGCCCGCCGGAAGAGCCTTGAGGTCGACATCTTCTTTCTCGTCATAGACCACCGCGATATGCGCCACACCCATAGCGTTGAGTTCGGCCGCGATGCGCTGCGGC
Source organism: Pseudomonadota bacterium (assembly GCA_039195015.1). Classification (GTDB taxonomy): domain Bacteria; phylum Pseudomonadota; class Alphaproteobacteria; order Rhodobacterales; family Rhodobacteraceae; genus JBCCVT01. Next base: position 4,410 of record JBCCVT010000037.1, read on the forward strand.
GACAGATCACCTTCGTTTGTCTGGCCGCCGGTCATTGCGACCGCGTCGTTGAAGAGGATCTTGTAGGTGATGTTCGTGCCCGCCGCCAAAGCCGCTCGGATCGCCTGAACGCCCGAATGGTTGTAAGTCCCATCGCCGAGGTTCTGAAATACGTGGTTGCGGGTTGAAAACGGGGCCTCGCCAATCCAGTTCGCGCCCTCGCCACCCATATGCGTGTAACCCAGCGTTTCGCGGTCCATCCATTGCGCCATGTAGTGGCAGCCGATCCCGGCATAGGCGCGCGCGCCTTCGGGCAGGCGGGTCGAGCTGTTATGCGGACAGCCCGAGCAGAAATACGGGATCCGCGCGGCGATATCCTCGGCATTGTCAGCCCGACGCGCTTCGTCCAGCGCGGCAAGACCGGCCCGAATGCCTTCCGTGTCGCGGCCTTCCTCAACAAGGATCTCGCCTAGCTTTGTCGCGATGAGAATGGGATCGAGCGCGCCGCGGGTCGGGAACAGCTCTTCGCGGTGCATCCCGCCTGCCCCGCCTTTGTACCAGCCATAGACACGGCGACCCCGACGGTCGTCGAAGATCGCCTCCTTGATCTGCACCTCGATCAGCTTGCGCTTTTCCTCAACCACCACGATCAGGTCGAGCCCTTCGGCCCACGCATGGAACCCTTTCATGTCCAGCGGGAAGGTTTGCCCGACCTTGTACGTCGTGATACCCAGCCGTTCCGCTTCGCTCTCGCCGATGTTCAAAAGCGACATTGCGTGGATCAGATCCAGCCAGTTCTTGCCAGCGGCCACAAAGCCGATCTTGGCACCCGGCTTACCCCAGACCCGCCTGTCGATCCGGTTAACGCGCGCAAACTCTTCGGCTGCAAAGCGTTTGTAATCGATAACCCGCGCCTCCTGCGCGGTCGGCGTGTCCACCAGCCGGATGTTCAGCCCGCCCTCTGGCATCCCGAATTCAGGGCGCACAAGCTGCATCCGATGCGGGTCGCCATCCACAACCGATGTCGCCTCGACGGTGTCCTTCATTGTCTTCAGACCGACCCAAAGCCCGGAAAACCGGCTGAGCGCAAATCCGTAGACCCCGTAATCCATGATTTCCTGCACACCAGCCGGCGACACGATGGGCATATATGCATCGATCAACGCCCATTCGGACTGATGCAAAACGGTCGAGCTTTCGCCGGTGTGATCATCGCCCATGGCCATCAGCACACCACCCAGCGGCGCGGTTCCGGCCATATTCGCGTGTTTCACTGGATCTCCGGACCGGTCCACGCCCGGGCCCTTGCCGTACCATAGCCCAAAGACGCCATCGTACTTGCCTTCGCCCCGCAGTTCCGCCTGCTGACTGCCCCATAGCGCCGTGGCCGCAAGATCTTCGTTCAGGCCGTATTGAAAGGTGACATCCGCCTCGGCCAGGATCTTCTGCGCCCGGTTCATCTGCTGGTCCACCGCGCCGAGGGGAGAGCCGCGATACCCAGTGACAAGACCCGCCGTGTTGTGCCCGGCCGCCTTGTCGCGCGCCTTCTGGGTCAGCATCAACCGTACGAGCGCTTGCGTCCCGTTCAATAGAACAGGGCTCTTGTCGATGTCGAAGCGGTCCGTCAGCGATATCTTTTGCGTGCTCATCTGGGTGTCTCCCCACACCTGGATACGTCGACAGTATACACGTGATGATAGGTCACAGTTGCTGACCTGACGAGGAAAATTTATCCTTTTTGAGAGCCATGCGAGAAATGCATGGTCGCTATGCGAAATCTTTCCTATAGAGCGGCCTCAAAGGATCGGAAGTTGCTGCGATGGACTGGGACAAGCTTCGAATATTTCACGCCGTGGCGGATGCCGGCAGCCTCACACATGCGGGCGATCGGCTGAATCTGTCTCAATCCGCGGTCAGTCGGCAGATCCGCGCGTTGGAGGAGAGCCTGAATGCCACCCTGTTTCACCGCCATGCACGAGGCCTGATTCTCACCGAGCAAGGCGAACTGCTCTTTGACGCCACGCGGTCAATGACCAAACGGCTGGACGCTGCCGCTGCCCGCATTCGTGACAGCGAAGAAGAGGTGTTCGGCGAGCTTCGCGTCACCACAACCTTCGGGTTTGGCACACTCTGGCTGGCACCAAGGCTGCCGAAGCTCTACGAAAAATTCCCAGATCTCAAAATTGATCTGATGCTCGAGGAACGGGTTCTGGATCTGCCGATGCGCGAAGCTGACGTGGCGATCCGCATGAAGGAGCCAAGCCAGGCCGATCTGATCCGCAAAAAACTAATGACCGTTCAGATGCAGCTTTATGCCTCTCGCGAGTATCTCGACCGCGAAGGCACGCCTGTCGAGATCAGCGACATGATCAACCATCGTTTGGTTTGCCAGAACCCCAGCTCGGCGCAGGTGGGGGCTGGCGCCGTGTTGGTTCAGCACCTGATGACGAACAATCCCCGGTCGCTGCTGACCGTGAATAACTATTTTGGTGTGCTCCAGGCAGTTCTGAACAACCTCGGTATTGGCGTTCTGCCCGATTACGTCACCGAAGATTTCCCCCTTTTGGTGCGGGTCTTGCCAGAAATTGAATCCGCTGAAGTGCCTGTTTTTTTGGCTTATCCGGAAGAATTGCGCCAATCCAAGCGCATTGCGTCGTTTCGCGACTTTGTTCAGGACGAAATCATTTCACATCGCAAACATCTGAGGCAGCTTGGAAAAATCTGAGCTATGCACTGGGCGCATAGCAGCAATGCTGTAGGCGCAGCAACAAGGATCTTGATCGTTCACAGACTGCCGCCTACATCGGCAATTGAAGGCGGTGATGCTTACCGCACCATCACCTTCATACCTCCCTGTTGGACTTCGGCCGAGCTTAGCGCTCGGCCTTTTTTTATCCGAAACACCGCGAAAAGTGTGGTGAAAACACCGCGCTTTGGCATGTTCTTGACGCAACGGAAGGTGCAGAGTTCAAAAAATCGTGCAATCGCAAGCTGTTCCGATACCGTTGCCTAAGGCGTGTCGTGGTCTGGGGGATTTGCTACATGGTTCGCAATTTGGTCGCTGCATGCTTGTTGGTCTGGGCAATCGTTCTCGTACCAGCACCATCATCCGCGCAGGCGCAACTTGTCACCGGCTCCACCAGCAGCGCAGCCGAAGACGGATCGGCCGAAGAAGTCGATCTTAGCTCACCCGAGGCAATCAATGCCGCCGTGGCGCGACTGTCGGATGACGAGGTGCGCGCGCTTCTGCTCGATCAGTTGAACGCCAACGCAACGACCGAGGCTGCAGCCGAGCCCGCCTCGGCGATCGACCGGATCGCGCGTCTCTGGTCCGCTTTCACGTCGCCCCCGGTCGCTGCGGTCCAACGGATTCCCCTGCTCTTCCAGCGTCAAGGTGACGCTTTCACAAACTTTGCTCAGACATATGGCGGCCCCAGCGGCGTTCTGACCCTCTTTGGTCTTACGGCGATCATGCTGGCGGCGGGCCTCTTGGTCGAACAGGTTGCGCGAATGCTGATGGACCGGTGGCGCGTGCTCGACGTGCGCGCCGACGATTCCAGCCTGTGGAGCGCTCTTTCATACCTGTTCCGCCGTTTCCTGCGCGAGGTGGTGGGGCTCTTTATCTTCTACTCTGTGGCCCGCGCGGTCGGACGCGGGATCCTTTCGCCCGAACAAGCCCAGTTTGCCGCTATTTTCGCCACCTATCTGGTCTGGTTCCCTCGCCTTGGCGCCGCATTCTCGCGATTTGTCCTGGCGCCGAAGCGGCCAGATATGCGGCTTGTAAATGTGGATGACCGCTGGGCCGGGTATCTCCATCGCAATATCATCGGCCTCGTTCTGCTCGGTGGATTCACCATCTTTATGGTCGAATTCAACGCAGCCAACGGCGTTCCGATGGGCGAGACGCGGCTGGGATTCTGGCTCGACAGCGCAGTCTATGTCTACATTATCATCATTGCGCTGACGGCCCGTGATGGGCTGATCGACCTGATGCGCGGCACTGATCCCGATCAAAGCCGATTTGATGAGTTCGTGTCTGTCAACTACCCCTATTTCGCGATGGTTGTCGCGGCGGCCATGTGGGTGATCGTGACCATACTGGCGGGTCTCGGGCAACTGAGCTTGTTGATCCAGGGCGCGCATTACACAACGCTTTTCTGGCTGCTTGTAACCCCGGCCTTCGACACTGCGATCCGGGGCCTCGTCCGCCATCTCGTGCCGCCGATGTCCGGCGAAGGCGCGATTGCGGAGATGGCCTATCAATCGACCAAACGCAGTTACATCCGGATTGGCCGAGTGCTGGTGATGGGCGCGGTGGTGCTGATCATTGCTGGCGCGTGGGATCTGGACCTCGGCATCGGCGAGGGCGAACGGCCAGGGGTCGGAGACAACCTCGTCGGCTTTCTGATGACCCTGGTCATAGGCTACATCACCTACGAGGTCGTGTCGCTCTGGATCAACCGCCGCCTCGCGGCCGAGCAGACCAGCCGCGAAGTGACCTCTGATGAGATTGGCGGCGAAGGCGGCGGAGGGTCCGGTTCGCGTCTGGCAACGGTTCTGCCCTTGGTTCGGATGACCGCACAGGGCGCGATCCTGGTGATCTTTGGTCTCTTGGCGATCGGCAACCTCGGTGTCGACATCACGCCTCTTCTGGCCGGCGCCGGGATCCTGGGTCTTGCCATCGGTTTTGGCGCGCAAAAGCTGGTATCCGATGTGGTGTCAGGCATCTTCTTCCTGATCGACGACGCCTTCCGCGTGGGCGAATATGTCGAGATCGATTCGACACGTGGTGCAGTCGAAAAGATCTCGATCCGGTCAATGCAGCTGCGCCACCATCGCGGGCCGGTGCACACCATCCCTTATGGCGAGATCCCGCAGCTGACAAACTACAGCCGCGACTGGGTGATCATGAAGCTGCGCTTTACCGTGCCTTTCGACACGGATCCCAACAAGGTCAAGAAGATCTTCAAGAAGATCGGCGCCGAGATGCGCGAGGACCCGCTTTACAAGGATGACTTCCTTGAACCGTTCAAAAGCCAGGGTGTCTTTGAATTCGACGACGTTGGCATGGTGATCCGGGGCAAGTTCATGGCCAAGCCGGGCAAGCAGTTCACCATTCGCAAAGAAGTCTATAACCGCGTGAAGGCGGAATTCGACGCCGCCGGCATCGACTTTGCCCGCCGCGAGGTGCGGGTGGCTATCCCGAATATGGACGAAGACGGGGTGAGCGAAGCTGAACAGGTGGCCATTCGCGCCGCCGCGGCCGAAGCCGTTCAGCAGGAGGTTCGGCAAAAGGCCGAAACGCAAGGCTCCTGACACTCGGTCTTGGCACATCTTAGCCGCAAGCCGCACCTCCGTTGGAGGCATCCATTGATCCGCTGGGCTGCTTCCAAGCGGGCACGGATGCGTCGCCTCTTTCCCCCGCCCGCCCCTTGGCCTAAGAACGGCGCAATCGGGACCAGGAGAAGACTTGCGGCATGACCGAACCAGCCATCACGCCAGAGCTGATCGAAAACCATGGGCTGAAGCCTGATGAATATGACCGCATTCTCGACATTCTTGGTCGCGAACCCACCTTCACTGAGCTCGGCATATTCTCGGCCATGTGGAACGAACATTGTTCCTACAAGTCGTCCAAAAAATGGCTGCGCACACTGCCCACGGATGGCCCCCAGGTGATTTGCGGTCCCGGCGAGAACGCGGGTGTGGTCGATATCGGCGATGGACAGGCGGTTGTCTTCAAGATGGAGAGCCATAACCACCCTTCTTACATCGAACCGTATCAGGGTGCGGCAACCGGTGTCGGGGGTATCCTGCGCGACGTCTTCACGATGGGCGCCCGTCCAATCGCGGCGATGAACGCGCTCAGCTTTGGAGCTCCGGATCACCCCAAAACACGACAACTTTTGCATGGAGTCGTCGAGGGCATCGGCGGATATGGCAATTGTTTTGGCGTGCCAACGGTTGGCGGCGAAGTGCGTTTCCATCCGGCCTATAACGGCAACTGCCTCGTGAATGCCTTTGCCGCGGGCCTCGCGGATGCCGACAAGATCTTCTATTCCGCGGCTTCGGGCATCGGCATGCCGGTTGTGTATCTGGGCGCCAAGACCGGTCGTGACGGCGTTGGCGGCGCCACGATGGCGAGCGCCGAATTCGACGATTCGATCGAAGAAAAGCGCCCCACCGTTCAGGTCGGTGATCCTTTCACCGAAAAGCGCCTGATGGAAGCTTGCCTGGAGCTGATGCAAACCGGCGCGGTGATCTCGATCCAGGATATGGGCGCCGCAGGCCTCACCTGCTCGGCGGTCGAAATGGGCGACAAAGGTGGTCTTGGCGTCAAGCTGGAACTGGCCAATGTTCCGCAGCGCGAGCCCGGTATGACCGCATATGAGATGATGCTGTCTGAAAGTCAGGAGCGGATGCTCATGGTGCTGCGCCCAGAAAAAGAGGCCGAAGCACGTGCGGTCTTTGACAAATGGGATCTGGATTTCGCGATTGTCGGCGAAACCATTGCCGAGGACCGGTTTCTGATCCTGCACGATGGCGCGGTTAAGGCCGATCTGCCGCTGGCCACCCTGTCTGGCAGCGCGCCGGAATACGACCGCCCATGGGAGCCGACATCCGCGGTTGAACCCATGGCCGATGTTCCCGAGATCGATCCCATTGACGGCTTGCGCGCGCTCCTGGCAAGCCCGAACTACGCGGCCAAGCAATGGGTCTACGAGCAATACGATACAATGGTGATGGCCGATACCGCACGCGCGCCGGGCTTCGGTGCCGGGATCATAAGGGTCCACGGCACGGACAAGGCGCTGGCCTTCACCTCGGACGTCACGCCGCGCTATGTGCGCGCCAACCCGGTCGAAGGCGGCAAACAGGCCGTCGCGGAAGCCTATCGCAATCTGACCGCCGTGGGTGCCGTTCCCCTGGCGACCACCGACAACCTGAATTTCGGCAACCCCGAAAAGCCAGAGATCATGGGGCAGTTCGTTGGCGCCATCCAGGGCATCGGAGCAGCCTGCGGCGCGCTCGGCATGCCGATCGTGTCGGGCAATGTGTCCTTGTACAATGAGACGGACGGCCAAGCGATCCTGCCGACGCCGACCATAGGGGCGGTCGGTCTGATCGGTCATGTGGAGGAGATGATTTGTCACGACGTGCAGGATGGCCACATGGCGTTGCTTGTGGGCCAAACCACAGGCCATCTTGGTCAGTCCGCGCTTTTGGCTGAAGTCTTCAACCGCGAAGACGGCGACGCGCCCGCCGTGGATCTCGAGGCCGAAAAGCGCAACGGCGATTTTATCCGCGACAGCCGCGCACATATCTGCGGGTGCAGCGACCTGAGCGATGGCGGTCTTGCAATGGCCGCGTTCGAAATGGCCGAAGCAGCCGGAATCGGCGTACAGCTCGATGCGGGCGACACTGCGACGCTTTTTGGCGAGGATCAGGGCCGGTACCTGGTCGCCTGTTCCTTTGACCAGGCGGAATGGCTCATGGGCGCAGCCGCTCAGGCCGGCGTCCCGATTGTCTGCGTAGGGAAATTTGCCGGACAAACGGTCCGGTTCGGCGGGTCAGACGCCCCGCTCGACGATCTTCGCGCGCTCTATCGGGCAAGTTTCGAAGCGGCTCTTGGATAGTCCACGCTCTCTTGCCTGGCTTCGGCCCGCGCCTTACATTTCTCTATCAACACCGTCAGGAGACACCGTGAATGGCCATACAAGCCTCTGACATCGAAGCACTGATCCGCGAGAGCTTTCCCAACGCGAAGATCACCGTTCAGGGTGATGACGGCGCGCATTTTGCCGCCGAAGTGATCGATGAGAGTTTTCGTGGCCAGAACCGCGTGCAGCAACAACGCGCGGTCTACGCGGCACTCAAAGGCAAGATGGATGGATCGAGTGGCGAATTGCACGCGCTTGCCCTAACCACCAAAGCGCCCGAGTAACGCGCGATGGCATGGCTTGGTACCCTGATCACGGAAGGTTGGCCGCTGCTTTTGGCTCTGGCGCTTGTTGCGGGCATTACTTATGGCGCGCTGAGGCCCTACATGAAACCCGACGCGGCGCGGCGCCGCAAACTGGAGCATACCGATGACTGACGTTAAGACCCGGATCGACGAGACCGTGAAATCCGCGGATGTGGTGCTGTACATGAAGGGTACAAAGGAGATGCCGCAATGCGGGTTCTCCAGCCGGGTGGCGGGCGTTCTGAACTACATGGGCGTGGATTTCACGGATGTGAATGTGCTCGCGGACGAGGAAATCCGTCAAGGAATCAAGGATTTTTCGGACTGGCCAACGATCCCGCAACTCTATGTTAAGGGCGAGTTCGTCGGCGGCTGCGACATCATTACCGAGATGACCCTTTCAGGCGAGCTCGACACGCTGTTCGACAGCAACGGCGTATCCTATGACAAGGACGCCGCCAACAAAATCCGCGAAGCCAACAGCTGACCGCAGCGCGAGGGACGCTCTTCGATCCCTTTGGTCTCTCATCGCTGTGGCCATCTCACTGATGCCACCCGGCGGAACGCCGGGGCGGGAACCGCTCGGTGATAGAGACGCTCTTCGATTCCTTCGGCTTCTCATCGCTGATCCGAGCGAAGACGACCCGAAGGGCGGATGAGCACCCGTCCCGAGTATGCCGTGACGATCACTCAGGTTGGCTTGTGCGTTCTTCCAACTCGGCCGCAAGAGCCTCTGCGCGGGCGGCGAGTTCCGCAAGCATGTCGGTCACGCTTTCCGGCACAACCGGCACTTCAACCCGCTGCGGCTCGGGCGTCGGTGCGCTCTTTAACTGAGCGATTTCCGCGTCACGTTCGGCCAGCTGCGCCTCGAATCCTCGGACCCGGTCCTCGACCGCTGCCGTTTTGTCAGCCAGCATCAGCCCCGCCATGAGTAACATCCGGGCTTCCGGCATCCGGCCAATCTGATCGGACAGAACCTGTGCTTCGTCGTCCAGCATCTTCGCCGCTGAATGCAGGTAGCTTTCCTCGCCTTCCTGACAGGCGACGTCAAAATTGCGGCCACCGATATGAATTGTCACCTCGGGCATCTCACGCGTCCCCTTTGTTTTCGGTGCGGTCATCGGTCAATTGGATCGATGCGGCTGACAAGAGCGGTTCGAGACGGCTCAGTATCGCGCCGGTCTCAGCGAGATCAGCATCACGTGCGGCGCGCAGGCTGTCGATTTCCGCCTCCAGCCCCTGGTTAATTAGCGAGGCATCGCCAACACCTTCGGCATTGGCGCTTCGCAAAGCCGCGTTTGCAGCGCGCAATTGATCGTTGGCGGCCCGTACTTTCTGCAGTTCCTGGTCAAGTTGTGACATCGCACGCGCCTGATCATCAAGCTCGCGCCGCAAGGTTTCCACCTCACCCGTGTCCTGAGGCGCCGATTTCATGGCGTCGATTTCTTCCGTGTGCCGCGTCTTTAAGCTGGCCAAACGCTCTTCCAACTGCGCGTTGGCGAGCTTTTCAGCCACCAGCGCCTGTTTCATTTCGCTATCCGCCTCGCGCGTAGCCGCCGCACGTGACTGTATCGTGTCGGCACCTGCCCCAATCCTTTCCATCGCTGTGGTCAGACGGGTTTGCAATTCCTCGATTTGGCTCATGCCTCGCACCTTCCTGCACGTCTTGCTGTCCGGTTCCGGCCGTCCCAATGCCACACTGAGCAGCAATTGGGCGAATCGGCCATTCCGTACGCTATTTGCAGTTTAGCGCGAGGCTGGCGGATTTGCGCCCCCTTTGCAATCAAGCACTTGGCGCACGGCCCTCAAGTCGCGACTCTCCGCGGGTTGATCTTTGGTACCCGGTTGATATTCAAGCCTCACGGTTCCTCAAGCAAAGGATTGTGACTGTGGACTTATCCGCTCTGCGAACGGCCAACACCGACCATTGGTTCAAGGCGGCCGCCATTCGCGCGCTGACACTGGACGCGGTTGCCGCGGCGAATTCCGGCCATTCTGGCATGCCGATGGGCATGGCTGACGTGGCCACGGTCTTGTTCGAGAAACATCTGAAATTTGATGCCGCCGATCCGAACTGGCCCGATCGGGACAGGTTCATTCTGTCCGCAGGCCACGGTTCAATGCTGCTTTATTCGCTGCTTTATCTGACCGGGAATCCGCATATCACGCTTGATGAGATCCGCAACTTTCGCCAGCTGGGGTCACGCACGGCCGGACACCCGGAAAACTTCCTTGCGGACGGGATCGAAACCACGACGGGTCCGCTCGGCCAAGGCATTGCAAACGCGGTTGGGTTTGCCATGGCCGAAGAAATTCTGCGCGCCCGGTTCGGGCGCAAGATCATGGACCACCACACCTATGTCTTTGCGGGCGATGGGTGCCTGATGGAGGGCATCAGCCATGAAGCGATCGGGCTTGCCGGACGCCAAGAGCTGCGCAAGCTCGTGGTGTTCTGGGACGACAACAACATCACCATCGATGGCCCGGTGGATCTGGCCGACCGCACAGATCAGCTGGCGCGATTCAAGGCATCGGGCTGGCACGTCCAGCAGATCGACGGGCATGACCCCGAAGCCATCGATGCCGCGATCGCGGCGGCGAAGAACACCCGCCGCCCATCGATGATCGCGTGCAAGACGCATATCGCGTTTGGCCACGCCGCGCAGGATACGGCAAAGGGCCACGGAGCTCTGACGGATGGCGATCAACTCCTTGCGGCGAAAGAGGCATATGGCTGGCCGCACGGTCCGTTCGAAATCCCCGCCGATGTCAAAACCGCCTGGGAACAGATCGGCAGTCGCGGCGCTGTGGACCGCGCCGAATGGGCCGAACGCTTTGCCGCCCTGCCCGCACGACGCCAGAACGCTTTTAACCAGGTCTTCGCGCGCGACGTGCCACGTCGCCTGACCACGAAGATCCGCGCGCTCAAAAAGCAGGCCAGTGAAGAGGCCGCTTCGGTGGCCACCCGCAAGAGTTCGGAGATTGTGCTGAGCACGGTCAATCCGATTTTGCCAGAAACCGTTGGTGGATCGGCCGACCTTACCGGGTCGAACAACACCAATGCCGGTGATCTGGGTGTCTTTTCGCCCGAAAATCGCAAGGGCCGCTATATTCACTACGGCATCCGCGAACATGGCATGGCCGCGACGATGAATGGGATGGCGCTGCATGGGGGTGTCCGCCCCTATGGCGGGACATTCATGTGCTTCACGGACTATGCGCGTCCCGCGATGCGATTGGCGGCCTTGATGAAGATCCCGACAGTTTTTGTGATGACACATGACTCGATCGGATTGGGCGAGGATGGCCCGACGCATCAGCCGGTCGAACACCTCGCGATCTCCCGCGCGACACCCAACACCTATGTTTTCCGTCCGGCCGACACCATTGAGACGGCCGAGGCCTGGGAACTGGCGCTGACTATGAAGGACAGCCCCTCGGTTCTGTCGCTGACGCGTCAGGGGCTTCCGACGGTTCGGACCGAACACAAGACGCGCAACATGGTCGAACGTGGCGCATATGTGCTGGCCGAGGCCGATGCCACGCGCGAAGTTGTTTTGATCGCTTCCGGCTCGGAGGTGTCAGTGGCCGTGGCCGCGCGCGCATTGCTCGAGGCGGAAGGGATCGGCACCCGCATTGTGTCGATGCCCTGTATGGAGCTTTTTGCCGAACAAAGCCTTTCCTACAGGCGCCGTGTTTTGCCCACGGGACCGATCCGGATCGGCATCGAAGCGGGTGTACGCCAGGGCTGGGACCGTTGGCTTCTGGGCGAGCGCGGCCGCGAAACCAAATCCGATTTCGTCGGCATGA
>JBCCVT010000038.1:0-16099 GCA_039195015.1 Pseudomonadota bacterium
AAAGCGCACGCACGGTTGAAGGATCATGCAGCGGCAGCGACTTACTTTTCGGCTGTTTCTAACCAAAACAGCGCGGATCGCGAGCTTTGGCTGTCCGGCAACGAAGAACCCGCGGACAACCAAGACCAATCCTCTGGTTACGCGCAAGTCTCGGCCGGCATCGCGCAGATCACGCAAACACCGGAAGCGAACACCGCACCTGGACCGCTCGGTCACAGTCAGGCTCTCCTGGACAACAGCGCGCAAGCGCGTCGCGCGATTTCCGAGATGCTCGATTTTGCATCCACACCGCGCACAGCCAGCGGGTCATAATCTAAAGACCCTCAGTTACCGAATCTCAAGACGCCCAGTCTAGCGTCTTGTTCGGAACCGTCAGAAAAGGTGGCAGAACGCCATGAGAAGACTGCGCGCCCGGCTCGCGAAGCGATGGCTGAGCTCTTCGAACGTAATTGGCAAGCGGGGATGCCACGCAGTCCTTGCGGCCGCCTTGGCATTTGGTTCGCCGCATGAACTGATGGCGTTGAGTGACCGCGCCAGTTCCCGGATGACCGCCGGAATCTGCGACCGAGCGGCCTTGCGCGCTTCGCAAGCGACCGGTGTCCCGATTGATGTTCTGCGCGCGGTGACACGCACGGAAACCGGGCGCAATGCCGGAGGCAAACTGGAACCCTGGCCTTGGACCGTGAACATGGAGGGCGCCGGCCGCTGGTTCGACACACTGGATGGCGCCCGGGCCTATGTTTTCAAGCACTTCAAGGCCGGTGCGCGGAGCTTCGATGTCGGTTGCTTCCAGATCAATTACCGCTGGCACAGCAAGCACTTCAAATCCATCGACGAGATGTTCGACCCCAACGCAAACGCGCAGTATGCGGCAACCTTTCTCAGGGCGCTTCACGACGAGCTCGGGGATTGGTCTCGGGCCGCCGGCGCGTATCACTCGCGCACGCCGAAATACGCCAAGATCTACACCGCACGGTTCGACCGCATCCGCGCAGATCTACGCGAACAGCCGGATCCAGCACCACAACTTGCAGGGCCGATCCCCTTGGTCTCATCTGGATCGGGTCGGTTGGGGTCACTGGTCCCCTTGCCGTCGAAATCCGGTGGCGCAAGCTCTCTCGCTTTCTTTGATGAAGGAAACTGACCTGAAATGCCGCGCCTGACGACAGAAGCGTTGTTCAGCCCCACCATCTTGCTGGCGCTGGCCCTCATGGCCGTCATCGTCATGATGATTTTGCCGATGCCCGCCTGGATGCTTGATGTCGGCCTCGCGGCTTCGTTTGCCCTTGCCATTCTCATCTTCACCCAGACCCTGTTCATCGAACGCCCGCTGGAGTTTTCGTCCTTCCCGACAGTCCTGCTGGCCTCGCTCATGTTGCGGCTGTCGCTCAATGTGTCCTCGACCAAACTGATCATCGGTCAGGGCCACACCGGAACCTCAGCCGCAGGAAATGTGATCGCCGGTTTTGCCCAATTCGTGATGGGTGGAAGCGTTTTTCTGGGGCTCGTTGTCTTCGGCGTCCTGCTCATCGTGAATTTCCTGGTCATCACAAAGGGCGCGACCCGCATGGCCGAGGTTGCCGCGCGCTTCGCGCTCGATGCGATGCCGGGCAAGCAATTGGCCATCGACAGCGATATGTCCGCAGGCGCGATCGATCACGCCGAAGCGCGGGCGCGGCGCGAGCGCGAGCAACAGGAAACCACCTTTTTCGGCTCGCTGGACGGTGCGTCCAAGTTCGTGAAAGGCGACGCGATCGCCGGGTTGCTCATCACCCTCCTCAACCTCGTCATGGGGTTGGTCATGGGATTGGTGGTGCACCAGATGCCGCTGTCCAGCGCCTTCGAGACCTACGCAATTCTGACCGTCGGGGATGGTCTCGTGTCGCAAATCCCGGCGGTGATCATCTCGATTGCTGCGGGCCTTCTTCTGGCGCGCGGCGGCACGCAAGGGGCGACTGACAACGCGATTTTCGCGCAATTGGGTCGCCACCCGGCGGCCATTGCAACTGTCGCCGTCCTGATGGCGCTTTTTGCCCTGGTGCCGGGTCTGCCATTTGTTCCTTTCATGATCGGAGCCGGTATCCTCGGGTTCGCCGCGCGCCGCATCGCCAAACAGCAGCTTGCGGCCGAAGAAAAGGAGGCCGAAGAGCTTCCGGATCCCGCCCGCCCGGTCAACCGGCCCCTCGGGGACATGCTGGATCTCGACGACGTCCACGTGGAATTCGCACCGGACCTGGTCAACATGGTGCTTGATGTCGGCACCGGCATGGATGCGCGGATCGCCAACATGCGGTCTCATGTGGCCACGCATTTCGGGATGATCCTGCCCGACATCCGGCTGACCGATCAGCCCTCTCTCGGGACCGGGACATATGTCATCCGCATCCATGGTGTCGAACTCGCGCGCGGAGAGCTCAATCCCGATCTTGTTCTTGCCCTTACACCCGATGGCTCTGATGGCCTCCCGCCTGGTCGCGACGTGACCGAACCTGTCTACGGTGCGCCCGCCCGCTGGATTGCGCCCTCCGATCAGGAGGCCGCCGCCATTGCCGGGGCGACAATTGTGAAACCGGCCGAGATCCTCGCCACCCATTTGCTCGAGGTGATCAAAGGCAACTTCAACCGCCTCCTGACGCTCAAGGCCCTGCGTCGCCTCCTGAACGAGATGACCCAGCTGACCGATCAGGCGCGGGCCGAGGCGAACCGCAAACTCCTCGACGAACTCATTCCGGACAAGGTGCCGATCGACACCTTGCACGCGGTGCTGCGTCTGCTCCTCGAAGAGCAGGTCTCGATCCGCAATCTTCCCATGATCCTCGAAGCGACGGCGGAAGCCCGCGTCAACACGACGCTCCCCGAGCGCATCTGCGAACATGTGCGTCAGCGTCTTGGTTTCCAGCTGATTTCCGAACTCAAACGCAACGACGGAAGCATTCCGCTGGTTCAGCTTGCCCCGGAATGGGAGGACACCTTTGCCGCGCATCAGATCGAATCCGAACGGGGACAATTCGACGTCGCCTTGCCTCCGGACGAATTCAACCGTCTGGCCGAAGCGGTGACCAACCGGCTCGGCAGTTTCGGTGATCAGGGCTTTTTCCCGGCGGTTGTCACAACTGTTCGGCGTCGGAGGTTCCTGCGAACGGTGTTGCAGGCCAAGGGTCACAGCAACCCTGTGCTGTCCTTTGAAGAGATCGGCATGGAGGCCAGACCGGCGCTTGTTGGCGTGATCGCCGCATGATCGAGGGGCTGATCGAATTCAGCGCGTTGTCGGCCGCACTGATCTGGCAGTTTGGCCTGGTGTTCCTGCGGGTCGGCGCAATGGTTTCGTTGCTCCCGGCTTTCGGCGAACAAACCGTTCCAATGCGCATCAAGCTGGCCGTTGCACTGGTCTTTACCCTGATCGTCGCACCGGCTGCACCGACCGCCGCGATTCCCGACGGCACCGCTGCGTTGGCGTGGGCGGCGCTGACCGAGTCGCTGATTGGCTTCGCCCTGGGTATCGGCCTGCGCCTTTTTGTCTTCGCATTGCAGACCGCCGGCACAATCGCCGCTCAATCGGTTTCCCTGTCGCAGATCCTGGGCGGCGCGGGCATTGAACCGATCCCGGCGCTTGGCTACGTGATGGTGATTTCGGGCCTCGCACTTGCGGTGATCCTCGGTCTGCATGTGCGCGCCGCCGAGTTCCTGATCCGATCCTACGACCTTTTTCCATTCGGCCAGTTTCCCAATGCGGGGATGTTGTCGGAATGGGGATTGTCCCAGGTCGCCCGCAGCTTCACGCTTGCTTTCATGCTCGCCATCCCGTTTGTTCTGGGTTCGATGCTCTACAACATCACGCTGGGCGTCATTAACCGCGCGATGCCGCAGCTTATGGTCGCCTTTGTCGGTGCACCGGTCATCACTCTCGGCGGCATGCTCATTCTGTTCCTTTGCCTGCCGTTCATGCTGTCCGTCTGGAGCGATGCTCTGCTGGATTTCCTCTCCAACCCGTTTGGAGGCTAGGGATGAGCGGCCAGCCCGATGAGGATACCGAAAAGCCATTTGAGGCCACGCCAGAGAAGCTGCGCAAGGCCCGAGAAAAGGGTGACATCGCGCGCGCGCCTGACCTTCTGGTTGCCGCAAGTTATGCGGGTCTTTTCCTGACCGCGCTGATCTGGGGCGAAACCACGATCCGCGCGTTCGGGTCGCACATGATGGCGGTCCTGGATCAGTCGGATCGTCTGGCCCCGCTGATGTTCGGGGGAGGCGCGCCGCAAGCGGTCATGGGACCCATCCTGCTTGGAACCGCGCAGAGCCTCTTGCCCTGGTTTCTCGCGCCCGCCGCCTTTGTGCTGATCTTGCTCGCCGCACAACGTGGCATCGTGTTTGCGCCGTCCAAGATTCAACCAAAGCTGTCGCGGATCTCGATCATCTCGAACGCCAAGAACAAATTCGGTCGAACCGGGCTTTTTGAGTTCGCCAAGAGCTTCACAAAGCTCTGTTTCTACAGCCTCTGTCTTGCGCTTTTCCTGCGGGCGCGCCTGCCCGACATCGCGGTGTCGAGCGACGCTGATCCGGGCTTTGCGGTTGCCCTCATGGGCCGGCTCTTTGTCGAGCTCTTGCTGCTTGTGCTGCTCATCGCAACTGCCATCGGCGGGATCGATGCGCTTTGGCAATACCATGAGCACCAGCGCAAGAACCGCATGTCCCGCAAGGAGATCATGGACGAGACCAAGGATGCCGAAGGTGATCCGCATTTCAAACAGGAACGCCGGCAGCGCGGGCAGGAAATTGCGATGAACACGATGATCGCCGAAGTGCCCAAGGCGGATGTGGTGATCGTGAATCCGACCCATTACGCGGTGGCCCTGCAATGGTCACGGTTGCCGGGAACTGCACCCGTCTGTGTCGCCAAAGGTGTCGACGAGGTGGCCGCCGCCATCCGCAAGGCCGCCTCTGACGCCGATGTTCCGATCCACAGCGATCCCCCGACGGCGCGGGCGGTGTTTGCCACGGTCGATATCGGCAAGGAGATCGACGAGGAGCACTATCAGGCGGTCGCCGCCGCCATCCGTTTTGCCGATGAAATGCGCCGGAAAATGAAAGGTCGCGTGCAATGAAACTTGAAGAGCTACAGGCCCTGCGCGACCTGACCGAACTGGCCTACCAGCGCGACCTCGCACATCTGAAGCCGCTCCTTGATCGCGAGGCGGATCTGCGTCGGCAACTGACCCGGCTTGACCATCAGGCCCAGGATGCGCGCCAAAACGATGCGGCCATGGAGGTCATGCGGCCGATGGGTGCGGATATTCTTTGGGAGAAATGGCTGGCCAGAACGCGCAGGGATCTCAACACGCAGCTTGCCGCCCTCATGGCGCAGAAGGAGCACAAGATGGCAGGGCTGCGCAAATCCTTTGGCCGCTCCACGGTGGCGGCCGATCTGTGTTCAAGCGCCCGACAAGAGGCGCGCGCCGACAACGCGCGCCGGTCTTATGCCGCCGCGATGCGCCAGACCTGAAGCCGGTCACACATCCTGTCGGGCAATATCCAGGATCAGCACGTCATAGACCTGTTTGCTGAGGGTCTGCGTCGCTGCTTCGCGCAGGGCAATCCGGAGCACATCGAGATTGTTCGAGTTTGTGAACGCGCCGCTGAACCCGCCTATATTGGCATGGTCGAAGAGGACGCGCAGAATGGCGTCCCGCAGCTTGGGCTCCCTGGAATAGATCGACTCGGATGATCCCGGCGGCACTTCGAGGCTCAGGGACATCACGACCATGCCCGCGACCTTGTCGGCCTGCAAAATGGGGACGACGAACTGGTTGTTGAGTTTGACATACTCGACGCTGCCATCGGCCTCGTCACCATATCCGTCGTCTTTTTGCCCGGCGTCCTTTTCGGCCGTATCCTTGTGATCGGCCTTGTCCTTGCCGTTCCCGTCTTTGTCCCCTGCCGTTTCGGTGTCATATCCGGCCTCTTCCTCGGCAGGCGCCAGGACAAGCCCCGCGCCAACACCCGCTGCTGTCCCGATGAACAGGAACAGGATCGGTATCAGTTTCCCCAGCATGGCGGTCTCCTAGAACGGCAGAACGGCGTCGAGGATCTGCTGGCCATAGCGCGGTTGCTGCACATCCGTGATCTGGCCGCGTCCGCCATAGGAGACCCGCGCCGACGCGATCTTGTCATAGGTGATCTCGTTCTGGCGCGAGATGTCTTCGGGGCGCACATAGCCCGACACCAGCAATTCACGCATCTCGAAATTCACCCGCAGCTCTTGCGTGCCGGAGATCGAAAGAATGCCATTGGGCAGGACTTCGACGATGGTGGCCGCGACGCGCAATGTGAGTTTCTCGTTGCGCTTGACCGTCCCGCTGCCTTTGGACTGTCCGCTGGAATCGATCGATACCGCGTTGGCAAGCGATGCGCCCGCGGGCAGGTTCTCGTCGACGCGTTGCGGCAGGCCAAAAAGCTGCGGTATGTTCAGGCTCTCGGACCCTCCGCGAGACCGCGATGTGTCGTTGGAAATCTCTGCTTCATCGTCGATCTCTATCACGACGGTCAGAATATCGCCTTTGGCCATTGCGCGACGATCCCCCAAGAGAGATTGCCGCCCGGCGCTCCATAACGAGGCGCGATCGGCCTCGCGCGGTGTCTCGGTGTAAAGCGGCAAGTCGGGCCAGAGCATCGCGACATGCTCATCGCTCTGCTCGGTGGGTGTAAAACTGGGTGCCTTGCCCAGGTGATCGACGCGGGCGCAGGCCGTTGTGAGGATCGCCAGCCCCGTCAGAGCAGCATAGGTCTTTAGGCTTGTCATCGGATTTCTATTGCTCCGTCTTGTCGAATGGTGCCGGTTAGGGTCGATTTCGAGGACACGTTCATCACGCGCACGCGTTCTCCCGGCGCGCCGCGCCCCAGCGCGCGGCCTTCCGCGACGATCCGCAGACCTCTGCGGATATAGATCAGGTCGACCAGCTGATTGCGCTCAATCGTTGCGGGCGGACCGACATCCTCGAACCGCACGGGTCGACCGGGATAGATCGCGACGCGGGTCTCAAGACCGACCACGGCGGCCGCAAGATCGTACGCGCCGGCAAGCTCGCCAGCGCGCACCGCCACATCCTCGGGCTGAATGATCGTCTTTGGCCGCAACGTGCGCTGCGCCACGACGATATCGGCGACGGCATGCTGCGCCACCGAACAGAGCGCGACAATCGCCAACCACCGCATCAGCGCACCTGTGTCATCGCGCCCATCATCTGATCGGCGGCGGAAATGACTTTGGAGTTCATCTCATAGCCGCGCTGGGCCTCGATCAACTCGGTGATTTCGCGTACGGCATCAACCGAGCTGTCCTCAAGATAACCCTGCCGCACCGTGCCGAGCCCGTCCTCACCCGGCGTCGCAACCAGCGGCGGGCCCGAAGCCTCGGTCTCGGTAAAGAGGTTTCCACCCACCGCTTCGAGCCCTTTGGCGTTCGTGAAATTGGCAAGTGTGAACTGGCCCAACAGCTGACCCTCGGCCGCCTCGTCGAAATAGGCGTAGACCTCGCCTTCGGCGTTGATCGACAGGCTGCGCGCATCGTCCGGGATGGTGATCTCGGGCTGTACGGCATAGCCATCCGACGTCACGATCAGCCCCTCGGCCGAGCGTTTCAGCGACCCGTCCCGCGTATAGGCCGCCTGACCCGACGGCAGCGTAACCTCGAGATAACCCCGGCCTTCGATGGCCAGATCCAAATCATTGCCGGTCGCCGACAACCCGCCTTGTGCCAGATGCACGGTGATGGCCGCGGGGCGCACGCCAAGGCCAAGTTGGACGCCGGTCGGCAACACGGTTCCGTCCGAAGCGTTGATCGTGCCCGGACGCGTCATTTGCTGATAATGCAGATCTGCAAACTCGGCACGGCGGGCATTGTAGCCGGTCGTGTTCATGTTCGCGAGGTTGTTGGAAATGGTCTCGACCCGCATTTGCTGGGCGCTCATTCCGGTTGCGGCGATTTTCAATGCGCGCATGGCTGCGCTCCTTTCCTTAGGTCTTGATCAGCGTTTCGACGGCTTTTCGGATGCGTTCATCTTCTGTTCTCAGGAAACTCTGGCCCATCTCATAGGCGCGCTGCACTTCGATCATGCGCGCCATCTGGTCGATCGCGTTGACGTTCGAGCCTTCGAGATAGCGTTGCAGCATCTGCGCGTCCGGGGCCGGTTCGACACCGCCGTCGCTGCGAAACTTCACGCCGTCTTCGCGCACCATCAACGTTGGATCGGTGGGCAGATAGAGCCCAATCTGACCAATAGCGTTGCCATCCGCGCTGATCGTTCCGTCCGGTGCGATCGACACATCCGCGAGGCCGGCGGGGACAAACACCGGCGCTCCGCCGGCATCCAGCACGCGATGGCCGTCAAGCGTCACCAGGTCTCCGGCGGCGTTCGGCGCAAAATTGCCCGCGCGCGTCAGGCGCTCACCATCCGGCGTCTCGATCAGAAAAAAACCTTCGCCTTCGATGGCCAGATCAAAGGTGCCGCCGGTCTCGGTCAGTTGCCCTTGGATCATCGAGGTATTCGGGACGCGCGCACCCGACATCGACAGGCCGCCCTGCTCCTGACCGTTATGCAGGAATTCCGAGAAAATCAGCCCTTCCTGCCGATACCCCGTGGTCGCCGCGTTGGCGATGTTGTTGGCGACAATCCGCATTTCCTTGACCAGACCTGACTGGCGGGCGAGGGCGGCGTAACCGGCGGTTTCCATCAGTTTACTCCAACGATCAGCGGAATGATTTGAGCGTGAAAAAACGACACCAGGGATTGGGTCATAAAGCCCATCGACACCCAGAACACGGCGGCGATGGCAGCAAGCTTTGGAACGAAGGTCAGCGTCATTTCCTGGATCGATGTCAGGGCTTGCAAGAGACCGATCGCCAGACCGACAATCAGGGCCACTGTCAGGATCGGGACCGAGATGATCACCGCGACCCAAAGTCCCTGCCGCAAAACGTCAAAGAAGAGACCTTCGCTCAGCATATCAGACCGGCATCCGCAGGATTTCCTGATACGCTTCGACCACCTTGTCGCGCACCGTGACGGCCGTCTCGACCGCCAGTTCGGTTTGAGCCATCGCCTGAACCAGGGTGTGCGGGTCGACCGTGCCAACCATCGCGCCCTTGGCGGCCATTTCGCTTTCCCGCAGGGTTGCGGCGAAATCGAGCCCTGCTGTCTTCAGCGATTGTGCGGGCGAGGCGGCAACATCCGCCGGATCGGTCGCAGGCCGCGAGGCGGCATAGCTTTTGGCAGCCGAAAAGGCTTTGATATCCATTCTGGATCTCCTGTTTCAGGGGTTAGCGGCGCAACAGCTCCATCAGGCTTGATGACATTTGCCGCGCTTGATCGAACATCTTGAGATTTGCTTCATAGCTGCGTTGAGCCTCCCGCGCGTCCGCGATCTCGATCATCATATTGACGTTGGAGCTCTCGTAGTGACCGCTGCCATCCGCAAGCGGGTGGCTTGGGTCGAACACGCGATTGAGCGGGGACTGATCCAGATGCAGATTGCCGATTTGCACCTCGCTGATGCGGCCATCGCGACCCACTTCGCTTTCAAAGCTCACCGTCTTGCGCCGATACCCGGGCGTGTCCGCGTTCGAGATGTTTTCGGCCAGATGACGGATCCGCGTCGCCTGCGCCTTGAGCCCGCTTGCCGAAACGGTCAGTGCCTTGGTGAATTCATTCATCGCCCGTCTCCTAACCGCGGCCCAGGGCCGTGCGAAGCAGGCCAAGATGCGACTTGTAGACGGCAACCGCCCGGTCGTGCTGACGTTTCACTTCCACGGCCTTGACCATCTCAAGCTCGAGAGACACGGCATTGTCATTGGGGTCGGGGATCTGTTCGGGGCGTCGTTCCTGCCCGCCCAGTTGCCCACCCAGCGCATCGATGTGACCCGCACGCGTGGCCTTGAGGCGACCGGATCCGGGCGTGTCATCGGCGTTGTAGAATTGCGCAAAGGGAGTGACGTCCTGCGCGCGATAGCCCGGCGTGTCCGCATTGGCGACGTTCTGCGAAATCGCGGCCTGGCGGGTGCCTGCGTGCACCGCCATTGCATGCGACATCTTGAAGACATCTAGAGATTTGAACATCGGGGCTTCTCCCTCGATCGGTTTCAATCAAGGCTTAACTCCGATTCCTTTAAAAACGGTTTGCGAAACCCGAACAGAGGGAACGGTGATGCCGATTGATCTCACGGTCTTGTCACAACGAATTGCAAATATTCAGAAATTTCGACCGCTTGGGCGCGTCGCGCGCATTGAGGCGGGTATGATCGACATCGCCGGTCTGGACTTTGTCGCGCGCATCGGCGACCCGCTGATCCTGCGTCGAGCGGATGCCGAAGACCTGCGCGGAGAAGTCCTGCAAATTTCCGACGGATTGGTGCGCATGCTGCCCGAACGCGACCCCGTGTCGGTGGCGCTGAATGATCGTGTGGTGCTGGAACGCGGCGAAGGATTTGCGCCTTGTGACGCCTGGATCGGGCGCGTCATCGATCCTTTGGGCCAGCCGATCGACAACAAACCCTTACCCAAGGGGCTCGAGGCGCGCGACGTGATTGCTGATCCGCCCGCGCCCGCGACCCGGCAACCGCTGGGCGACCGGCTGAGCACCGGACTTTCCGTTCTCAACACGCTTTTGCCGGTTGTTGAAGGTCAACGGATCGGTCTCTTTGCGGGGTCAGGCGTCGGCAAATCCAGTCTCCTGTCGCATCTCGCACAGCACATGGCCTCGGATGTGGTCGTGGTCGCGCTGATCGGCGAGCGCGGTCGCGAACTCAACCATTTCGTGACCGAGGTCTTGGGGTCCGAAGGCATGAAACGCGCCGTGGTGGTCGCGGCAACCTCGGATCAGTCGCCGCTCATGCGCCGACGCTGTGCCTGGTCTGCGATGGCTGTGGCGGAACATTTTCGGGACGCCGGAAAGTCGGTGCTCTTTCTGGCGGATTCGGTGACGCGCTTTGCCGAGGCGCACCGCGAGATCGCCACAGCCGCCGGTGAAGCACCCGCGTTGCGTGGCTATCCCCCGTCGACCGCACAGATGATGATGTCACTTTGCGAACGGGCCGGGCCGGGATCGCAAGGCCAAGGCGCAATCACCGGGGTCTTCAGCGTTCTGGTTGCGGGTTCGGACATGGAAGAGCCCGTGGCCGACGTGCTGCGCGGTACATTAGATGGTCACATCGTGCTCAGCCGTCAGATCGCCGAACGCGGGCGCTATCCCGCGATTGACGTGAGCCGTTCCGTATCCCGGAGCCTTCCGGCTGCGGCGTCAGACAGTGAGAATGCGTTGATTTCCGAGACCCGGAAACTCCTCGGCGCTTATGAGCGGTCAGAGATGATGATCCGTTCCGGCCTTTACGCGCCCGGGTCCGACCCGGTGCTGGATCACGCCGTGCGGGCCTGGCCGGATCTTGATGCGTTTATTGGAGAGCCCGAAACACAAGACATCGCGCGCAGTTTCGATCGGTTGAATTTGATCTTGCGGCGAACGATGCGCGGCTGAGCGATCGCGCCGGGTTTCATGATCGGAAGTGTTTCGCGGTTCAGTGGCCACGAACTGCGTCAGATCTCGCACGGTCGCCTCCATATCTTCCAAGTGTCTGAAGTCCAATTGGGAACCTGCGCGCCCTGTGCTTGTCGCGTGCATCCGATCGTGCAAGCGGATCTTGGCCAAGGCGATGTGGAGCGGGTCAAGACAATGCCATCGAAAGATCGCTGGCTGCGCGCGACTCGCAAGATGGCCTGCGACTTTGTCTGATTGCCGAAGAACAGCTTAAGGCCTGTGTTTTTGTCGTCACGGACCCACACAAACCGTGACCAATGACCGTGCTGTCCGAACAGCGTCAAAATTCGCAATGCGCCCAAGTGACTTGGCAACGCCACGTGAGCCAAATGGCAAAACGACCATTGGAGAACAGATCGCAGCTATCTAGCTGCTGAGCAGAAGCAGCGCATTGGCCGCGGGAGAGTTCGTGCTGCTGAAGGCTTCGATCTGTGCGCGGGCCAGGTACGTGTTGACCAGCTTTTCCATCTTTTCAGGATCTGTGAATTGAGCAACGTCGGTACTGCCGAAGAGCGATCGCGCCCGATCCTGAAAGGTTTCGAGCTGCTGCTCCAGATCCTGTTGACCGAAGGCATCCGGAAGCCCGAACGCGGTTTCAAACAGTTCGCGCAGGGGCGGCACACCCATGACCGTAAACCATTTGGTGCGCTCGCTGCTTTCTTCCGATGCAAGTTCAACGACTTCGCGCTCGGCATAGAGCGCGATCCGCATCGATTCGTCGACTTCACCCACGGCGGCCTCGAACGACCGCGCTTCGTACTGTGCAAGGATCTGCTCGGAGAAGCCTTCGGTCCCGATCTGGGGCGTCTCCCCGGGCCCGAAGCCAAATGCCTCTGAAAACTTGGCATATCGCTCATCGGCCAAACGGTTGGCCAGGGCGTCATCAGCGCTCGTCCCGTCTTCAAGGATCTTTCGCATGAAGAACCGGTTGTCGAGGTCTTCTTCCAGCCCGAACGCGGTCAACGCGATGTTCAGCAACCTGCGATCCGACACAAGCTCCTCGGCACTTGTGATGTCGCCGATCTTTTCACGGAAGTAGTCGGTTTCCCGCTGGTTCTGGGCAGTGCCGGTGAAGGCCTGGAACTGCGTGTCATATGTGCGTTCCAGGAACCGCCATCCGACAATCCCGGTTCCAACGAGGGCAGGTTGGTAGGTCATGCCGACCGCGCAGCCAAGATACGCTCTTCGCGGGGCAGCAGAGCACGCAGCGCCTTGAGGCACTGGTAGTGACGCTCATTGATCAGGGAGTCGGTCGCTTCGGCCAAGCGTGCGCGGCTGTCGGAATCGGTGAACACCTGGCTCAATTCTTCGATCCGCCGCAGCAAGGGCAGGCGCGCCTCTGCGGGATCGCTGTCGCCGGAAAGTACGAGTTGCATCGCATAGCACACGCGACGGACCGGCGTGCTGGCCTCGTCGGGATGGATTGCATCGCGCAGACGCAGGATATGCGCGCCGGGCGACACGATGGCCAGACGGCTGCGGCGATCCCCGTTTTCGATAACGGCGCCGTTTATCAGAACCCGCTCTTTGGGTCCAAGTTTCAGAACCAGACCACTCATCATCGGCCTCCGCTCGCAAGTCCGCGCATGATCGCGGTGTTGATTTCGATCAGCGGCTGCACCGTGGCTTCACGCGCCAGGACGGCCGATGTGTGTCGATGTGTGAAGGACATCAACCCAACGATGTTTGCCCTCAGCTGCTCCGGCAGACCGTTTTCGGGGTTCGCCACATCGACGGCGAAGACCGACCAAAGCTTCTTGTTCTGCAGAAGCGCGGCGGCCAATTCCGGAAAGTCTTTGCGGTCATTCCGCGCGGCCTTGCTCAGCCGCTGCGTGACCCGCGCCAGGGCCTGATATTCGATGCCGCGGGCCGTTCGGACCGGAGCGTTGGTGGAACCATAGGCACGACGGGCCTGTGCAAGTGCATTCACAAGAAACCTCGGTTCAGATTAGGAGTGGGGAGAGGTCCGGAGCGCGCGATGGCGCGCCCCGGTAGGATCCGATTACCGGAACAGCGACAGGATCGACTGCGGCGCCTGGTTGGCGATCGACAGTGCCTGAACACCAAGCTGCTGCTGGGTCTGCAGCGCGCTCAGCTTGGCCGATGCTTCTTCCATGTCTGCATCAACGATCGCACCCATGCCCGACTTCATCGCGTCGTTCACTTTGCCAACGAAGGTCTTCTGGTCATCGATACGTGAAGCAGAAGCGCCCAGAGCCGCCGCACCATCAACCGCCGTTTGAATCAGCGTCTCAATGTCATCCAACGAAGCGTCGGCCGCAGCCGCAGAGGACACATCCACTGTGGTGAGGTCGAGGTTAGCTTCGAAGTCAACCGATGCGACGGTGATGTTCTGTGCGGTGACTGCGCCTGCCGCATCACGGTCAAGTGACGAAACAACGGTGATATCGCCGCCTGCCGTGTTCAGCAGATTTGCGCCATTGAACTGCGAAGCACTAATGATCGACGTGATCTGGTTCTTAAGCTCATTGACATCTGCTGTCAGTTTGGCGTTGTCGACGTTTTCACCAGTTGCTGCGACGACCTTTTCCTTCATTTCGGTAAGGATGTCAGTGATCTGTTCGGCACCGGCCAATGCAACTTGAGTTGTCGCTTCGCCCAACGCCAGTGAGTCTTCGACCGCGTCGAAACCGGCAATGTCCGACTCCATCACTTTCGAGATACCCCAGATCGCCGAGTTGTCCTTGGCCGAGGCCACGTCCTTACCGGTCGAGATGGCGTTTTGTGCCTTGCCAAGGTCCGCGTTGATGGACTTCAGCGTTTGCAGCGCAACCATTGCGCTGTTGTTCGTCAGAATGCTCGACATAGCATTTCCCTTTTCAGTTCAGGGCGTTTAGCCCGTATGATACTTGCCCCAGCGGGCGCTCCAGAACTGTCTTTCTGACCAATGCGTTTCCCGGTTTTCCGGTTCGCGCCACCCAATTTCGGGTGCAAGCGGAAGATGCGCTGGCAATTGCTAAGGGAGTGCTAAATCGCGTCCGTCAGTTTGCTCAACTTTGAGACAAACCCGTTCCTCAGGCCCGTTTCTCCAGCCGTGGCGTATGCGAAGCCGCAAATTGCTGGCGCTGGCCCGAGCGGTCATAGGTTTGCAACCCGCCACGCACTTTACGCAGTTCCGCCATCCGGTCAGCGACCGACCGGATACCTTCCATCGCGCTTTGCAGCAGCAGTTGGTTTTGCGTCGCCCGCATCTGAACCGGTGCCAATTGTTCGGCCTGCGCCGTTCCTGCCTCGGCCAAGGCGTCGATCAGCCGTTCCTTTTCGGCGACAATCTCGGGTATCTCGGTCAGGTCCCCATTCAACAATGCGTTGCGTTCACGCTCCAACAACGCATCCAGCGCGTCGATCAGGTCGGTTCCGTTGTTATCCAAGATCCCGCTCCTTCAATGATTCGAAAATCTGTTCGGCCAGCCCGATTCCCCCGGCCCGCGCCATTTCCTCGGCCTGAAGGTTGGCCAGAAGCGAGCTGTACTGGTCTTCGCCCGCGCCGCCGCCAAATTCGCCGCGCGCTTTGCCAAGCCCCGCGGATTTCAGCATTTCCGCCAGAAACGTCGCCTCCAATTTGACCGAGGCCTTGCGCAATTGCTGTTCGCGTTGCGGCGTCAGGTCCGGTCCAGAGCCTGCCATCGCGCCTGTAACGGGTGTCGTCATGTGCGATATCTCCAATTTGCACGATTTTCTGCAGTCTCCTCCAAAAGCGGTAAAGAACTAGTAATCGGAGATCTTCATAGTCCGCTGCACCTACTCAAGAAGACCGAGGTGTCATGACGGCCCTTTTAATGGACGTGATATCGTCCCGCCCACAGAACCGCCCACAGACGGCCGCGCCGTCGGGGGACGGAGATGCAACGCCCGAAAAATCAGAATTCGCGGCCGTGTTTGATGCGGTTGCCGACTCAGATGCGGAAACCACAGGTCCCGCTACGCCTGAGGCTGCGGAGACATCCACGCAGGACGCTCAGGGATCGGCGGCTGCCGAGACCGCCGAGGCGGACCTGATCGTTGCCGACCCGCCCGAACTGGATGTGTCGATACCCGCGACCGAGGCTGATGAGATCGGCCTTGTAGCCCTTGATCAACCTGCGCGTGTGCGAACGGTCGCTGACCGAGCGGATCTGCCTTCGGGGGCCAAGGCTCTGGGGTCTTCTGCTATCCCGGAAGACGGCGAACCGGGTCGTTTCCTGGGCTCAAACAAGGACAAATCGACCGAAATCGCGTTGCCGGTGCGCGATGTTGCGGCCGCATCACCGACAGGGTCTGCTCGCCCGGATCGCGCAACGGCACACACGCCTCAAGCTCCCACCGTAACGCCGAACACGACATCCACCGCCGCGTCCACCGAAACCGGTGAAATCATGCGCCGCGCTGATCAGCCGGTCGATACGCCACCCGCAATGACGCGGTCTTCGGCGCCGACATCGGTCGAATTGGTGCTCGCGCATCAGCGCATGGCAGCGGCCGGCGAGACGCCTGTGCAGACGCAAAAATCCAAGACAGA
>JBCCVT010000039.1:0-16049 GCA_039195015.1 Pseudomonadota bacterium
CATGCGCCTGACCGTTCTCGCCCTTGTCTTCGCCACTCCCGCGGCCGCGTGGGAGACCACCGTCGGGCGGGTCTGCACGCTTGCCCATGACGCCCCGCAAGCCTCTGTACGGCTGACCTATGACCCGGCAGTGCCGGAATACAGCATTACGGTCACGCGTACGGGCGACTGGCGGCCCGAACCGGTGTTTTCGATCGCGTTTCAGGGGCCGGCGGGGCTCACCATCTCAACCAACCGGCACCAGATCCAGGGGCCGTCCATCTCGGTGACCGATAGCGGGTTCGGCAATGTTCTGAACGGGCTTGAATTCAACGAAACCGCCACCGCGATCCTGGGTAGCCAGGCGGTCAGCGTCTCGCTCGCGGGCGCGGCCGAACCGGTTCAGGCGTTCCGCGCCTGCACGAGCGCGCCCACGGCGTGACGCTGGACCGGTCTGCGCCGCGCTGATAGCGTTGCGCCATGCCGTTGACCGCCTTTGACCACGTGAACATCCGCACGCGACATCTCGACGCGATGATTGCATGGTATGGTGATGTTCTGGGCCTCCACGCCGGAGACAGGCCCGACTTTCCTTTCCCGGGGGCGTGGCTCTATCTGGGTGACACCGCCGTGGTGCACCTGATCGCCGTCACCGAGGCCACGGCGCCGGGCCCCACCCTCACGCTTGAGCACTTTGCCTTTCGGGCCCAGGGACACGCGGCCTTTGTCACAAAGCTGAAAGACAATGGCGTGCCGTTTCGCGAAAGCCGGGTGCCCGACGGATCAATCACCCAGATCAATATCCACGACCCCGATGGCAACCACATCCACGTAGATTTCCGGTCGGACGAAGCGGATTGAACGACGCCCTAGTTGTCGTCCGGAGGGGCAGCCCGCTCCCGCACCGGTTCCACACCGGTCGAGGCACGGATCTCGGCGGCGATCTCCTTGGCCCAGTCGCCGATGATCGGCAGGAAATCGATCTGGCTCAGCATGTAAAGCAGGGCCGACACCAGGATCGATGCGCCGATCACCGTGCCAAGACCCACCGCCATGCCGCGCAACAGAGCCTGCAGCAGCATCAGGCCCCATGAATTCTGCACCCGCACGAAGCGATGGGCATTGAAGCGGGCAAGCTCTTCGCGCAGGGCGCGCAGTTCACGGTCGGTCTGGTCGGTCATGGCGCGTTTCGCTGCGATGGATCCTTGTCAAACGCCCCCGGTCCCGCGGCACGAGCGCGCTGCCGGGTGGCGACGACGCTCCAACAGGCGAATTGATCGAAGGCGCGGCCAAAATAGCCGTCCCAGCGCGCGTCGTCGACACTATCGGCAGAGGTTGCGTCCTCGTCAAAGACCTCATGTGGGCCGGGCCGTCCTGGGCACGGCGGGCTGCCGTCGCGGACCGGGCCCGGACAGAACTGGATGTTCAGAGGCATGGTCTCTCCCTGCGTGATGACCCACGCCCCTGATCTCACAAAGCCGCTGACAAGGCAAAGGCCGAAACCGGCGGTCTACCAGTGCCGGGTGCCGGGCGCGCCCTTGATCTGTCCGGTCAGGTTCGCGGTCACCCAGCCGCCATAGAAATCGCCCGGCTGCGGGGTCACGCGTTCGTCACCGACAAAACAGGCGTCCATGGCGTGGACGTAAAAGGCAAGATGGTCTTGGATCGCGGCATAGACCGGGTTGGGCTCGGCATAGCTCCAGGCCGCGCGCGCGGCTGTGCGTCCGCCAGCGGTGACATCCCAATAGGCCGCGACGCCCTTCCATTCGCAAAAGGACTGCCCCGCCACCGGGGACAGGTCAGCCGTTACATCGTCGCGCGGGATATAGTAGGCGGGCGCGTGATGCGTCTCGCAGATCCGCCAACCACGCAAGGTTTCCGCCGCGATCTGACCGCCCAACAGCACGCGCAGAACCTGCGGCACCGGCTCGATCAACGGCGGGCGCGGATAGTCCTGCACATTCTCCAAGGGCAGCGTCGTCACGTCCGGTCAGAAATCGAAAAGATCGTCCAGAAAGCTCGACGCCTTGCGCTTGCGCGGCCGTTCGTCATAGCCGCGACCACCGCGATGGGCCTGCTGCTGCGGCGGCGGTGGCGGAGCCGAAGTGGCATTGCGCTCGATGATCTTGTCGAGCTCGCCTCGATCAAGCCAAACACCCCTGCAGCTCGGACAATAGTCGATCTCGACACCGTTGCGTTCGGACATCATAAGATCCGTGCCGTCGATGGGGCATTTCATAGGCGGTCCTCCATGTTTTGATCCCAAGACATGTGGGGGCGCCCCGCAAAAAGACAATATCTGTACCATCCGAATGGGTAGAGGACCGCTCACGGCTTGGCCGGATCGCCCGCCGCGACATCCACCGCCAGGCAACCCGCGCCGTGCCAGTGCGATCCTCAGTCAAATGTGGCCGCCACCTCGTACATGACCGGTTCGAACCCGCGACAGAGATCGTTGATCCTGCGGTTGCGCGCGCGCATTTCATCGCTGCGCAGCATCGCAAGAAAGTCCTCGCGCCGGGCCCATTGCGAATAGTTGGCGATGCGGGTCTGCGCGTCGTTCACATGCAGACCGGCCGCCACAAAACCCGGCTGTTTCGAGATGTAGTTGTCATAAGCGTCGGTCAGCGCTTCGATCAGGTCCTGGCACGTGCCGGGGGACATCTCGAAGGTTGTGATGACCGTTTGTACATGAGCGTCCTTGGCGATGGTGGGCATGAGCTCCTCCTTGGCTGGGAGCATCATGTTATCACAGCCGTTCAAGCATCTCCTCGATTTCCGCCATCAGGGCGGGAACCTCGTCATGTGCCGGGCCCTTGGGTGCTTCGATCGCCGCGCGCCCCTGACCGAGCGTTTCGGCATAGACCACACGGTTGCCGATGGTGGACTGCGCCAGCGCGGCCTCCATCTCACCCGCCTTCTCGGCGACATCCTGTCCCAGCCGGGTTCCCGGACGGGCACGCGTCATCACGATGAGCGATGGCTTGCCCGCGCGTTCGGCGAGGTCGAGCACCGCTTCAACCGCCCAAAGGTCCACATGGCTTGTCGCCACCGGCACAAGGATCAGATCAGCGGCCCGCAAGGCCGGACGCAGGTCGCTGTCCGCCTTGGGCGGCGTGTCGATCAGAACGATGTCATGGGAACCTGCGAGTTTTCGAACCTCGTAAGGCACCCCCCAGGCCGAGGCGGTGGCAAACTCGACCTCTGGGTCGTCGATGGCCTCCATACGGGTCATGAACCAGCGCCCGGCGCTGCCCTGCGGATCGGTGTCCATCAACGCCACGGACTTTCCCGCACGCGCAAAGGCCACCGCGAGGTTCACGGCCAGGGTCGTCTTGCCCGACCCGCCCTTTTGCTGCGCGATTGTGATGACCTGTCCCAAACCCTGCCCCGCGCCTTGTGTCCTGCGATGGGTGCCAGACTAGTCGCGCGTTCCGGCGGCGCAATGCTTAATAATCGCGCATGACGGGTAACGGATTGTTAACCCTGCCTTGCTCATCATTTGGGCGGAGGCATTGGGTATGTTGCACCGCCTGACCTTGGTGATCGTGGCGTGCTGCCTGACGTCTTCGGCGTCAGCGGGCGCATGGTTGCGCGACAAGGGCTCCGGCTTTCTTGCCTTCAGCACTACGGCCCGGGAAAGTGCCGAGATCGAGATGCGGATGGTGGATTATGAAACCTCCGTTTACGCCGAATATGGCGTTCTGCCGAAACTGACGCTGGGCTTTGACGGCAACGTCAACGGCGATCTCGCCGGTCACGCCCTGATCTTCGCGCGGCTTCCGCTTGCCGACAACGCGCTCGGCGGTCGGTTCGCGTTCGAACTGGGGCTCGGTGCCAGCACCTATCTGGGTGAGACCGCGCGACTGTTGAAACTCGCGCTGTCTTATGGCCGCGGCTTCTCCGGTCCGGGCGGCGGATGGCTGGCCATCGACGCCGCGTTCGAGAACCGGCGACTGACCGGTCAGGATTTCTGGAAACTGGACGCCACACTGGGACTGCCGAGCCAGCGCAAGACACGGCCCTTGCTGCAGGTCGAAACCACAACCGATCCGGATGGCGCGACCTATTGGTCCGTCATCCCGTCGCTACTCTTTGACCGGGGCGACGGTCAGACCTGGCTTTTGGGGATCGAAAGCAAACATGCGCCGGGGCTCGACACGCTCGGCATCAAGCTGGGGATCTGGAAAAGCTTCTGAGCTTGCCTCCGTCAGGCCACGGCCTTAAGCCAAGCCCATGGTCAACCCGATCCGCCCTACCGATGACGAGGCCCGCGCGCTTGCCCGGCAATTGATGAAGGACGCCCGCTTTGCCGCAATCGGCGTCCTGTCCGACGGCGCTCCGATGGTCACGCGGGTGGCCTTTGGCCTCGATGAAAACGGGGCGCCAATCACGCTCGTCTCCGATCTCTCGGCCCACACGCGCGCCCTGCAGTCCAAGCCGCTCTGCTCCCTGCTTGTCGGCGAGCCCGGCGCCAAGGGCGATCCGCTGACCCATCCGCGCCTGACAATCCAGGCGCAGGCCGGGTTCGTCGATCACGGCACAGAGGAATACAAGGAAATGGCCGCGCATTATCTGCGCAGCCATCCCAAATCGAAGCTCTATATCGACTTCACCGACTTTCGCTTTGTCCGCTTCGAGGCAACCGCCGCGCATCTGAACGGCGGCTTCGGCAAAGCCTTTGTCCTGACGCCCGCCGACTTGGGGCAGGCGCGACAGGCCTGATCAGTTGTCGATCCGCAGGCTGACGGTCACCTCGCCCTTGACCGCCTCTTCCCAGACCAGATCGATCTCGTTCTGGTCCGCACCTTGCATCGTCTCGACATAAGGCATCGAGAACACCGGCTGGTTGGAGCCGTTTGTGATCGCCGACCGGGCCACGACCGCATCGACATTGCGGACATAGGCATCAAAGGGAAGCTCGCCCGCAGCGCCGATGTTCCAGGTCTGCGTGGCACTGTTCTGCGTATGATGCACGCGCAACGGGTTCTCCACCTGATACGTGACCAGATGATAGCTGTTGGAGTGGAAGTGCACATGCTTGAACCGGCTGTAGTCGAGATCGGCAAAGCTGGTATCCACGCGTTCAGCCCGATCGATAAGCCCGTTGATGCTGCGGAACTTGTTGCCCGACACGACCAGACCGTTCAGGAAATGCCCGGTCCCGTGCGGTTTCACCACGATGTAGCTGAACCAGGGCGCAACCTCGCCCGACAAAAAGACATTGTCGGTGATCGACATGGCGCTGAACGAAAAGCCGGTGGTGAAATTCGGTTGTGAATCGTGCTCGTTCGTCCATTCGACAAAACAGTTGTCGATGTAGTTCCCGGTAAAGTTCGTGCTGGTGTATGTCTCGGTCAGCACGATCCCGGCCGAGCGCACGCCATTGGCCACGCTGTCACCCTGGAAGAAATGGTTGCCAAGGATCACGCTGTTGCTGCCGGCAAGCACCGCGAAATGGCGGAACCGGCTGGCCCGGCAGTTGCGCAGTTTCGCGTCATTCGCATTGACGTTCAGCGCGATGCTGACGCGGTCCGGCACATCCAGGCTGTCTTCGCTCGAAAGGAACTGGCAGTTGTCGACCAGCATGCCCTGACAGCCGCCACCGATCGAGGTGATGCCGCGATCCTTGGGCCGCGAGACGAAACACTCCGACAGGCTAAAGGTCTGCCCCGTCGGCGCGAGGTTGATCGCACTGCAGCGCCCGTTGCACTGGAACTCGACATTGTCCATGCCAAACTTGGACAGCCGCCCGAAATTGCTGAAATCCAGCATGTATTTGAACCGGCTGAAGGTGAAGGTCTGCGTTCCGGCCGCATCGTAAAGCGCCGCGTTCAGCGTAATTTCCTGGGTCGTCTCGTTCTTGGAGCGGACGTAAACCTCGCGCCCGACCCCGTTGCCCTCGACCAGCGCGCCCACGGCGATGTTCGCGACATTGGCCACATTGGTCAGCGTGCGCGCGTCGCTCGGGTCATAGGTGGCGACCGATGTGACCACCTCGGTGTCCCATGCGGTGCTGTTTGCGGCCTCGATCTGTCCGTTTCGGATCACTCGACGCGTCTCAAAGCTCGTCTTGTTGGCAACCGCGGCCTGCATGTCGATCGGCTCCGAGATCGAGATCTTGCGCCCGCCCATATCAAGCGACTCGTGGTCGGCATTGTTCAAAAGCGCCTGGAAAGCCTTCTTGAAGGCTAGCGTTTCATTCCCGAAGGCCGAGATATAGGTCGGCAGGTCATAGGCTTTGGGCAGGATGAGCAGCTTGTCATCCGGCATCGTGACCGTGCCTTCGAACTTGACCGGCGCGTTCAGGTTCACCGAGCTGTCCAGATAATAGGTGCCGTTCGGGATCAGGATGGTGCGCCCTTCGGCAGCGGCATCCGCTGCCTCGAACGCCGCGGCGTCGTCGGTGGACCCGTCGCCCTTGGCGCCATAATCGCGCACGTCGACGACGCTCAGCAGATCGCGCAGAAAGACCGAGGTCACATCCGCGATCTCGATGTCATCGACCCGGACGATACCGCCATTGCCGCCGGTCAGGTCGATCCCGAAATGCCCGTAAAACGCTTCGGGTCCCCAAACCAGATCCACACCGCCGCGATCGCCCACGCCGACGATGGCAGATATCTCGACCACCTCGCCATAGGTGGTAAGCGTGACCTCCGGCCCCGTGGTCGTCACGCCGCTCACCGCGGCACCGCCGGCACCACCGGCAAAACCCGCGATCCGGACGGTCGGCAGGTTGCCCGCCAACGCCTTGACCCGCGCCTTGATCTGCAGATAGCAGCCCGGCTGCAGCGGCGTCTCGCCCATGTAACGCAGGGTTTGCGTCGTTTCGGTCTTCTGAAGCTCAAGGCATCCGGCGAAATCCTGATCCGCCGGTACAAAGACGGCATTCACGGCATTCGCATAGGTGTCCGACCCGGGCGTGCCATCGCCGCTGGACCAGACGTTCAACCCGTTTGCAAATGCCGGCGGCATCAGTTGCACGCCATCGGTGATAGCCTTGTTCATCCCGTTCCCTTTCCCAATCCCGGACAGAGGGGCGCCCAAAGGGACGCCAAAATCACAGACCCCGACGCGCGCCGGAGATTGGGAAAAGGGGATAGTCGCGAAGGTTTAAAACCGGCTCACAGCACCGTCACGGTGGCCCGGCTCAGGCCGACAGATCGTTCGACTGCAAAAGCTGCACACCGTTGATCTTCCAGCCATTTTCAAAGTTAATCATCTGGTAATCCAAAAGGTGCACCCGCCCCGAGGCATCGGTGATTTCCACTTTCTGCCAGAGCCGCCCGTCAACCTCGCGCAGCTCAAGATAGCGGACCTGCGCCGGACGCCAGACCATCGGATAACCTCCGCGCACCATCGCACCAAAATTTTCCGGGGTCCGGAACAGCCCCTGGATCATCGGGCTGGCAAAGGTGAAGGCGCGGTCAAAATCATCGGCCTTGAAGGCCTCGATCTGGCTCTGGATCGTGTCCTGAACGGCGTCATCCGCCGCGCTTTGCGCCCAGGCTCCGGTGGCCAAAACCAGACACACCCCGAGCATTGCAATGATCCGCGCCATACCTGTCCCTTCCTTTGCTTGTCAGGCAATGGTAGGCGCGACGCCCCAACGGTCAACGCAGCGCCCTTTGCGGGCAGGTCACATGCGGCACTTTACAAGCCTTGGGTATCAGCGCGCAGGGTTCTGCGAACCGGGTCCGAGGGGTCCGTTCGGAAATTCAGGCGCGAATGTCCCTCCTGATCAATCCACTGGTGGATTTACGGACAATGCCGACCTAGGTTGCAAGGCGCACCAGCAGCCGCTTCGCTACGATGGCTCATGAGCCCGGGTGCGGTTTCACAATGAGCGTCGGAGGCAGACATGTACGCAGAGGTCAACGGAGCACGCATCTATTTTGACGTCGATGGCGAAGGGCTGACACCCGATGGCGGCGCCATGCGCGAGAAACCGACCGTGGTGATGGTGCATGGCGGGCCGGGCGCGGATCACACAGTGTCCAAGCCCTTTTTCAGCCAACTCACGGATATCGCGCAGGTCGTCTATTACGATCATCGCGGCAACGGGCGCAGCTCGGGGGATGATCCCAAGGACTGGACCCTTGCACAATGGGGCGACGATCTGCGAGGCCTCTGCGATGCTCTGGGGATCGAGCGCCCGATTGTCATCGGGACGTCCTTTGGCGGCTTCGTGTCTTTGTCTTACGCGACCCGGCATACCGATCATCTGGCAGGTCTCGTGCTGATCTCTACGGCCGCACAGCTCGAGTTCGAGGAAGTCTATCGCGCGTTCGACCGTCTCGGCGGGCCTGACATCGCCAAAATCGCAAGGGAGTATTGGGAAAGGCCGACCGACGAAGGGCGGGCGCTCTACCGGGATCGCTGCGTGCCGCTCTATCAGCGCAACACCTCCGCATCCACGGACTGGCTTACCCGCATTCTGTGGCGCAACGAAACGGCGCTGCACTTCAACGGTCCGCACGCCGAACATGGCCGCATGGATTTCCGCAACGACCTGCATCGCATCGCGTGTCCGGTCCTGCTCATGGTCGGAGAGGAAGACCCCATTACGCCGCCGGTATTTTCAGACGTCATCGCGGCCAACCTGCCTGACGCCGGCTTGACCTACCATCGCTTCGCGGATTGCGGGCATGGCGTGGTCGCGGACAAACCGGACGAAGCCATGCAGGCGGTTCGGGACTTCATCGGGCGCATTGCGACCGCAAGCTGACCGTCAAGACTTGGCAGCAATCGGCGCAACGGGCCCGTTGCCGCCAAGATGTGCACCAAGGCGAACCGGACAGCACCTCAAAGATGCACCAGAGCACGTGATCTGACCTTCGATCACGCGCGCGCAACACCTCACTCGGCCGCCATCTCTCCGGCCAGCGCGCTTTCGATCAGCGCCACGGTCTCCTTGACGCCGTAAAGCGCGATGAACCCGCCGAACCGTGGCCCCTGACTCGCGCCCAGCAGCACCTCGTAAAGCGCTGTGAACCAGCCGCGCAGCGGATCGAACCGGTCCCGCCCCACCGCGTAGACCACCGATTGCAGCGCCTCGTCATCGACCGGACCGTCATAGGCCACAAGCGCCGCCCGCAGCGCGTCCAGCGCCTCGCGCTCCTGCTCGGTCGGCGCGCGAAACGCGCGTGTCGGCCGCACGAAATCCTCGAAGTATTTCAGCGCGAACCCGGCCGCCGCATCAAGATCCGGATGGCTCTCGGGCGAGGCATCCGGCGCATAACGCTGGATAAAGCCCCAAAGCTGGCTCTTGTCCTTGGCCGACGACACCGAGGCGAGGTTGAGAAGCATCGCAAACGGCACCACGAGGTTCGACGCCGGCACATCGCCGCCGTGAATATGCCAGACCGGGTTGTTCAGCTGCGCCTTGCTGTCCTGCCCGGGATAGGCGCGCAGCTGCTGATGATATTCG
Organism: Pseudomonadota bacterium; assembly: GCA_039195015.1. Taxonomy (GTDB): domain Bacteria; phylum Pseudomonadota; class Alphaproteobacteria; order Rhodobacterales; family Rhodobacteraceae; genus JBCCVT01. The sequence goes on from JBCCVT010000039.1 coordinate 9,413, forward strand.
TCCACCGCCTTCGGGATCACGTCAAAGAACAGCCGCTTGGCCGTCTTGGGCTTTTGGTACATGAAATAGGACAGTGACTCGGTCGAGGCATAGCTCAGCCATTCGTCGATGCTGACGCCATTGCCCGAAGACTTCGATATCTTCTGCCCCTTGTCGTCCAGAAACAGCTCATAGCTGAAGTGACTGGGCGGCTGCACGCCAAGGGTCCGGCAGATCGCGTCATAGATCTTTTCGTTGGTGGCGTGTTCCTTGCCATACATCTCGAAATCGACGCCCAGCGCCGCCCAGCGCGCGCCAAAATCCGGCTTCCACTGCAGTTTCACATTGCCGCCCGTCACCGGCAGGGTCATCTCGCCCCCGGCCGGATCGTCAAAGGTGACGGTGCCGTTTGCCGCATCGACATGTTTCATCGGGACATAAAGCACCCGCCCGGTCTCGGGATGGATGGGCAGGAAGATCGAATAGGTCTGTTGCCGCTCCTCGCGCAGCGACTTCAGCATGATCTTCATCAGGTCATCATACTTCTCCGCACAGCGCAGCAGGATCTTATCAAACTGACCTGACGCATAAAACTCCCGCGCCGAGATAAACTCATAGTCAAACCCAAACGTGTCCAGAAACCGCCGCAGCATCGCGTTGTTGTGGTGGCCAAAGCTCTCATGCGTGCCGAACGGATCCGGCACCGATGTCAGCGGCATCTGCAGGTAGTCTTGCAACTGTTCGGGGTTTGGCACATTGCCCGGCACCTTGCGCATGCCGTCCAGGTCGTCCGAAAAGCAGATCAGCTTGGTGGGGATGTCGGACAGAAACTCGAACGCGCGCCGCACCATGGTCGTGCGCGCGACCTCGCCAAAGGTGCCGATATGCGGCAGCCCCGACGGGCCATAGCCCGTCTCGAACAGAACATAGCCCTTCTCGGGCGGCGCCTTTTCGTAGCGTTTGAGCACCCGACGCGCCTCTTCGAACGGCCAGGCCTTCGAGGCAAGGGCAGCGTCGCGCAACTCGGACATATCTGTTCTCCGAAAAATGGCGCCGAAATGCTCGGCATGAATGCGCCGCTACCTATTGTGCAGGCGCAGCGCCGTCAATATTCTCGCGCCAAGACCGAAGCCAAAGGACGACCATGCCAGTGACCGAAACTCAAACCCATGTCCTCAGCGCGCAAGACTGCCTCGTTGCCCTTATGGTTGCCATCTCGGCGTCGGATGAAAACATCCGCACGGCCGAACTGGTCAAGATCCAGTCTGCGGTCAACATGCTGCCGGTATTCGCCGATTATGACATCGACCGGCTGAACAATACCGCGCAGATCGTGTTCGACCTCTTCGAACAGGAAGAAGGGCTTGATGCCCTCTTTGGTCTCCTGCGCGAGAACCTGCCCGAGCGTCTCTACGAGACCGCTTATGCGCTCGCCTGCGATGTTGCCGCCGCGGATGGCAGCCTCGCCGAAACCGAACTCCGCCTGCTCGAAGAGATCCGATACGAGCTCAACATCGATCGGCTCCACGCCGCCGCCATCGAACGCGGAGCGCGGGCGCGGCACGTCATCTGAGCCGTGGCGCCCGTGTCCGACACCCGGAAACAGACCGCCGAGGCCTCGGACCCGCCCTTTGCCGACGCGGCGGTGGCGGCCGCATTCGCGGCCTTTCCCGATGCATCACGGGCCGGCCTGCTGGCGCTGCGCCGCCTGATCCTCGACACCGCGGCAAAAACGCCCGGCGTCGGTTCGATCCATGAGACGCTGAAATGGGGCCAGCCTTCCTATCTGACGCACGAGACGGGATCCGGCACGACCATCCGCCTCGGCATCCCCAAAGAGGGCGGCATCGCGGTCTTCACCCATTGTCAGACAACCGTCATCGCCGATTTCCGGGCGCTGTTTCCCGATACCTTCCGCTATGACGGCAATCGCGCGGTCATGCTGCCTGATCCCTCGGCACCGCCGCCCGACGCGATCGGGATGCTGATCCGCAGCGCGCTGACCTACCACATGAACCGGAAACGGCCCGTCGCCTAGCTGCCGTAGATCTGCCCCCAGCGCTCGATTAACCGCGATTGCAGGCGGCGTGACCGGCTGTTCCAACCGCGCGCGCCTTGCGGGCGTTCGCTGTCCTCGCGGCGGATCGTCTTGCGCACCTCCGGGTTCGCCGTGAAGATGGCAAACGCCATATCCGTCCCGTCCGAGGCGGTGATGAACCCGCCCAGACCCGACACGTAATTCAGTGTCCCGGTCTTGGCATCCACCCGCAGCGTCGACGGGTTCACCTCGCGCCCATTGGCACCGCGCAGAACAAAAGGTTTCAGCAAGGGCCGCAGAATCCCGCGCTGCCCGATCCGGACAAGCGCGCGCGTCAGGTCATTTGCGGTCATCTGCGAGGTGCTGCCCAGCCCGGAATGATCCACCATCGAGGTGCCGGTCATGCCAAGCTCGGTCGCGGCCCAGCGGCTCATGACCTGGGCCGAGCCGCGCAGGCTCCCGGGCGGCGTGCCGCGCGCGACGCTGGCGGTCATGCCGACCATCTCTGCGGTCAGGTTGGTCGAATATTTCAGCATACCGCGCAGGATCACCGGCAACGGCGCGCTGTTGTGGATGACCAGCGTCTGCAGGCCCGCTGCCTTGCCCTCGCGCACCGTTGTCTTCGGCAGGACAAGACCCTGGGCACGGGCCATCGTCCGGAAAACATCCCCTGCGTAAAGCGCGGGCTTGCGCACCGGCAGCCACCGCGCCCCGCCATTGCCCAGAGCCCCGCGCGCCACCGACCAGTCGTCAAAATCGCCCTTGTCCGCATAGGTGTAGACCGGCAGCGACCTTTGCGCGACACGCATGCGCGCCATCGAGACATCCGGGCGATACCGGGCCGTACGCGCGTCCATCGTCACCGCATAGCTGCCGCCCGACCGTTTCCACTCGAAGTGTACCCGGTTGAAATTCAGCGCGATGCCGGACACTGACGGGCTATAGCCCACGTGATCGAGCTGCCCCGCATCGATCGTGCGCGCAAAGGGCAAGAAGCTGTCATCCACGATGAACTGCCCGCGCAGCTCCCGCAGGCCGGCCTCTTTCAGCCCGGCCGCAAGGGTCGCCAGATCGTCCGTGTCCAGCGTCGGATCGCCACCGCCCCGAAGGATCAGATCACCTTCAAGGATCCCACCCCTGATGGGCGCGCTGGCCAGCAGCCGGGTCTGGAACCGGTAATCCGCCCCCAGCGCATCCATGGCGTAAACCGCCGTCAGCGCCTTGGCGACGCTTGCTGGCGGCAGGGGCATATCGCCCCGCACCGCCTCAAGCTCGAGCCCGGATTTCACATCCGCCACCGCGCAGGCCACAACCCCGGACAGGCCAAAGCGCGAGATGACGCCCTCGGCTCCAAGCTGCCGGCGCAGATCTTCGGGTCGTGCAAGCGGGCGCAGCGACGATTCCATGGCGCCTGCCCGAACCGGTCCGGTCACCGCGGCGACCGCCCCGAGACTTGCCAGCAAATGTCGCCGTGTCAGCGTCCGAGACATGCTCGCACTAAACCCGACAACCTCAAGGCAGGCAACCTCTGAAACACGGGTTTTGCCTGCGTCACCCATGTGTTACCGCGAAGACTCATGTGGCGGACAACAGCACTCATGTTCATCGCGATGTCGATGATCCCGGCCGGAGATCTCGCCGGCAAGCTCCTGACCGAAAGCGGGGCCGCGACGCCGGTTTTCGTGGCCTGGAGCCGCTTTGCCATCGGAACCGCACTGCTGCTGCCGCTGGTGTCGCCATCGGCCTACGGACTGTTGCGCGACTGGCGCATCTGGCTGCGGTCCCTGCTGATCGCCGGTGGCATCCTGTCGATCCAGACCGCGCTCAGAACCGAACCCATCGCCGATGTCTTTGCAGCGTTCTTTGTCGGGCCCATCATCAGCTACGCGCTCTCGGCCGTGTTCTTGCGCGAAAAGGTCACGCCGCTCCGGACCGTGCTGATGCTGGCGGGGTTCTGCGGTGTCCTTCTGGTGGTGCGCCCGGGGTTCGGAGGCTCGGCCGGACTGCTCTGGGCCGTCCTCGCCGGCGCGTTTTACGGCGCTTACCTCACCGCCTCGCGCTGGCTCGCCGACCGGGGCACGCCGCTTGCCCTGATCTATTCGCAGCTCATCGTCAGCGCGGTCGTGCTGGCGCCCGCAGGGCTGGCCGCGCTGCCACCCCTCACCGGATCGACGATGGTCCTGACGGTGGCAAGCGCGGGCTTTTCGATGACCGGCAACCTTTTGTTGCTCTATGCCTATTCCCGGGCCCCCGCCTCGCATCTGGCACCGCTTGTCTATTTCCAGCTGATCGCGGCCACCGCGCTGGGTTGGGTCGCCTACCAGGACCTGCCCGATGCGCTCACCTGGGCCGGGCTGGCGCTGATCATCGGATCAGGTCTGGCCTCCGCCGGTCTCCGCCGCTGACCGCTGCGCCATTTCGCGCAGCGCCGTCGACGACATGTCGAGCATTGGCACATTGACGAAACACCAGGCCGGCGCATCGGCCCGCGACAGCAGTCGGCTCGCCTGCCCGTCGATGCGCTGCCGCCGGTAAAGCCGGGCCGCCGGCGACATCCGGGCCGAGATCCGGTCCCCCGGCCGGGCCAGAACCCCGACCGGCGCGGTCTCCATGATGAAATGCCAGTCGCGCCAAAGATGGAACTGCGCCAGATTGTCCGCGCCCATCAGCCAGACAAACCGGACCTGCGGGTAAAGCCGATAGAGCCCCGCCAGCGTGTCCGCCGTCACCCGCGTGCGCATCCGGTCCTCGATATCGGTCACGGTCACGCGCGGATGCCGCATGATCGCCCTGGCCGCGTCCATGCGATCGGCCAGCGGCGCCGGTCCGCGCCGCTTCAGCGGGTTGCCGGGGCTGACAAGCCACCACACCTGCCCCAGGTCGAACGCCTTGATCGCCTCGCGCGTGATGTGCACATGCCCCGCATGCGGCGGATCAAAGGATCCGCCGAGCAATCCGACCGCCTCGCCCGGGCGCGCAAAGGGCATTCCGTGTCTCATCAGCGCAGCCTTGCACATAGTCCGGCAAGGAAATCAATCGGCTGGCGCATTTTCCGCACCCCCCGCGCCCGTCCGCAATCGCGATGCTGCGCGCCGCCAGAACTGGCGTTTGATCCGGGGCAGCGCCGAAACCGCAACACAGGCGCAGCCCCGCCCCTTTCGATCACCTTTCGGCGAGGCGCTGGCATCTGCCGCCGCGCTGCCTACACTTGGACTATCGGTCATCAAAGGAGCCTGCCATGCCCTTCAATCGCCGCACCTTCATAACCACTGCCACGGCCGGACTGGCCGCGTTGACCTCGGTCCGCGCCCGGGCCGCCACCGCTGCCCCCGAAATGCTGTCGCGCGCCACCGCCGCCCTCGCCACCCTCAGCGCCGCTCAGCAGCAAACGGCGCTCTTTGAATTCAACGACCCGCTGCGCGCGGGGTGGAACTATATGCTCGGATCCCGGCGCGCGCCGGGCCTCGCGCTCGAAGACATGGACCCGGCCCAAAAAGAGGCCGCCCTTGCCTTGCTCGCGACCGCGCTCAGCGCCGAGGGGTTCGAGAAAGCCCAGAACATCATGCTCCAGCAGGACATCCTGCGCGACGAATGGCGCAAGGGCAGCCCCGACCGCAATCGCGAACGGTTTTCGCTGATGATCTTCGGTACGCCGCAACCGGGCAGCGCCTGGGGCTGGCGCTGGGAAGGTCACCACCTGAGCATCAGCATCACGCTCATCGGCGACCAGATCCTCTCCGCGACGCCAAACGCCTTCGCGTCCGAGCCCAACACGGTGCCGTCCGGACCTCACAAGGGCCTCGTCGTCTTGAAGGAGGAGGAGGTCCTCGGACGCCAACTCTATACCGACCTGTCGAGCTCGGCCCGGTCCACCGCGCTGGTGAATGACGAGTCGCCCGGGAATGTCCTGACCCTGCAAGGGCGCGAGGGGAGATATGATGGCGACACGCGCGGCCTGCCGCTCTCGGACATGACGCAATCGCAGCGCGACATGGCGCTTCGCCTGATCGAGGTCTACACCGCCGAACCCTTTGCCGCGGCCATCGCCGAGCCGCGACGCGCCCGGCTACAGGCCGGCGACCTCGAGGCGACCCGGTTCATCTGGGCCGGTGCGGACCTGGATCGCGGCCCGATCTACTACCGGCTGCACGGGCCCGATCTGCTGATCGAGTTCGCCAGCCTGCGCAACCAGCCGCTCCATCTGCACACCGCAAGCCATGAACCGGGCCATAACCTGGGCGCGGCAGGGCTCTAAACGGCGATCGGCCCGCGCCGGGTCCGGCCGGCGCGGCAATGCAGGACGGGCCTTGGCTCTTTGGGAACCGTGACCGGCTATTTCAGATAGGACTCGCGCAACTCCCGCCGCAGTACCTTGCCCGACAGCGTGACCGGCACGTCATCGACAAACTCGACCCGTCTGGGGATCTTGTAATTCGTCAGGCTGTCGCGACAGCCTTCGATGATCGCGTTGGCATCCAGCGCATCGTCATTCTTGACCACAAACGCGGCGGGCGCCTCTCCGGTCTTGTCATCCGGCATCCCGATCACACCCACCTGCACGACGCCCGGAATGACCGAAATCGCGTCTTCAATCTCGTTCGGCGAGACGTTGAACCCCGA
>JBCCVT010000040.1:0-15817 GCA_039195015.1 Pseudomonadota bacterium
AGACGGAAGGCACCGTCGCCCCGACCCGGATGCGCCGCGTGCATTTTGACGATGCCTGGCACGACACCGCGATCTATGACCGCCTGGCACTGCCCGTCGGCACCGAAATCACCGGACCGGCCATATTGGAACAACCGGACACGACGGTCCTGATCGATCCCGGGCTCAAGGGTCGCGTGGATCGCTTTGGCAACACCATCATTGAAACAGGAGAGGCGTGAGACATGGATGACGCAGCTGGGATCGTCCCCGCTCAGACAGCTCTTCTGACCATTGATCTTCAGAATGATTTTCTACATCCCGAAGGCGCTTACGGTCGGGCGGGCCAAACAGCCGAGGCGATCCTGGCCTTGCCTGCGCGGATCCGTCCGCTGGTTGATGCTCTGCGCGCGGGTGGAGGGGTCTACATCTCAGCACAGTTTACATTGGTGCCCGGCCCGGGGGGATCACCCCTGATCGCACCGCATCTCAAAGCGCTGCGCCCGTTTCTGGGCGCGGGCGATTTCGCGCCGGGCGCGTTTGGCCACGCGCTGGTCGATGCCCTTGCCCCTGCCGACTATACAATTGAAAAGGTTGCCTATTCAGCGTTCTATCAGACGCGTCTGGAATACATAATGCGTGCGCTTGGCATCGGACACCTGATCGTCGGCGGTATCGTCACGAACGGCGGGGTCGCGTCGACCCTTCGCGACGCGCATCTACGCAATATCGACACAACGATGCTGACCGATGGATGTGCCGCGTTTCGCGACGATGTGCATGCGGCGACGCTGCTGTCGCTTGGCAGCGTGACCCGGCAGATAACCTGCGCCGAGGCGCTTGCCGCTCTGGAGACCGCGATATGAGCCTGCGGACCCGCCTCACCGCGCCCGAGATCCTTGTCGCGCCGGGCATCTATGACGGCCTGACGGCCAACCTCGCGGCGGCGGCGGGGTTCGAGGCGCTTTATCTCAGCGGTGCTGCCGTGGCCTATACGCGGCTCGGGCGGCCGGATATCGGGCTCACCTCGGTCAGTGAAATGGTCGACACCATGGCGCTGATCGCCGACCGGGTGGACCTGCCGGTGATCATTGACGCCGATACTGGTTTCGGCAATGCGCTCAACGCGCAGCGCACGATGCGGCAATACGAGCGCGCCGGCGCCGCTGCGTTGCAAATCGAGGATCAGAGCTTTCCCAAGCGATGCGGGCACCTCGCCGACAAGTCGCTGATCCCGACAATTGAAATGGCGGGTAAGATCGCCGCGATGGTCGATGCGCGCCGATCGGACGAGACGCTCATCATCGCACGCACCGATGCCATCGCGGTCGAGGGCTTTCAGGCCGCGCTCGACCGCGCCGGGGCCTATCTCGACGCTGGCGCGGATCTTTTGTTCATCGAGGCGCCGCGGACACGTGATGAATTGGCGGGTATCGCCCGCACGTTTGGGGATCGCGCGCCCCTGCTCGCCAACATGGTCGAAGGGGGCGCGACGCCAATCACCGGTTCAGATGACCTTCAGGCGCTCGGATATTCCGTTGTGATTTTCCCCGGTGGCATCGTCCGTGCGCTCGCCCACACGGCCGAGGCCTACTACACCAGCCTCAAAGCCGCCGGATCGAACCAGCCCTTTGCTGATCGGATGTTCGACTTTAACGCAATGAACGCAAGGCTTGGCACGCAAGACATGCTCGAGAAAGGCGCGGCCTACGAGGGGCGCGATGGCTGAGATCGCGCCGCCGCCCCCGGATGGCTATGACATCGGGGTCGAAACGCTGATCATCGGGGCAGGGGCCTGCGGTCTGGTGGCGGGGCTCGCTGCGCGAGAAGCCGGGCAGGAGGTGCTGATTGTCGAGGCAGATCCTTCACCATCAGGCTCAACGGCGCTTTCGGCGGGGCTCATTCCCGCAGCCGGGACTAAATTGCAGCGCGCGGCCGGGGTGGAGGATAGACCCGAGCTCTTTGCCCAGGATATCCAGCGCAAGGCGAAGGGCGAAAACGATGTTGCGCTCGTTCAGGCCATGGCCGAAGGCGCGGGACCGGTGATCGATTGGTTGAGCGACCAGCATGGGATGGCTTTTTCGCTGGTGGATGACTTTGATTATCCCGGTCATTCGCGTCGCCGCATGCATGGTCTGCCATCGCGGGCGGGCAGCGAGCTGATCGTGGCACTGTTGTCGGCTGCACGGGGGGCGGGCTCTGACGTGGTCACTCATCGCCGCGCCACGGTGCTCCATAACCGAGATCGCATGATCACCGGTGTAACCGTCGAGACGCCCGACGGCCACATCGAGCGTATCGCGTGCCGCAAACTGATCCTCGCCTGCAACGGGTTCGGCGGAAACCGTCAGATGGTGGCGGGCCACATGCCCGAGATCGCCGATGCGCTCTGGTTCGGGCATGACGGCAATCGGGGCGAGGCCGTGAACTGGGGCGCGGCCCTCGGCGCCCGGACACGCCATTTGGGCGCCTATCAGGGTCATGGAAACGTGGCGCATCCGCATGGTGTTCTGATCACCTGGGCGGTCATCACCGAAGGCGGCGTGCAGGTGAACGTGCACGGTCAGCGGTTCTGGGACGAATCCCAGGGATATTCCGAAGCAGCCCGCGCCGTACTGGCTCAACCGGGTGGTATCGCCTTCACGATCTTTGACGAACGCATCGCGGGCATTGCCCGACAATTCGAGGACTTCAAGACCGCCGAGACCCAGGGCGCGATCCTGCAGGCCAACAGCCATCAGGCACTGGCGGATGCAATTGATGTACCGGCAGAGGCGTTGGTCGGGACGCTTTCAGATGTTCTTGCCGACAAACGCGACGCGTTTGGACGCCGTTTCTCGACCCCGCCCTTGCGCCCGCCTTTTTACGGAGTGCGTGTGACCGGTGCGCTTTTTCACACGCAAGGTGGTCTTGTCACAACACCAGAGGGTCAGGTTTTGCACAAGAACGGGCGCGTGTTCGACAATCTCTATGCCGGAGGCGGTGCAGCCTGCGGCGTTTCGGGGTCCGGAGACAGCGGCTATCTGTCAGGCAACGGGCTTTTGTCGGCGGTTGTTCTTGGGCGGGCTGCCGGACGGGCGAGCGTTTGATCATTGGCGGCTGGGCGCATCCAATCCGAGTGAAACGCAGACCACGCTGTTGTCGGGCCGCGAAGCGATGCATCGCTCAAACTTGGCGAGCCGATTGCCCCAATGCACCGAGCGTCCCGGAACGCGGCGCCATGGGGCCGGTCCGACGATGGCGCTGCGCCTTCGACTTGGTGCCGCGTCGGCGCCGGATCAGGCGAGATGACCGCTCAGATCGTCTGGTCGTAGTCTCCGACCCCCGGCTCGGTGCGAATGACGCCATCGATCTCATGAAAGATCGCGCGCAATTCGTCTTCGCTGTCGCTGCTTTCGCAGACCACCACCAGGTTCGGTGTGTTGGACGAGGCGCGCACCAGCCCCCAGCTGCCGTTGTCGAGGATCACCCGCGCGCCGTTTACGGTCACGACCTCCTTGATCGCGCGACCGGCAAAGGGCTCGCCCGCCGCGTGCCGGGCGACCAGCTTGTCGACCAGCCGTTCGAGGATGTCATACTTTTCAGTATCGGCGGCAAAGGGTGACATGGTCGGCGTCGACCAGGTCTTGGGCAGCGCCTTGCGCAGATCCGACATCTTCATGTCCGGGTTGCGATCCATCAGTTTGCAGATTTCGACCGCAACACGCATCCCGCAGTCATAGCCGCGACCGATCGGTTCGGCCAGAAAGTAGTGCCCTGACTTCTCAAACCCCGCGAGCGCGCCGAGCTCCTTGACCCGACGCTTCATATGGCTGTGCCCGGTCTTCCAGTAGTCGGCGCGCACGCCATTCTTCTGCAGCTCGGGGTCGCTGGCAAAAAGCCCGGTTGATTTGACATCCGCAACAAATGTCGCGTTGGCGTGCAGCTTGCTGAGATCGCGGGCCATGATCACGCCAACCTTGTCGGCAAAGATCTCTTCGCCCTCATCATCCACCACGCCGCAGCGATCGCCGTCCCCGTCAAATCCCAATGCCAGATCGGCGCCGGAGGCTTTCAGCGTGTCCGCCATGTCATGCAGCATGTGCATGTCCTCGGGGTTGGGATTGTAGTTTGGAAAGGTGTAATCCAGCTCGGTATGGCTGTGCACGACCTCAACGCCCATGCGCTCGAGCACCTCGGGCGCAAAGGCGGCTGCGGTGCCGTTGCCGGTCGCGCAGACCACCTTGAGCGGGCGGCTCATCCGGAAATCGCCGACGAGATCGTCGATATAGGCCTCGCGGACGCCATCGACGAATTCATAACGCCCGCCAGGATGATCCTCACCCTTGCCGCCCAGGACGATATCACGCAGCTCGGCCATCTCATCAGGTCCATGGGTCAGCGGACGCTCAAAGCCCATCTTGACCCCGGTCCACCCATTTGGGTTGTGGCTGGCCGTGACCATGGCAACCGCAGGCGCATCCAGATGGAACTGCGAAAAGTATGCCATCGGCGACAGCGCCGGGCCGACATCCTTGACATGGATGCCCGCGCGCATCAGGCCAATCGCCAGCGCGTTCTTGATCGCCAGCGAATAGTCGCGATAGTCGTTGCCCACTGCAATGACCGGTTCGATGCCGTGCCTGCGGATCTGAGTCCCGAGCCCCAGTCCAAGTGCTGTCATTCCCGGCAGATTGATCTCGTCGGGGTATTTCCAACGGGCATCATATTCGCGAAAGCCGGTCGGCTTGATCATCGCGTCGCGCAGGAACGCCCAGGTGTTCGGAGTGCAGGTCTCGGCCGGTTGGGTCATGAGGTCACTTTCAAAGGGTTTGCGGTCAAATACGGATGGGGTTCGCCTTGGCGAGCCGGTCGAGGCTCATCAGAAAATCGATCAGAGCGGCCATCTGGTCCAGCGGCACCATGTTTGGTCCGTCCGATGGCGCGGTGTCGGGATCCTGGTGGGTTTCGATGAACACAGCCCCGATGCCAAGGGACACTGCCGCACGGGCCATCACCGGCGCAAACTCGCGCTGCCCGCCGGTCGAGCCGCCCTTGCCGCCCGGCTGCTGAACCGAGTGGGTGGCGTCCATCACCACCGGATAGCCGGTCTTGGCCATCTCGGGCAGGGCCCGCATGTCGGCCACAAGCGTGTTGTACCCAAATGAGCTGCCACGTTCGGTCAGCAGGATGCGCCGGTTACCCGTGCTTTCGATCTTGGCCACGACATTGGGCATGTCCCAGGGGGCCAGGAATTGCCCTTTCTTGACGTTGACGACTGCGCCGGTTTCGCCTGCCGCAATCAGCAGGTCGGTCTGACGGCAGAGAAAGGCCGGGATCTGCAGCACGTCGCAGGCCTGGGCGGCCGGGGCGCATTGATCGGGCGCGTGTACGTCCGTCAGAACAGGTACTCCGACCGCGTCGCGCACATCGGCCAGAACGCCAAGCCCGCTATCGATCCCCATGCCGCGTCCCGCGCCCATCGACGTGCGGTTGGCCTTGTCATAAGACGCCTTGAAAATGTACTGCGCGCCCGCGGCGGCACAGACCTCTTTCATATGTCCGGCGATCATCTGCGCATGATCGGCGGTCTCAAGCGCGCATGGCCCCGCGATCACCGTCAGCGGCTGGTCATTGCCGATCGTCAGATCAGCGACTGAAACATGATGCATGTTAGGCAGTTACCTGTTCCCGGAGGATGGACGAAGTCAGCGAAATCATCAGATAGATACCACCGAAAATCAGGAACGCCAGAACAGTATTCTCGAACTTGCGCGGATAGCTCGCCTCTTCGCTCGACACTGGCGAAACCGCGGTCGTGAGATACCGCACCTGGCGGTTCGCCTCGAGCCGCGTCTGTTCCACCTGTTGCAGCGCCGATTGCAGCATCATGTCGCGTGTCGCAAGATCCGCCTGGGCCATCTGGATCCGGACGCTCAGCTGGGCCAGCGAGTTTTCCCCTTTCGAGGCATCGACCATGCGTTCGTTGAGCCGGGTCAGGTATTCCTGCATCCGGCGGATATCGGCCTCGGCGCCGGCCACACGGGCGGCGTTGGGGCGCGCGTTATCCATCAGGGCAGCCAGTTCCAGCTCGCGCTCCTGCAGCTGCGTCTCGAGCCCGCTAATCTGACTGCGCAGACTTGCGATCACACCTTCGGGGTCGAGGATCGCGCCGCGTTGCTGCAACTGAACCAGCGCCTCCTGCGCAGCGCGACGTTCAGCTTCGGCGGCTTCGAAACTTTGCAGCGCGTCCTTCATCTGATCTCCACGCTTGCGCTGGCTCAGGTCATTCACGCGCTCTTCGGCGTAAGAAATCAATCGGCGAGAGAACTCCGCCGCAATTTCGGGATCGGCCGCCACAACCTCCATCCGGATGACGCCTTCGGTCGGGTCATAGCCGATCTTCACATTCTTCTTGTAGGCCTTGTAGGCCGCCTCGTTCGAGGCGTCTTCCTCAAGCCGCTGGATCGGATCGATCCAGTCCTGACTGAAATGCGCCTTGAACCCGGCCTCGGCGTCAAGCCGCAGCATGGCTTCCTTCGACTGCAGGAAGGACTGGACGCCGATGCTGTCCTGATTGGTGGCAAACTGCGTGCCGGTCAGCAACCCACCGAGGCCCGATCCGCCCGCATTGTCCGCCTGCACGATCAGGAACTCCGACTTTGTCGAATACATCGGTGTCGCGGCTTCGTAGAAATACCATCCGGCCAGTGCCGTAGGGATCAGGACAAAGAAGGCCAGCCGCGCCATCAGTGCCATCAGCTTCTTGCGGCGCCGCGCGAGGATGTCACGCTGGATCGCCATGATCTCGCGCTCGCGTTGCTGTGCGGGGCTCAGCTCGGTCGATGGCAGCGTTTCCTTGAACGGAACCGTCTGCGGCAGCTGTACCTTACCGGTGCTGGTTTTCTGTTCTTCGGGACTGGCGCGGGGGACGACCAGTTCCAGCATGTTCGTGTGCCGGAACGGATCAATTCCACTTTTGCGGAGCAGCCGCACAGCGTCGAAATCCGAGGTCGGCGCCAAGTTGTGTTTCTGCGCGATCCGTCGGGCCAGCCGCAACTGCCGGCCGGTGAGGCCTTCCTTGCGGATCTCTTCGATATCCACCTCGGCCGAGGTTTCGCGCGTGTTTTCGACCTGGCCGGTCATCGGAATGCCGGGATCGCTGGCCTCTGGCTGCGTTCTTGCGGCCTTGTCCGGCAACCCGGCCTTGGCCCCCGCGACCGGGATCGTCGGTTTCGGTTTGGCCGCGCGCGCAGCCGCGTCATTGGCCATGCCCAGGCCTGCCTTCGCGGCCGCCTTTGCCCCTTGCCGCAGCGCGCCCTGCGTGCTGGTTGGCACGCGTTTTATGCGGAATTTCCTAGCCTTGGGTTTCATAGTCATAGAGCTGCTTTGCTTCTTCCAAGGTCTCGAACTGATGCAGGCGCCCGTTCATGAGAACGGCGGCTTGGCGGGCAAATTTCTCCAGCACGCGCGGCTGGTGTGAGACGATCACAATCGTGGTCGTGCGCAGCCGTTCCTCGAGGATGGCACCGGCCTTCTTGTTGAATTCGGCATCCGTCGATGACGGCATGCCTTCGTCTATCAGATAGATGTCGAAATCAAGCGCCAGCATCAGCGCGAAGGTGAATCGTGCCTTCATCCCCGATGAGTAGGTGCCGAGCGGCTGATCGAAATATTCGCCCAGATTGCAAAGCCACCGGCAAAAGCTTTCCACATAGTCGGGATCGAGCCCGTAGAGCTTGGCAATGTAGCGGGCGTTTTCCATGGCCGAAACACGGCTGACCACGCCCCCCATGAACCCCAGCGGAAACGAGACGTTGCAGCCGCGGCGGATTTCGCCCTCATCGGGTTTTTCCAGCCCCGCCATCATGCGCACCAGCGTGGTCTTGCCGGTGCCGTTGGGGGCAAGGATGCCCATCGACTTGCCAAGCTCAATCCGAAAGGACGCGCGCTCAAGGATCACCTTGCGCTGCGTGCCTGTCCAGAAGGACTTGCTGACATTGTCGAACTCCAGCATCTCCTGCTCCGGCGCCCGGATCCCTGGGCTTGCCTTGCCTCATTGCGGTTGGGCCATCGGCTCTTGCGCCCGATTGGCGACCTTTCTGTAGCAGATCTGTCTTAACGGGATATCCACCTATTTTGTCCACATTATGTCTAATTGTGAAACAAAATTCCAACGTCAACGGGCTTGGGGTCTCCCATCCTGTTGTCCCAACGTGCCGATTTGACCGCGCAACAGGCGCGCGCGGTCACGCATCGGTCAGATCGATTGTTTCTGCACCCGACACAGTTTTCCTGCAACCAGACTCAAAATCGCGGCGGCGAAGCTGAAGAGTGCGCCCATCTTGGCCGCATCCTGCACCTCGCCTGCCGGGAAGGCCACTGACGCGATAAAGAGCGACACCGTAAAGCCGATGGCGGCCACGCAGCCAATGACGAACAGGTCGATGATCCGCATGCCCGCAGGTATCCCAAGCTTGAGCGGGTTCGCCGCGACCCAGCCAAATAAGAGCACACCAAAGGGTTTCCCGATGATAAGCCCGGCCAGCACCAGCCAGGTCGCGTCGCCCATTGCGCTGAATTCGACGCCGGCATTCATCAGGCCAAAGAAGAACAGGATCACCTCGACCGGTTTCTTCAGCGCGTGCTCCATCTCGTTGAGCAGGTCGGTCAGATGGCGTTCGGCTGCGGCGAAGATGCCGAACGCGCGGTCAGCATGGGGAATCGTCGGCACGATTGGCAGCAGTCCCAGCGACGGATGCAGCCCCGCCATCATGAACCCGTACCAGCTGGCGCACCCGGCCACGAGATAGGGCCAGAAGCTGAGCACCTGACGGACCCAGGTCGAGTTTGGCCGGTCCTGCTGGTGCCGGTCGCGCTGCCGGGGCAGCCAGTTGAAAAGGACAAAGACCGTGACCGCGGCCGCGACAGACAGCAGGAGCCACTCGGGCGCCAGATCACCCGAGGGGTAGAACACCGCGATGATGATCAGCCCGGCGGCGTCATCGGCAATGGCAAGCAGCAGCAGGAACCGCACCGCCGGGTGCCCCGCACCAAAAACCAGCCGCCCGACCAGATAGGAAAAGGCGATATCGGTGGCTGTCGGGATGGCCCAGCCATTGGCAACAGCATTGTAGGTCTCGGACCCGAGCATGGCGGCAAGACCGAGATAAACCGCGATCGGGCCGAACATGCCGCCCGCCGTCGCAAAAAGCGGCGTTGCCGCCTTTTTCCCGCGCAGCGAGCCGTTTTTGAGGATCACCGCCTCCCAAACCTCCTTGGCGGCGATCGCAAAGAAGAGCGCCATCAGTACGTCATTGACCAGGTAATGCAGCGTCAATTCGCGGTGCCCATCGTGCAGATGCCCGATCGGGCCGTCCGACCAGATCTTGAACTCCACGAAATGATGATAACTCTCGGCGTCGATGAAATTGGCCCAGATCAGGGCGATCACCGCCCCCATCAGCAATAGCAGAGAGTATTCGGTGACGAAGTTCCAAACGCGATACATGGTGCGACTGTCCCTGATCTTTTCTCGCGACCGTAAAGCGATTTGGGCCACTCCGACAACAGCCTTGATCACACTTGGAAAAATGACTGTGTCGGCGCGGCTGTTGTGCCCGGGGCAAAATGCGCTATGCCGTGACCCGATGACTGCTCACGCCGCCACCGATCTGTCCGCACGCATTCGCGCCTGCCGCATTTGCGCCGATCGCTTTGCCGCCACAGAGACCGCGCATGACCCGCGACCGGTGGTCTGGTTTCGCACCGGCGCGCGCATTCTGGTGGCGGGTCAGGCGCCGGGCGCGCGGGTTCACAAATCCGGCCGTCCCTTTACCGATCCTTCCGGCGACCGGCTGCGGGCCTGGATGGGGATCGGCGAGGATGTTTTCTATGACAGGTCACGGCTCGCGGTGGTGCCCATGGCGTTCTGCTTTCCCGGCTATGATGCGAAGGGCAGCGATCTGCCGCCGCCCAAAGTCTGCGGCGACACCTGGCATGGTGCGGTGATGGCGGACCTGGGCGACATGCCCCTGACGCTGCTTGTCGGTGGTTACGCACATCGCTGGCATCTGGGCACGCGGGCGGGTGTGACCGAGACTGTTCAAGGCTGGCGCAATCATGCGCCCACGGTCTTTCCTTTGCCGCACCCGTCGTGGCGCAACACTGGGTGGCTCAAGAAAAACCCGTGGTTCGAGGCCGGGCTGCTGCCCGCGCTTCGCGCCCGCATTCGTGAGGTTCTCGCATGACAGATGCGGCAAACGGCACCGGCGACGCCGGACAGACCCCCATTGACGCCGCACACGCCGCGATGGAGGCGTCACCGGACGACGATGCCGCGCGCCTGCGTTTCTACGCCCGCGTCGCGGATGCCGAGCTCTTTCTGCTGCTCACCGAAGAGGCGCGCGGTGACGAGATCAGCCCGCAGACCTTCGATCTGGCCGATGGGGCCGTCGTGCTGGCCTTTGACCGGACCGAGCGCCTTGCGGCCTTTGCCGGGGGTCCCGCGGCCTATGCCGCGCTGTCGGGCCGTGAGATCGCGCGCATGCTGGCCGAGGCCGGGATGGGTCTGGGCCTGAACCTCGAGGTCGCGCCGTCCTCGATCCTGCTCGACGCGGCATCGATGAGCTGGCTGGCCGAGACGCTCAAGGCCGCGCCGGACGCCGTCGAAACCGAAATCGCCGAAGTCACGGCCCCGCATGACCTGCCCGAGACTTTGCTGTCATCGCTCGACACCAAACTGGCGACGGCCACCGGACTTGCTGGCATGGCCTATCTGGTGGGCGTCACCTACCGGTCCGGCGCGCGCGGACATATGCTGGGCTTTGTCGATGCGGTGGACGGGGCCGAGGCCGCCTTGGCACGTGCCGCAGGCGAAGCGCTGGCTTTTTCGGGTGTCGAGGCTGGTACGATCGATGTGGGCTTTTTCGCGGCCGCCGACACGATGGCGTCGCGGTTGGCGCGGGTTGGCCTGCGCTTCGACCTTCCCCGACCTGCCGAACCGATTGACCGGCCCGGCGCGCCGGGCATGGACCCCGACAAACCTCCGATCCTGCGCTGAAGCTGCCCGGCGCGCAGCGCACCGCGATCACGCGGTGTCGCCGTCTGTCACACTCGCGCGAGCGGCCGTTCCAACCTTAAGAGAAGATCCCTATCTCCCTGTTATCGCTCGCCACTCACGTTTCGAGCGGAGACGTGCAGGCTCCCCTCAAACCCGGCCCGCATGTCTCGAGAGCGGCATCCGAGACCCAGCGGGTGCCGCTCGCTGCAAGGCTCCACATCAGTCGAACAGGGTGGGCGCATCCGGATCCGCATGAGCGGCAAAGGCTGCGGCGATGTCCTGCGCGATAACCCGTGTCTCGGACAAGGGAGGCAGCGCGTCCGGGGCAAAAAACCCGACATCTTGCGCCTCTGATCCGGCAACCGGTGCCGCGCGATCCGACCGGCGCAACAGAAAGCTGAACTTGTAGAAATCGCGGGTATCCGCCGGATAGGGATGCCGCGCCTTGTGGCGGACCGCGATCAGGCGATGCGCGTCGACATCGATCCCGGCCTCTTCGCGCACCTCCTTGACGGTGTTCTCTGCCGCCGAAAGGCCGATATCTGCAAATCCGCCGGGCAGGGACCAGCGGCCGTCGCTCTGCTCCTGCACCAGCAGGACGCGGCCATCCTCGATCAGCGCACCGCGCACATCGACGCTGGGTGTTGCATAGTTCGCGGCATAGTCCGGCACCAGGTCGAGGATGCGCGCAACCGGCACCTGGCCCAGATCACCCAGCATCGCGGCGGCAAGTGCCGCAACCTCTTCGTACCGTTCCCGATCAAAGGGATCTTGCGTGAAATTGAGCCCGGTCTGCGCCAGGGCCATGAGCCGTTTTGCGCGCTCCAGCCAGAGATCCTCCATCCGGTGCCCTTTCGTACCGCATCGAAACAAATTGGGGCGCCCCGGGTCGGGACGCCCCTTGGACATCTAGGGCCGCTTGGAGACGTTACCGTTTCCGGTCGCGCCGCGACGACATCGGCTGAAAGGCCACGCCCACATGCGCCTCGCAATAGGGCTTGCCGGGCTGAACGGGCAGGCCGCAGAACCAGAAATCCGAGGTTGCGGGGTCGCCAACGGGCCATTTGCAGGTGCGCTCGGTCAGTTCCATCAGCGACAGTTTGCGCGACTTTTTCTCGACCTCGTTGACCTTGGCCAGGGCCTCGGGGCTGATTTCGTTGGCCGAAGGCTGTGGCGGCAGGGGCTGGCCGGCCGGAATGATCTGCTTGCGGATCGGCAAAGTCCGGACCTCGGCGGCCGGTTGCGGCTGCGGTTCGGGCGCCGGAGTGGGTTCGGGCCTCGGCACCGCCTTGAGCTTGGCCTCGGGCTTGGGAGCCGCGGGCTTGGCCTTGGCTTCGGGCTTGGCCGCCGGCGCCCCGGCGGTCCGGTTCGACAACCCCAGCCGGTGCACCTTGCCGATCACCGCATTGCGCGTGACACCGCCCAATTCCTTGGCGATCTGGCTGGCCGACTGACCTTCGCCCCACATTTTCTTGAGCAACTCGACGCGCTCATCGGTCCAGGACATACACTGCCTCTCTAGCTAAAAAGGCGGCCGCGCTTGGGGCCGCCAAAAAATTCTTCGTCAGCGCTCTATTCTAGTCACTGCGATCCGAGTTACAAGCCGTCTCGCGCGGATCCGTGCCAGATGTCGCGGGCGGCGCAACACAAGGAAGGCGGGCAGGTGCAGCAATCGCGAAACATGGGCGTCCGGCGGTTCGGACGGGTGAACTGGCTGGGGCTTTACACGCTCTTCATACGCGAGGTGCAGCGGTTCCTGAGCGTCTGGACGCAGACGCTTTTGGCGCCGCTGGTGACCGCGGGGCTGTTCCTGATGATCTTTTCGATCGCCATTGGTCCGCGGCGCGGAGATGTGATGGGCGTGCCGTTCGTCACCTTTCTTGCACCGGGCATCCTGATGATGACGGTGATCCAGAACGCGTTCGCCAATACGTCTTCATCGATCATGATCTCGAAAGTGCAGGGCAACATCGTCGACACGCTGATGCCGCCCCTTTCCGCGCTCGAGCTTGTGCTCGGCTATCTCGGCGGCGGCGTGGCGCGCGGGACGCTTGTGGCCTTGACGATCGGCCTTGGGCTGCTTTTGGCGCTGGGCATCCTGCCCGCCCATCCGCTGGTGGCGCTGGGCTTTGTGGTGCTGGGCTCGGCGCTGATGGCAGGGCTGGGTATCATGGCGGCGATCTTTGCCACCAAGTTTGATCAGATGGCCGCTATCACCAACTTCATCATCACGCCGCTGGCCTTCCTGTCGGGCACGTTCTATTCCGTCGCCGCGCTGCCGCCGGTGCTTTATGAGGTCACGCATCTGAACCCGATTTTTTACCTGATCGACGGTCTGCGCTATGGCGTGATCGGGGTGTCGGACAGCTCGCCCATCCTGGGGTTTGTCATTTGCCTTCTTTCCACAACCGCCGTGGCCGTGACCGCATGGCGGATGCTGCAGACCGGCTATCGGCTCAAGCCCTGACCCGGGTCACGACGCGCCCGCCCGGCGCGAGGCCCGCGCCTCGCGCCAGGCCAGAAGAACCGCACCGGTCAGGATGATCGCGGCACCCGTGATGCTGATCCAGTCTGGGACCACGTCAAAGATCAGCAGATCATAAAGCGTGGCAAAGACCAGCGTGGCATAGCTGAAGGGCGCAACAAAGCTCGCCTCGGCCCGTGCCATGCCGTTGACAAAACACGCCTGCGCGCAGGCCATGAGACCGCCGACGCCTGCCAGTGCCGCCCATTGCGCAGGTGTCGGCATCTGCCACACCGACAGCACCGCGAGGGTCGCGATCGTCAGCCCCAGCCCGTTGTTGAAAAAGAGGATCTGCAACGGCCGTTCGCGCCCCGAGAGCCGTTTGATAAAGATCAGCTCCAGCCCCATGACGCAGGCCGCGCCAAAGGCCAGAAGGGCCGCTGGTTCAAAGCTCGCGGGCGTCGGGCGCAGCAGCACGAGCGCGCCGACAAGGGCGATACCGGCAGCCAGCCACCGCACCCAGCCGACGCGTTCGCCCAAAAGCGGGATCGCCAGCATCATCGCGAAGACCGGGTTCAGAAAGCTGATCGCCGTGGCGTCGGACAGGGGGATATGCGCTACCGCTGCGAACATCAGCGACACGCCCGCCCAACCGCAAGAGGTTCGGCCGATATGCCAGCCCCAATGCGGGCGCACCAGGTGCGGACGCACCATCGCGACCGTCGTGCTGATCAGCAGAAAGGCAAAAAGGAACCGGCCATGGCTGACCTGCAGCGGGTGCAACGCCGGGCCAAGCGCATCTGTGCCCGCCGCCTTGGCCAAAAGCGTGGTGCCCGCAATGAAGGCCGAGGCCAACAGCACCAGCCCGGCCGCCAGCAACGGCGCCTCGGCGCGGTCGGTCTGCATGGGGGAGGCGGCCGGTCGATCCATAGGTCACCTCTGCGCCGCGATGACGCCGGGTGCAAGCGGAAAGCGGTTGGTGCTAGAGATGCAGCCGCCGCATCGCGTAGACCCAGACAATAACCATGCCCAGACCACAGAGCACATAGGGCAGCCGGATCGCCAGGTCTCGGCCAATCGAGGGCTCGGCCATCGCGACTACGGCACCGCCGATCAGTGCGCCAAAGGGCGACAGGCCCCAGCCGAAAAACCGGTAAAGGCTGTTCACCCGGCCCAAAAGCGCATCCGGGATCAGGCGCTGGCGGTATGACACGGTGACCACGTTCCACAAGACAGCCGCGAACATCTCGGCAAAGAGCGCCAGCGCCACGACCCAGACGGCCGGCACCAGGCCGATCATTGCCATTGATCCGGCCAAAAGTGGCAATGCGACCATCAGCGCGCGCCGCTGACCCAACCGCGCGGCGATCGCGGGGCAGAGGATGCCGCCCGCGACGCCGCCGGCCGCGGCGGCTGTCATCAACAGCCCGTGCGCCGCCGAACCCAGCCCCAGAACCTCTTGCGAATAAAGCACGAGGATCGTGATGGTCATCAGCGCCAGCGCGTTCATGATCCCAAGCATGATCGCCAGCTGCAGGATCGTCCGGTGCGATCTGAGCCAGGCGATGCCTTCGCGCGCCTCGATCCAGGCCGACTGGCGCGCGGGCGCCAGCCGGGGTGACATCGCCATGCACCAGACCAGTATTGCTGCCATCGCGAAACTGACCGCATCCAGCGCAAAGGGCGCTGGCACGGCCAAAGCGATCAACACGCCTGCAAGCGGCGGGCCAATGAACGAGCCCATGATGTGCTCGATGCTCCAGATCTGGCCATTGGCGCGTTCCAGGGCGGCTTTGGGCACGACCGACGGCAGCACCGTCTGCGCGGCGTTGTCGCGGAGCACCTCGGCGCTGCCAAGCAGAAAGGCCAGCGCGGACAGGGCTGCGATATAGGTCAGCGCCTGATCGGGCGGGAAGGCGGGCACCGAAAAGATCAAAGCAATGACGCCGCAGGTCAGCGCCATGCGCACCAGATCCGCCTGTACCATAAGGCGTCGGCGATCCATCCGATCGGTCCAGACCCCGGCCGGGATCGACAACAGAAGCCAGGGCAACCGGCCCGCAAAGGCGACAAACCCGATCAGTACCGGATCGCGGGTGATCAGTGTTGCGAGCCAGGGAAAGGCCAATGCCGACACACCATCGCCCAGATTGGAGATGGCTGACGCGGAAAAGAGATACCGGTAGTTGCGCAGGGACCAGAGCGACGTCATGGCCAGAGCCAACCCGCAGTCCATGACGCTGTCAATCAAAAGGGGTTTTCAGGCGCGGCGACATGCGTTATGCCGCCGGTCATGATCAAACGTGCGCATATCGTTCCGCTCCGACGCCGAC